>NZ_JBMPPK010000015.1:0-195357 GCF_049339405.1 Undibacterium sp. Tian12W
GCAGGAAGATGAGCGTTACGACCAAATGAAATTGGGACTGTAGCCGCCTTTAGGCGGCTCAAGGGTTACCAGCGCCTTTGAGGCGCCCCAGCAATAAACCTCCGGCTTTGCCGGAGGTAATTTAATTGCAGCACGACAGGGCAGCAAAACTGTCTTGTCCGCGCACCTGAAACCGGGTGCCTGATGCGTACGGTATTCTTTTCTGATGAAAATTTTGCGGCTTTTTTGCAGCACTCCATTCTCATCAATAAATTTTTTAATGCCAGTGACATGAAAATCTTTCATCGAAAGCTTGAAAGAGTTTCTTTCTGTAACAAACTTCTGCACCATTTTGCTGCATCTGGCACACAATTCCCTGGCTAAAGCCTTGCTGCATAAGGCTTTGCCCCCTCCGAGCGTCCCGCATTATTCTTCGCCCCGCATTTTTGCGTAGTTTTACTTAAGTAGAATGGAGCCTGAGATTTTTTCGATTTCCTGTTAATTTATCGTGGTAATTCATAAATTCATTTTTGAAGTACTTACATAAAAAATCAGGAGACAAACATGTCATACAAAGTCAAAGCCCTAGTCGCGTCTATTGTTCTGGGTCTGGCTGCTGCAAGCAATGCAGCAGAACCTATCAAAATCGGTGTTGCCGGCCCTTTCACCGGTGGTTCAGCCCCTATGGGTGTATCCATGCGTGATGGCGTCAAACTCGCCGTCAGCGAGATCAATGCCAAAGGCGGCGTGCTGGGCAGACAGTTGCAACTGGTAGAACGTGATGATGAAGCCAAAAATGAACGCGGTGTGCAGGTCGCGCAAGAGCTCATCAACAAAGAAAAAGTGGTTGCTACCGTCGGTTATATCAATACCGGCGTGGCACTGGCATCCCAGCGTTTTTATCAGGAAGCCAAAATCCCTGTCATCAACAATGTGGCAACAGGCAGCGTGATCACCAAGCAGTTCGTTGGTCCTGAACACAAAGATAATTACATCTTCCGCACGGCAGCAAATGACGTCATCCAGTCTGCCATGATCGTGGATGAAGCGGTGGTCAAGAACAAATTTACCAAGGTCGCCATCCTGGCTGACTCAACCAACTATGGTCAACTGGGTCGTGAAGATCTGGAAAAAACCCTGGGTGCCAAAGGCATCAAGCCAGTCGCTGTAGAAAAATTCAATATCAAGGATGTCGACATGACAGCCCAGTTGTTGAAAGCCAAGCAGGGCGGCGCACAAGCCGTGCTGACTTATGGCATCGGCCCTGAGCTGGCACAAATCGCCAACGGTATGGAAAAACTGGGCTGGAAAGTACCTATCATCGGCAGCTGGACTTTGTCCATGGGTAACTTCCTCGACAACGCTGGCAAAAACGGCGATGGCGCAACCATGCCACAAACCTTCATCCAGGATCCAAACACTCCAAAACGCAAAGCCTTTATCGAAGCCTATCAAAAGGCTTACAAGGTAGATCGCATGCCTTCCGCCGTATCTGCCGCGCAAGGATATGACTCCATCTACCTGCTGGCTGCAGCGATCAAGCAAGCTGGTGGTACAGACGGCGTCAAAGTACGTGAAGCGCTGGAAAACCTGAGCGAAAAAGTGGAAGGCGTGATCACCACCTACAACAAGCCTTATTCGCATGACGATCATGAAGCCATCAAGCCTGGTATGCCTGTCATGGGCGAAGCCAAAGGCGGCCACATCGTCCAGGGTAAATAAAGACAGGGCGCTGCCTCAGCGCCTGGAATAGCCCTCAGCCCGGTCACCTGCTACCGTAGTGCAAGATGACTGGGCTGTTATTCAGACAGACAGCTTCAAGGCGATCCAACATCGGGTGGATGGTCCTGGCAGGCTGCACTCCTTGGGTGAACAACATGGAAATTTTACTTCAGCTCGTCTTCAGCGGCATAGCCCTGGGGATGATTTATGCTGTCATCGCATTTGGCTATCAGCTCACATTTGCGACTTCAGGCACCTTGAACTTTGGCCAGGGTGAAGCCCTGATGCTGGGCGCCCTGGTGGGTCTCAGCGTAGTCGGCAATGTGCATGGCGGCCCGTATATGAATTATTGGCTGATGATACCGATAGTCCTGATCTTCGGCGGCCTGCAAGGCATGGTCGTTGAATGGATAGGCGTGCGCCCGGCTATCAAGATCAAATCAGAATTTGGCTGGATCATGTCCACCATCGCACTTGCCATCATCTTTAAAAACGTCGCAGAAAATATCTGGGGCAAGGATGATCTGACTTTCCCGTCTCCCTTGTCTGCAGCACCTTTCCAGGTGTTTGGCGCCAACGTGCAGGCCATGCAGGTCGTGGTCGTTATCGGCGCGCTGGCGATGATGCTGGCGGTCGAGTTTTTCAACCGCAAATCCATTTACGGCAAAGCCGTTGTCGCCACATCGAATGACAGGGATGCGGCTGGCCTCATGGGTATCAATACCAGCATGGTCATTACTTTCTCATATGCGCTGTCCTCCGCCACTGCAGCCTTCGCAGGCGTACTGGTGGCACCACTGACACTGACAGGCGCCACGATGGGCTCGGCACTGGGTTTAAAAGCCTTTGCCGTGGCAATTATCGGTGGCCTGACTTCTGGCGTAGGCGCCATTGTCGGCGGCCTGATTTTGGGCATTGCTGAAACCCTGACTGGCTTTTACATCTCCACAGGCTACAAAGAGGTGCCGGGCCTGGTCCTGTTGCTGCTGGTGCTGGCCGTCAAACCTGCCGGTTTGTTTGGCAAAGCCGCCATCAAGAAAGTGTGAGGCACAAGTATGAATAAGCAGACTCTCGCTCTTTCCGTCCTGGGTATAGGCGCACTGGCGCTGACACCCATAATAATGCATAACCCTTACTACCTGCACCTGGCTGAGACCATACTGATCTACGCCATCCTGCTGTTTGGTCTGGACATCGTGGTCGGTTACACTGGTCAGGTGTCACTCGGTCATGCCGGTTTGTTTGGCATAGGCTCGTATACAACGGGCGTGCTGGTGTTCAAACTGGGCATGTCGGTGTTTGTCGCCATCCCTTGCAGTATTGCCGTCACAGCCGTATTTGGTGCCTTGCTGGCCCTGCCTGCACTGCGTGTGACCGGGCCTTACCTGGCCATGGTGACACTGGCCTTTGGTACCATCATCCAGATTCTCATCAATGAAATGAGTTTCCTGACTGAAGGGCCAATGGGCATCAAACTCACCAAGCCTGTAATCTTTGGGCAAAAACTCGGTGAGGTTGGTTTCTTTTATCTGGTTGCCATCATGCTGGTGCTGGCGCTGGTCGTGGTGCACCGTGTTTTACGCTCTCACTATGGCCGTGCTTTCCAGGCCTTGCGTGACAGCCCGATCGCGTCTGACTGCATGGGCGTGTCAGTTTACAAATACAAAGTCATCGCCTTTGTCATCAGTGCGGCACTGGCTGGTCTGGCAGGCAGCCTGTATGCGTATTCGGAAGAATATATTTCACCGAATACCTACAACTTTGAACTGACCATCATGTTCCTGCTGGCAGTCATCATGGGCGGGCGCAAGACCCGTACTGGTTCATTGCTGGGTGCTTTGATTGTCGTGATGTTGCCATCGCTGCTGGCTGATATAGAACTGTTCCGCAAGATTGCTACCGTCGCTGCAGTCATTGCCGTGATTGCCGGTGGTGCTGCCATCGCCAAGCAGCGCAAAACCGTCAGGGAACTCATCGTTCCTGTGGGCGCGACTGTCGCCATGGCCTTGTTCTCTTACAAACTGGAAAACATCACTGACTGGCGTCTGACCATCTTTGGTCTGATGACCTTGTTTGTCGTGTACTACCTGCAAGACGGCATCGTCGGTTTCGTCAACAGCTTGCTGGGCAAAGGGCAGCAACATCTGGTCGTCAATGTAGAAAGCGCAGAGACCAATGCCAGCAACGCTATCGTCAACGCCAGCGATACCCGCGTCGGTGTGCTGCTGACAGGCCGGAAAATTCTCATGCAATTCGGTGGCCTGAAAGCGCTGAACCAGGTTGATCTGCAAATCAACAAAGGCACGGTACATGGTTTGATCGGCCCTAACGGTTCCGGTAAAAGTACCATGATGAATGTGCTGACTGGCATCTACCAGCCTACCGATGGTGTGGTGGAGTTTGGTGGTAAAGTCATCTCAGGCAGCACGCCATCCGCAATTGCTTTAGGTGGCGTGGCACGTACTTTCCAGAACGTGCAATTGTTTGGGGAGATGACGGCAACAGAAAACATCCTGGTGGGCTTGCACAGTACCTTCCGTAGTAATGTCGGCGATGCCATGTTGCATACGCCCCGCTATCTGCGTGAAGAACGATTGGCAAGAGCACGTGCTGCCAGCATCCTGCAATTCGTCGGTCTGGCTGACCTGGCTAATGAAGAGGCGCGCAATCTGCCTTATGGCAAACAACGCCTGCTTGAAATTGGCCGTGCACTGGGTCTCAATCCGCAACTGCTGTTGCTCGATGAACCTGCCGCTGGTTTGACAGCGCCCGACATCAAGGACCTGATCGCCATCATCCGCAAGATACGTGAACACGGTATTACCATCATCCTCATTGAACATCATATGGATGTGGTCATGTCGATTTGCGATACCGTGACTGTGCTGGATTTTGGCCAGAAAATTGCAGAGGGCAAACCCGCAGCAGTGCAGGCCGACCCTAAAGTGATTGAAGCCTATCTCGGTGGCAGCGTTGCTGAAACCGCCGAAACTACTGCAGCCTGAGGAGAGAGTAATGTTAAGCATTTCAAATCTGCATGCAGCCTATGGCAAGGTCGAAGTCTTGCATGGTATTTCCATGGAAGTGCCCAAGGGTAAGGTCGTCACGCTGATTGGTTCCAACGGCGCCGGCAAGACCACCACCATGCGCGCTATCTCCGGCATGTTGAAACCCAAAGAAGGTACAGTGACACTGGCCGGTAAAGATGTCACTGGCCTCGACTCACACAAGATCGCCAGGGCAGGTCTCGCGCATTCACCAGAAGGGCGGCGTGTGTTTGCCACCATGTCGGTGACAGACAATCTCTTGCTCGGCGCTTTCCCGCGTTTCACCCGCAGTCGCCCGCGTGGTGATATAGAAAGTGATCTGCAAAAAGCCATGGAACTGTTCCCGCGTTTAAAAGAACGCAAGAACCAGCTGGCTGGTACCTTGTCTGGCGGTGAACAGCAGATGCTGGCGATGGCGAGAGCAGTCATGCTCAATCCTGACGTGGTCTTGCTGGATGAACCATCAATGGGCCTGGCACCTATCCTGGTCGATGAAGTCTTCCGTATCATCGTTCGCCTGAAAGAGCAGGGTACTACCATGCTGCTGGTGGAGCAGTTTGCAGCGGCTGCTTTAGCCGTGGCTGACTATGGTTATGTGCTGGAAAATGGCAGGATATCGGTACATGGTCCGGCGGCCAGTTTGCAGAATGATCCGGCGGTGAAGGCGGCTTATCTGGGTGGTGGTGCGCAGCATTAATGGCATCGTGCGCGCAAGTTTAAGGAATGGGGAGCTTGCTCCTCATTTTTATTTTTCTGTCGTAGTGTTTGAGTGATTGTGGTACATACAAGCTGCGTTGTCTTCAATCTCAGAATAATCTTATTAACGTCATTCCAGCATGCTCTTGGCTGGAATCCAGCAGCGTTCGCGGTATGCCGTGTCGTTTGTTATATGTCTTGCTTTGATTAAAACGATTGCTCTCCGTGGATGCAAGCCGGGTCTCGGCCCGGCGGCCGAAATTCTTTCTTTGCGTCGCCAAAGAAAGAATTCAAAGAAAGGCGACCCAGCATCGTCGCCCCTGCGGGGTTCCCGTTTGTGCAGTACAAAAAATGGGAAGATCCGAAACTCGCCTGCGGCTCAGACAGCGACTCTTCTTGATCCATTTTCTGTACCGCACAAACGGCGTCGACACATGGGAACTGCGGAAAAACAAAAACAACGTCAATACAACCGTTATGCAAATATCTTGATTTGCGATTGATCAAAAAATTTTGATCAATCAATCTTTCAACTCACCCGTCCAAATGCCGCAAAGGATGCGCATGAGCAGGCCAGGCTTCTGCAAAAAATTCTGTCACTTGCTCTGTCGTCACTTCAGTCAATGTCGCAGGTGACCAGCGTGGTGTATTGTCTTTATCTACCACCAACGCTCGCACACCTTCCAGCACTTCACCATGTTTGAAGCAATGGCGTACCATGTTTCTTTCCATGCGCAGACAGGCGGATACTGTCATGTCTTTGCTGCGGCGTAGTTGTTCCAGCGTGACTGACATCAGCAATGGCGAACGCTTTTGCATGGTGGCCAGTGTTTGCTGAGCGAATTCGCTGTTGTCTTGCTGTAGTTTTTCACAGATGGCAATAACACTATTGCCCGCGAAGATGCGATTGATGGCGGCGTGTTGTGCAGCCAGTTTGCTGGTATCTGGTTTTGCCTGGTCTGCAAAAGTTGCTGCGAAATCGCGTGTCGCTACACGCAGGTCTGTAGCTGTGCTTTCACTGAGCAAATTCATCAGCGCAGGTATTTCTGCAGTAGGTGTATAGACATCTGCCAGACCAGCATAGATGGCATCAGCGGCGGTGATGATTTCACCAGTCAGTCCCAGGTAAGTACCAATTTCGCCTTCAGTACGTGACAGGAAATAGCCACCACCTACGTCAGGGAAAAGACCGATATTCACTTCCGGCATCGCCATCTTGGTACGCTCAGTGACGATGCGCAAACGGCAATCTTCACCCGCCTGGGCGATACCCATGCCGCCACCCATGACCACGCCATTCATTAGCGCGATATAGGGTTTCGGGTAGAAATGGATTAAATGATTTAAAGCATATTCTTCGGTGAAAAAATCTTCCAGCAGGGCCGAGTCACCTTTGGGTGTGGCCGTTCCGACGTCATAGAAAAAACGGATATCACCACCGGCGCAAAATGCTTTCTCGCTGCTGCTATGGATAAACACCGCGCGCACATTCTGATCATCCTGCCAGGCCAGCAAGGTCGTCGTCAGCGCTCTTACCATATCGAGTGACAGCGAGTTCAGCGCTTTGGGTCTGTCGAGGGTGATGTAGCCTATATTGTTCTTGACGGAGGTAAGTACAAATTCGCTCATGGTGGTTGACTATGCAGGGTAGGGGATGAAGCTGCTATTTTAACTTTGTCGGGCGTGGGCGTCACGGGGTGTATCACAAGCGAAATCTTAAATTCTCATGATTAATTACAAAAAATAGCTCTGACCCGCTAGCATCAGCGAAGAGTTCTGCGTGGCTAAGCGTCCTATCTTATGCAGCGATGATGGGCATGCTGAACTCTTACTCTTGCGGGAAATGCTTCAAGCTATGCTACCACGGCAGATATCCTATTTACTCATTCGCCAGGATAGCGACGGCCATGGCGTGACCCGGCCTGTCGAAGAACAGCCCGAATGTTTTTCAAAAGTGGTTCTTTTGCATTTGGCACTAAGGGTAGCAAACGTTCAACAATGAATTGCTCTGTCGATGTTTTGCCAAGAAGGTGGCCGCGCCATGGAGGCAAATCTCCTCTACTTAAATCGGCTAACAAAAAAGAAACCGCATCTTCGCTGAAGTCGTCGGTCGTTAGGTCGCTTTGGTCAAGTAGAATCGAGCGAGAAAGCACATCTCGATATTTCGAGGCAGAGTTATTGAATTCTACGACGAAAGCATGGCGCACCTCCTTAGTTAAGCATCTGGTGAACAACCAAGATATTCGATCCTGAAGCATAGAGAATGACCTTGGGTCACTTTCCGTTTTAAGCCAATCCAACCACCATTCGATTGGCCCTATTTCTATACGTCCGAGAGGACAATCTCCTGGAGTGTAAACTTGGTCGATAATAGCCAAAGCGAGATCATATTCACGCAACTTCAAAAGCTGCACAAAAAGCACTTCATTTCCGGCCCAGTTAATGTCAATCTGTTGAAGAAGATGTGTAGGTTCTTGTCTTCGCTGCTCGGGTGACATGTTGACGAGTTCACATAAAGCATTGATTACGTGAGAGACTTCTGTTTGTATTGCGCAGTAAAGTAGTGATGCCTTTGCTATCCCCGATCTTTCCATTGCCATTGTCTTAACGATCTCTGCAATGTCTTGCCGTCCCGAACAAAGACCTTTAAGCGCTTTGAGTGCCCAGGAGTCTTCTTTGGGATCGTCCATCATTGTGATCAGTCGATTTAGATGTTCAAGTGTGAAAGAAGTCCAAGAAAGCTGCCGCTCTTTTTTACCGAAACCAACGATGAAACAGATCGCTGTAGCGGCTTTATTAATGCCGCGAAGCAAGAGGTCTCCAGCAAGCTCTAATGCTTCCGTTGAATGTTGCCCCCAGAGAATGTCGCACAATATACGCGCATGTATCTCCGATATAGGCGTTGACTTGGCAATAGGCACAAATTCTTCTTTTATGGAGGAAATGTTAATATTGGTCAGAAACTCTGCCGCCCCTGAGATGAACCCAAGAGCAGTGTCATCATTAGAATCAGGCGTTACTTCGTCCGAAATGGAGTTTGCCAATAAGGCAATTTTTCTGATGTCCTCACAGATGGCAAAAGGTTTGAGGGGCCTTGCGATACCGTTGACACAATAATTGTAATCTGACCGAGCCTCTACCATCTCGCGAAGCATTTCGTCTTTGATTTCGGCACCTTTCAAATCAATAAGGCGCTTCACCGCGGCGCTTGCAACAGTGCTTCCAATTTTTAATAGTGATCGCAATTGCGGCTCGTGGATTTCCGAAATTGGCAGTAAAGATTCGATATACCATCCAATCCGCGTCTCAAATTGATCAAATCCCTCTATGCGATCAGGAACCTTGGTAAGCAGCTTTGTCACGACATCATCGCGCCCCACCTCAAGATATCTCACTGCATTCAATGCAAGGGCGAAGTCAGCATTGACTATGTCGTTGAAAAATGCTTCAGCTTGTGAGTCGGGTAAAAGACTAAGGGAGAGAAACAGTGCCTGATCCCATCTTGTTAGCGTTAGTTTCTCTTTGAGAATTTGTGGAGTTATTAGATACCGGCGGGCAAGTTCTTTGGCTGCTAAATATTCAGTGATCGACTGATGTACGAACGCAATCCGTCCTCCAATGTGAGGAATCAAAACAGAAATTGAAACAAGCCAATTAGCTATATCTTGCGCATTAATATTCGAAAATCCAGTTGCTTCGATATTCGCCCTCAAAACGCGGAGAAGATCCGACAAAGGATATGCCTCTTCGCCGCGATTGATTGCGTCATATGCGGCAAGAGACAATGCTTTTTCTATTTCGAATGCTTTACCGAATCGTTCAACAAATGCGTTGTCTATATTGATAAAAAACGAATCGTAGAAGTCTCTCGGATGCGCCTGAGGTGGCAGGAGAACCGCACCGCTTATGATGAATTGAAAATAGAAGGGCTTTTGTAACAATTGCCGGATTTCCTGTTCAAAACGACCAGAGATATTGATTTTTCTCTGACTGATTTCTGCTGACACAACTTTGTCATCTATTTGGTCGAGGTAATAAGCCGGGAATTCCAATTTGTCGAGACCATCGTTCGTTCTTGAGCCAATTATCAGAGATGACCACCCAACACCGTCAGCAAATCTAGAAAAATCGGCTTCATAGGTGCCAGTTTCCCAATATTCTCTGGGCATTTCATTAAATGAATCTAATAACACCTTAAACCGAAATCTCTGATTCATCTCATAGAACGGCAAACTAACAGGTAGTGTTTGACTCACTAGCTTGGCAAGATCTCCACGATATAGCTTAAGATCAACTAGAACTGGAATAACTACAGACGATTCGTCGAACGGTTCTGAAAGACAGATTTCATGAAGCTTGTCCGCCAATCTCGCTGCGGCTTGCTGAAGCGCATATGATTTTCCTGCGCCTGGTAATCCAACAAGAATGGCGCGTTCTGGCCCCTCAGCTAAAAATTTGTCAACTGCGTAGTGGTCAAATTTGTTCGATTGCTGGTAAAAATTGCTGTGTCTCTTAGTACTAAGCTCTGTATGCACTCGGATTTCGAACTCAGGAATTACCTTTGGTGCACGTGACAATCGCGCTGCGTGACGTGCCAATGAAAGAACTTGGTCTGGGGAGCACGCGTCATTGCATGTATCATTTAGGCTTGGAGCTGAGGCCGTTGATTCAGGCCTAGAAAGCGAGTCAAGAAGATCGAGCAGACGGGTATGCTCTTTCGTCCCGTTCTGATTAATTGTTGTTGTGTAATTAACGAGGTGGATGCCATAGTTACGTCTCCAGTAGTCAGTTTCCGCCTCAGTCAAGTCGGCCATAATGGCATAGTGGTCACGAGTGCCACCTTTGTAAGTATTCGCAAGTAGATCCCGGACGTAAAGAAAATCTGGATCTCGCAAACCAAACCCAAGGTAAACAACTGGTCGACTTGCTAGCAGTATTTTCAAAGATTCTAATGCATTCTGTCGTTCTCCTTGAGGAAGTAATTGTCGATACTGCTCGCGCGTCAGAATTATGCTGTCACTGTCTGCCGCATCACCGTGAGGCTTAAAGACAAAGTCAATGGCGCGAGCGTGGATAATTTCGGCGGTTTCAGTCAGATGTCGATTCGTTATTGGTGGACGGAAAAATCGATCTGGTTGCCATTGCCGGAGAGCTTCTTCAATGAGATTATCGTAGTTCGTTGTGACAAAGCAGCGGGTTCTCAAAGCTACAATTTTTCTGTGAATATCATGCGGTCTAGCGACGCCATATCGACATGTGGCCCGAATAAAGTCGCCAATCTGCTGCTTCGTTAATTTATCAAACCCGTAGCTTGCAGCTTGTAATAGGTCACCACGGCCAACCTCCGCACGAACAAGCTCGGCGTTGGCACCTACTGATTCGACAAATTTCGCAAGTTCTTCAATTAGTCCTGACCAAGATGGAAGCCCTGACCATAATGATATTCCAGACCCAATGAATAAGACTGTATCTTCTTGAGTGAGAATTTGTTTCAGCTTATCCATAAAACTTTCCATTTTGTGATTGAACATTTACTGAATTTGAACAGTTAACCTTACAATACAGTGAATGAATACTATCTTCAATACTCGGAAAGTGCAGCTAAGTACCACGATTGTTGAAGCAACTAATCACAGACATAATACGTGCGCACATTACTTGAAGCTTTTTGCCCCGGCTTGTATCGACAGGGGACAAACGTTTTAGTCAAAGTACGTCATTTAACGAGCGACATGGCATGCCGCGAACGCCACTGGATTCCAGCTAATAGCACGCTGGAATGACGTTAATATGTATGCGGATTGTCTCAGAGTAATTCAGTTACTGATTGATGTAAATTGTTAACCTCAAAACCATTCACCCAACAAAAAGGACGCCTTCTAGCGTCCTTGTTTTGGATGTCCACAACCCTGTCAGGGTAAGGACTGGGGTCTTATGAAGCCGATGCCGGATCAGGTATGTGCTTGATGGCGTCGTGCTGATGGTCTTGCATTTTATCTTTATGCTTGATGACCTGGCGATCAAGTTTATCTACCAGTGCATCGATTGCTGCATACAGATCATGCGCCAGGCTTTCAACGTGAATATCTTTACCGCTGATATGCAAATTGATGTCGGCTTTGTGTCGTTTTTCCTTTTCCCGGAGCTTGTCCACCGTCAGGATGACGGCGATATCAATGACCTGGTCGAAATGCCGCCTGATACGTTCTAGTTTGGTATGTACATATTCACGAATTGCAGGAGTTACTTCGACGTGATGTCCACTGATGGTGAGATTCATACTGTGCTCCTATAGTGATGTTGCTTGCTATAACGATACGCTCTCAGCATTTATTTGCCTTGAGCTAAATCATATATAGCAATTCAAACCGTGATTACAAGGACTGCTTACAAAGATTTACGCAAACTGACTGGGGGGATTTTGAGGGCTTCACGGTATTTGGCAACTGTCCGTCGGGCAATTACCATGCCCTGTTCACCCAGCATGTCTGCAATTTTGCTATCAGAGAGTGGGCTTTTCTGGTCTTCTGCTCCTATCAACTGCTTGATGAGTGCACGTATCGCGGTGGAAGATGCTTCACCCCCTGTTTCCGTCGCGACATGGCTGCCGAAAAAGTACTTCAACTCAAACATGCCATGTGGGGTCAACATGTATTTTTGGGTTGTTACACGTGAGATAGTGCTCTCGTGTAATCCTAGTGTATCAGCAATTTCGCGCAAAACAAGGGGGCGCATTGCAACAGCACCGTGCGTGAAAAAATTGCGTTGCCTTTCGACTATGGCTTGTGCAACGCGCAATATAGTCTCAAAACGTTGCCGCATATTCTTGATGAGCCAGCGGGCTTCCTGCAATTGCGCGCCCATGCCAGCCTCGCCACGGTTTTGCTTCATGATGTTGGCATACATGCTGCTTACCCGCAGCCTGGGCATGACATCCTGATTCAGCATGACTTGCCAGCCGTTGCCGGATTTTCTGACGATCACATCTGGTACGACATAGTCCGATTCATCGGCAGCAAAGGCCAGGCCAGGTCGTGGTTTGCACAGGCGGATAATGGTTTGTGCATCGCGCAAATCTTCGTCGTCGCAATCGAAGATTTTCTTGAGTTTGGTGAAATCTCTTTGTGCAAATAAAGCCAGTTGTGTTTCAACAATTTGCAATGCCAGCCTGCGTGTGACGAAAGCAACTTTTGGCAGACGCCTGATTTGCAAGGCCAGGCATTCAGACGGGCTGCGCGCACCGACACCTGCCGGATCAAAGCTTTGCAGCATGTTCAGCGCAAACGCCAGCTCTTCTGGTTCTACGCACAGTTCCAGTGGTAAACTGGCATGTATTTCATCTAATGTTTCGGTCAGGTAACCGTTATTGTCGAGCGCATCGATCATCAACTCGACCAGGGCACGGTCACGCGGTTCGCGCAGGTTAAGACGCATCTGTTCCTGCAAGTGCTCACGCAGGGTGATATGGGCTGCACCGAGCTGCGGGCGGCCATCTTCATCATCGCCAGATTTGCTGCCATGCTGTACATCATCAAAGCCCCAGTCTTCTTCGCTGGAAGTGGTGCTGTCATTGCTGATGACGGTTTCTGCATCTGCGGCAGTCGGTTCTGCTGACCTGTCACTGTCTTCTCTTGCTGCCGGTGCTTCCATGCCGGCATCTGCAGAAGTACTGCTGGTATTGATGGCACCATCGGCCAGCAGGCGTACGGCGTGATCGAGGGGATCATCGACACGTTCCAGCATGGGGTTATCGGTCAGCAGCGTCTCCAGCTCCTGATGCAATTCCAAAGTGGATAACTGCAATAATCGTATTGATTGCTGCAATTGCGGCGTTAAGGCCAGATGTTGTGAGGTACGTAGTTGCAGGCTTTGTTTCATGATGATTCCCGTCACATCCGGAAGTGTTCTCCGAGATAAACGCGACGTACAGATTCATTTTGTATGATGTCGTCAGGCTTGCCGCTGGCAAGTACCGCGCCCTGGTTGATGATATAGGCGTGATCGCAGATGCCCAGGGTTTCGCGTACATTATGATCGGTGATCAAGACACCTATGCCGCGTTCCTTGAGGAAGCGCACGATGCGTTGAATTTCGATGACGGCGATAGGATCAACACCGGCAAAGGGCTCATCGAGCAAGACAAAGCGTGGGTTGGTCGCGAGTGCGCGGGCAATTTCGACGCGGCGGCGTTCACCACCTGACAGTGACAAGGCCTGGCTTTCACGTATTTTTTCTATCTGCAAATCTGCCAGCAGGGCATTGAGCCTTTGCTCAATTTTCTTGGCACCGAGATATTTGCCTTCGCTGTCTTTTTGCAATTCGAGTACGGCACGGATATTGTCCTCTACCGTCAGCTTGCGAAATACCGAAGCTTCTTGCGGCAGGTAAGACAAACCCAGTACGGCGCGTTCATGGATAGGCAGTTGAGAAATATTCACGTCATCGATCGTGATATCCCCTGCGTCGGAAGGTACCAGGCCGACGATCATGTAAAACGAAGTGGTTTTGCCTGCGCCATTCGGGCCCAGCAAACCCACGACTTCGCCACTTTTCAATAGCAGTGAGACATCGCGCACGACCTGGCGCGCGCCATAGCGCTTTTGCAAGCCCTTGACAAGCAAGGTGCTGCTTGACTGTGCAGTCATCTTATTTAGCCTGTTTTTCTGGTTTTGGTTGCAAGGTGATGGTGATATTGCCTGAACCATCTACATGCTGGCCACTGGTCGAATTCGTGCCAACAAAAACATCATTCTTGCTGTCATAAGACAGGTATTCACCTTCCTGTTCCTGGGTGACGCGTTTGCCTTCGAGGTAGCGTACCTTGGCCTTGGAAATGAATTTGACGATTTCTGTACTCTGGTTGTATTCAGCACGGTCAGCTTCGCCATCTACCCACAGATCAGGGCCACCATCGCGTTTCTGGCGGAAGGTGACTTTGCGGCCACTGCCACCTGTCAGAACAACAAACTGATCGCCATTCGGGGCTTCGGTCACGACGGCACTCTCAGAAGTGACGGTCAGGGTGCCGCGCACCAGGGACACGCCCTTGGATAATCTGCTGACGCTGGCTTTGCCATCACTGATGCCATAACCTGCTTTGATGATGGTTTCTTTATTACTATCGGCTTTTTCTGCATTCGCAGAAACACAGGCCAGGCCCAGGCAGGCCAGGCTGATCAAGCGTGTGACGCTAAATGATGTTTTGATCATGTGCATATTCGCTTTCTTGCTTATTTATTCCCGGTTTTGGGGGCGGGTTCACGTTTCTTGAGTTGAATGTAAACCTTGCTCAGCAATTCCAGGCCTTGGGTTGAATTATTGGCAATCATGCCAGTTGCAGTTGAGTGCAGTTTGCCGGTCGTAATTGAAACCGGTTTGTCGGTTTTAACGATATCGTCATCCGGCAGGAGCAAAAGATAATCAGACTCCACACGCACGAATTGTGAACTCAGGCCCTCGGGCCTTTCCATGCTGACATTGTCATACAGATGAACCATGTCATGCTCGCGCTTGGGCGTGGTCAGCGATGATTTTTGCGATACCACGGCGAGTTCAGCACGCAGATGCAGCGGTGGTCTGTCCTTGTCAAAGCTGTTGATCTGCGGGTGCTTGATTTCTATATTGTCAGTCCGCGGCAAATGCACCAGGCTGTCACCAGTGATATGGTAATTGGCCTTGCCATTGTTCGATAACCGGATGAAATTGAATTTCTCGACATAGTAATCAGGCGCTGATCTGGCGGAAGTGCGGTTTTGCTCATCGTCGGCATGCCGGCGTATGACTTCCATGACCCAGATCGTGCCCATGGTGATCACGCCCAGCAGGATCACGGCCAGCCAGATGCGGAAGCGGTCTATGGTCATTTGGGGTTTCATGTCAGATATGCTTGTAAAGCCTGTTCATATTTGCCCTGGGCACGCAGGATGAAGTCGCAGACTTCGCGCGCAGCACCCTGGCCGCCACTGGCTCTGGTGATGTACTGAACACGTTGTTGTACTTCAGCATGGGCATTCGGTACGCTGGCTGCAAAGCCAACCCTGGTCAGTATCGGTAAATCAATCACGTCGTCACCGATAAAGCCGCAGTGTTCAGCAGGGATATCCAGCTTCGCCAGCAGGTCAAGAAATGCACTCTTCTTGTCATGGATACCCTGGCTGACATGGCTGATGCCAAGATCAGCCGCTCGCTTGCTGACGATGGCCGATTGCCGCGCACTGATGATGGCCGTGATAATGCCTGCCTGTTGCAAGAGCTTGATACCTTGCCCATCCAGCACATTAAAGCATTTCATCATTTCGCCGTCTGGCCCAAAGTACAGGCTGCCATCAGTCAGTATGCCATCGACATCAAAAATCATGAGCCGGACTTTGCTGGCTCTTTCTACAGAATCTACAGGATTATTCATCAGATCACCTTGGCCCTGGTCAGGTCATGGATATGCAAGGCACCCACCAGCTTGCCGCTGTCGTCAGCGACCAGCAACTGGTTGATGCGGTAAGTTTCCATGACTTCGACGGCTTCGACAGCCAATTGTTCCGGGCGTATGCGGCGCGGCGCGTGGTTCATGACATCGGCAATGCGCAACTGGGTGAAATCACGCGTGCCATCCATCAGGCGGCGCAAGTCACCATCGGTGAAGATGCCCAGCACCTGCTGCTGTTCATCCACTACGGCAGTCATCGCCATACCTTTTTTGGTAATTTCCAGCAGCGCAGTTTTCAGGCTGGTTTCTGGCCCCACCTGCGGGATGTCTCCATTGGTGCGCATGACATCCCTGACGTGCGTCAGCAGACGGCGACCGAGTGATCCACCAGGGTGGGAGCGGGCAAAGTCTTCTTCGCGAAAACCTCGTGCATCCAGCACCGCCACCGCCAGGGCATCACCGAGTGCCAGCGTGACTGTGGTGCTGGCCGTTGGTGCCAGGTTCAGCGGGCAGGCTTCTTTGTCTACATGCAGGTTCAAATGAATATCAGCCAGTTTGCCCAGACTGGATTCCGGGTTGCCGGTCATGGCAATCAGTTTTACACCCAGACGCTTGATGATAGGCAGGATAGACATCAACTCAGATGCTTCGCCAGAATAAGAGATGGCGATAAACACATCCTGCGGTGTCACCATGCCCAGGTCCCCATGGGCAGCCTCAGCCGGATGGACAAAAAACGATGGGGTGCCGGTGGAGGCAAAGGTCGACGCAATCTTGCGCGCAATATGACCAGACTTGCCTATGCCAGAAACCACGACCCTACCGTGGCATGCCAACAACATGCTGACTGCCTGTGCGAATCCGGCAGCATCGCCATTGCCCAGGCGTTTTTGCAGGGCAAGCAGGGCGTCAGCCTCGATTTGCAGGGTCTCGCGAGCCAGTTTCAGGGCGCGTTGCGCTGCGACAGCCGGGTCTGTCGGTGCTTGTTGTTTAAAAGTTAAAGGTGCATTCAGTTCATTCATGCCAGAAGTATAAACGAAATCCTCAAAGCAAAAACTTTGCCAGTTGTAACGTAATGAATTATGTTTGCCCAAAAGCAGGATAGCAAGGCGATAAATCGGCAATAATAGGCGACATGACAGGACTGGACACCACACTTTTATTGCTGGCTGCTGCCGTATTGGGCGTGGTCGCATTCCGTATGCTGCAACTACCGCCCATGCTGGGTTATCTGGTGGTTGGCATCTTCATAGGCCCGCACGGTTTTGGCATGGCAGAAGACAGTGCCGTGACCCATGAACTGGCCGAATTTGGCGTGGTCTTCCTGATGTTTTCGATAGGACTGGAGTTCTCGCTGTCCAAACTCATGGCCATGCGCAAGGCGGTATTTGGCCTCGGGATGGCGCAGGTACTGGTCACTATACTGACCAGCATGGTATTTGGCTGGGTAGCCAGCCGCTTTTTACCAGGCATGTTCCAGATCAGTTGGGAAGCCTCATTCGCCCTTGGCGGCGCATTGGCGATGTCCTCAACCGCCATCGTCTCGAAAATGCTGACGGAAAGGCTGGAGCTGGAAAGCCTGCATGGCAGGCAGATTATCAGCGTGCTGCTGTTCCAGGATCTGGCCGTGGTGCCGCTGCTGATCCTCGTGCCTGCGCTGGCATCAAAATCCCCTGATCTTGGTAAAACCCTGGCGCTGGCGAGTGGCAAGGCGGTGGTGGTGCTGGTCTTGCTGCTGGTGGTGGGGCAAAAACTCATGCGCGCCTGGTTCCACATCGTGGTCAAGCGGCGCTCGCAAGAGTTGTTCATGTTGAATCTCTTGTTCATTACCCTGGGCGCTGCCTGGCTGACCGAGAAAGCCGGTTTGTCGATGGCGCTGGGTGCCTTCGTCGCTGGCATGCTGATTTCTGAAACTGAATACCGCCATCAGGTGGAAGAAGATATCAAGCCATTCCGCGATGTCTTGCTCGGGCTGTTCTTTATTACCGTCGGCATGTTGCTCAATGTGCGGCTGGTATATGAGCAATTCTGGCTGGTGCTGTTGCTGCTGACCGGGCCTGTCTTGCTGAAGTTTGTACTGATCGCGGCGCTGGCAAGAGCATTTGGCAATTCCACCAGTGTTGCCTTGCGTACTGGTCTGGGTCTGGCACAGGCCGGTGAATTCGGCTTCGTTTTGTTGAACCAGGCAGGGGGCTTGCAACTGGTTGATCCTATGCTGGTGCAATTGATTTTGGCGTCAATGGTGATTTCCATGCTGATCTCACCCTTCATTTTGTCCAAGTCTGATGCCATCGTCATGAAATTCTCTGCCAACGAATGGATGATGCAATCGCTGGCACTGACCCAGATTGCGGCCCGCACCATGACCACCAAGAAGCATGTGATCATTGCCGGCTTTGGCCGTAGTGGACAGAGCCTGGCACGTATCCTGGCAGAAGAAAATATTGATTATCACGCACTCGATCTTGATCCTGACCGCGTGCGGGAAGCGCAGACTGCCGGTGCCAATGTCTCGTATGGCGATGCGGCAAGACGTGAAAGCCTGCTGGCGGCTGGCGTTAACCGCGCCTCGGCCCTCGTGGTGACTTATACCAGCACCGCATCTGCGCTCAAGGTTTTGCATTTCGTCAATGAGATGAACCCCAGTCTGCCTGTTATCGTGCGCAGCCATGATGATGTTGATCTGGATAAACTCAGGGCTGCCGGTGCTACTGAGGTGGTGCCAGAACTCATGGAGGGCAGCCTGATGCTGGCTTCGCATGCGCTGGTGATGCTCGGTGTGCCCTTGCGCCGCGTGGTACACAGGGTGCAGGTCGCGCGTGAGGCGCGCTATGAATCCCTGCGCGGCTTCTTCCATGGCGCCAGCGATGCGGCAGACAGCCCTGAGAGCATGCAAATACGCCTTCATACCGTCATCCTGACCGAGCGTGCCAATGCGATAGGCCAGCATTTGCCAGATTTGAAGCTCGAAGAGCTGGAGGTCGATATCCATGCCGTGCGCCGTGGTAAAGCCAGGCTGGCAGAGCTCGGGGACATCGTTTTACAGAATGGCGACGTGGTCGTTGTCAGGGGAACTTCCGAAGCAGTCGCTAGAGCAGAGCAGCGGCTGTTAAAATAGCGGGTTATTTTAAAATTTGAAGGACATGCTTGATGTTAAATCCATCAGAGTACATTAAAGAACATATACGCACGGTGGAAAACTGGCCACAAGCAGGCGTGATGTTCCGCGACATTACCCCCTTGTTGCAAAATCCTAAAGTATTCCGCGTACTCATCGATATGTTCGTACATCGCTACATGGATGAAAAGCTCGACGTCGTGGCTGGCCTGGATGCACGCGGCTTTATCATAGGCTCAGTGGTCGCCTATGAGCTGAACCTGGGTTTCGTACCTATCCGCAAGAAAGGCAAGCTGCCTTTCCATACTGTGTCCGAGCAATATGAGCTTGAATATGGCAGCGCGACAGTGGAACTGCATTCCGATGCCTGCAAAAAAGGCGACCGTGTCGTCCTCATCGACGACTTGATTGCCACTGGCGGCACCATGATGGCAGGCAAAAAATTGCTGGAGCGTCTGGGCGCAACGGTAGTCGAAGGTGCTGTCATCGTCGATTTGCCTGAGCTTGGTGGCTCGAAGATTATCAAGGATAGTGGCTTGCCTTTGTTCACCGTTTGTAATTTCGACGGACATTGACAGGCTGGCAGGTACTTACTCGCATGCATGAGTTTCACGTCGCGGCATCAGACCCGGCCTTGCCCGAGGCCGCTGTTTTGCTGGATGAGCTTTCCGACCGCCTGGCTGCGATCACCGGTAGCAGTGGGCGTTCATCCTTTGATGCAGAGGATGTACGCGTACCCGGTGCGCTGTTTGTGCTGGCACGCAGTGCCGATGGCAAGGCAGTAGGCTGTGGTGCTTTTCGCCCCATGGGCGAAGGCGTCGCAGAAGTCAAGCGCATGTATGCGCAGGTAGCGGGTGCAGGCCTGGCCGTATTGACACATCTTGAGGCTGCGGCCAAAGAATATGGCTACCTGAAGCTGCGGCTGGAAACCCGCCTGATCAATCAGCGTGCTGTTGCCTTTTATGAAAAACATGGTTATTACCGCATTCCCAATTTTGGCAAGTATGTGGGCAAGGCAGAGGCGGTCTGCTTTGAAAAAGAAATAAAAAAGCATTAAACAGAAAAAGTAGTCTCAAAACCTCTATGGAGCAGCACTTTTATGGTTTCTTTGATAACGCAAGAAATCAGCAAAAATGCCTGAGCTGCGCTATACTTCAAATCTTCCAAGGAGCGTTGCGACGAAAACTACGAGTTTTTGCCAGGCTTGGGATATCCATAACCGCGCTCACGTTACTTTTTTCATTAGAAAGGAGGGCGTGATGAACGCCGTCGTAGCAAACACATCCAATACTGCTTCCCAAGATTTTTTCGTTGCTGATCTCAGTCTCGCTGACTGGGGCCGTAAAGAAATCCGCATTGCTGAAACAGAAATGCCGGGCCTGATGGCTATCCGTGAAGAATTCGCGGCTACTCAACCATTGAAGGGTGCCCGTATAACCGGTTCCCTGCACATGACTATCCAGACTGCCGTGTTGATCGAAACACTGCTGGCCCTGGGTGCAGAAGTGCGCTGGGCATCTTGCAATATCTACTCCACACAAGATCACGCAGCTGCAGCGATTGCTGCTGGCGGCACGCCAGTGTTCGCTTTCAAAGGCGAAAACCTGGATGAATACTGGGATTTCACCCACCGTATTTTCGAATGGAAAGACGGCGGTTATTCCAACATGATTCTTGATGATGGCGGCGATGCTACCTTGTTGCTGCATCTGGGTACACGTGCTGAAACAGATATTTCTGTGCTGGCCAACCCAGGTTCAGAAGAAGAAATCTGCCTGTTCAATGCGATCAAAAAACACCTGGCTATCGATGGCACCTGGTACTCCAAACGCCTGGCAGAAATCAAGGGCGTGACAGAAGAAACAACCACTGGCGTACATCGCCTGTACCAGATGCACAAAGATGGCAAGCTGGCTTTCCCTGCTATCAACGTCAATGATTCCGTCACCAAGTCCAAGTTCGACAACCTGTATGGCTGCCGTGAATCCCTGGTCGATGGCATCAAGCGTGCAACTGACGTCATGATCGCTGGCAAGGTTGCTGTTATCGCCGGTTACGGTGATGTAGGCAAGGGCTCTGCGCAAGCCATGCGTGCTTTGTCTGCCCAGGTATGGGTAACTGAAATCGATCCTATCTGCGCATTGCAGGCAGCGATGGAAGGCTACCGCGTCGTGACCATGGAATATGCTGCTGAACATGGCGACATTTTTGTGACAACGACAGGCAACTACCACGTCATCAGCCATGCACATATGCTGAAGATGAAAGACCAGGCCATCGTCTGCAACATCGGTCACTTCGATAATGAAATCGACGTTGCCGCATTGAAGCAATACACCTGGGAAAACATCAAGCCACAAGTTGACCACGTGATTTTCCCTGACGGTAAACGCATCATCCTGCTGGCAGAAGGCCGCCTAGTGAACCTGGGTTGCGGTACAGGTCACCCATCGTATGTCATGAGTTCTTCTTTTGCTAACCAGACTATTGCGCAAATCGAATTGTTTGCCAATACAGCGAAATATCCAGTCGGCGTCTACACTTTGCCTAAACATCTGGATGAAAAAGTCGCCCGTCTGCAATTGAAAAAACTCAATGCACAACTGAGCGTGCTGACAGAAGAACAGGCTACCTATATCGGCGTGAGCCAAAACGGCCCTTACAAGCCAGATCACTACCGTTATTAATCCACGAATTAATCCACGACAGCGCCTGTCCGGGTTTGCAACTTGTAGTTTGAAGTTTGCAGACCTGGGCAGGTGTGCAATGAAGCTGTATCTTGTGGCTACAGCTTCATCCCTCTACAACAGGAGCATGTATGCGTTTACTGGCAACCTGGTTGGTCAATGCGCTGGCTTTGCTGGCGATTCCTTATCTCATTTCGTCGGTGCAAATCGACACTTTTGGTACGGCACTGGTCGTGGCAGTCGTGCTGGGCCTGGTCAACACCATCATCCGCCCTATCGTATTGATACTGACATTACCGGCAACGGTATTGAGTCTGGGCCTGTTCATCTTCATCATTAATGGTCTGATGTTCTGGGGCGTGGCAAATATGGTAGATGGTTTCCACGTTACCGGCTTCTGGGCGGCGGTAGGTGGCGCATTGTTGTACAGCGTGATCTCCTGGGCACTCTCGACCTTATTGTTGCAAAATAAAAAAGATGAAGACGCCTAATTTCAGCATAGAATTTTTTCCGCCCAAGACGGCGGAAGGCACGGAAAAGCTGCGTGTCACAAGGGCCAAGCTGGCCGAACTTAATCCTAAATATTTCTCTGTCACTTTTGGTGCTGGCGGCACTACCCAGCAGGGTACGCTTGATACCGTGACCGAGATACGCCGCGAAGGCCACGATGCCGCACCGCATCTGTCCTGCGTGGGTGGTACCCATGAATCCATCCGTACTATTCTCAATGAATTCAAAGCCAATGACATCCGCCGCCTGGTCGCCCTGCGTGGCGACTTGCCCAGTGGTTATGGCATGGGTGGTGAATTTCGCTATGCCAATGAACTGGTCGAATTTATCCGTGCCGAGACTGGTGACTGGTTCCATATCGAAGTGGCAGCCTATCCTGAAATGCACCCACAGGCCCGTTCACCGCAAGATGATCTGAACAGCTTCGTGCGCAAGATGAATGCTGGTGCGAATGCCGCCATCACCCAGTATTTTTACAATGCTGATGCCTACTTCCGTTTTGTTGAAGAAGCGCGTAAGGCAGGCGTGACAGCGCCTATCGTGGCAGGCATCATGCCTATCACGAATAGCACACAGCTACAGCGTTTCTCTGAAATGTGCGGCGCAGAAATCCCGCGCTGGATACGTTTGAAGCTGGCCAGTTATGGTGACGATACTGCGTCTATCAAAGCCTTTGGTTTGGATGTAGTAACTGCCATGTGTGAACGCCTGCTCGCAGGTGGTGCTCCGGGTCTGCATTTCTATTCTTTGAACCAGGCGGCTGCGACGACAGCTATCTGGCAAAGGCTGGTTTAATATAGCTTGCTCATCTCAACACTATCCCCGCCAGAGATGATCTGCCGGGGATTTTTTATGTCAGGTTTTTTGCAGCCATGGGAATCTACTTCGCTATTCTGTTCCTCTTCATTGCCGTTGCCTGGATGTTCTGGTCTGTAGTGGAACTTTTCAGAGCCAGTCAAAGCGTGCACTGGCCTACGGTGCAGGCAAAAGTCAGGGTATGCAGAGTACGAAGGTACTTCCATAACACGACGGGATATAAAGACAGTGCCATACAAGAATGGAGTTTCCAGTTACAGTATGACTACACTGTCAATGGTCAGGTTTATCAGGGAAACAAAGCATTTTTTTGTGGCTGGCCGGGCAAGCGGGTCGCAAGGAATATCGTCGCCAAATATCCCGAGGGTAGTACCGTCAGCATTACTTACCATCCAGGTAAGCCGGGTGTGAGCGCGCTGATCCCCGGGCTTAACCGCTTTGCCTGGCTAGTCTTGCTGCCAGGCCCCATGGCGCTGGTGCCGGCCTATGTTGCCTGGCGAATGTTCTAACGCAAACCCAGCCACAGTCCTAAAGGTACAAATAGCACCGCTGCGGCATTGCCGAGCAAAACGATAGACGCGACCTTGTCAGGTTCCTGTTTATATTGCTCCGCCACCATGAAGCAAAATACAGCGGGCGGCAGCGCCGCAAACAAATACATCTGGCCGCGCTGGGTGGCTGTGAGAGGCAAGATAAATTCCAGTATGCCGGCCACCAGCAGGCCTGCCAATGGGCAGACGATGGCACCTGCCATGCCTATGCGCCAGCTGGCAAAATTGATGTCCAGCATACGCACCCCGAGTGCAAACAGCATGATGGGGATGCAGGCATCTCCCGTCATTTTCAAGGCCAGGAAAAGTGTGGGCTGTAATGGGATATGCAAGACCGCAAACAGCATGCCCGCTGCCATTGCCAGCATCATCGGGCTCAGCAAAAAGCGCCAGGGGTTATCCTGATGATCAGGATGACCATGCTGGATGATGCGTATGCCCACCGTGAAATACACCAGGTTGCAAGCCATGAACAGCGCCACCGCAGCCGACAGGCCGCTGGTGCCAAAGGCCAGTGCTGCCAGCGGCAAACCCATATTGCCGCAATTGTTATACATCATCGGTGGCACAAAACTGCGCACGTCATAACCCAGCAGGCGCGCCACCGGCCATGCCAGCAAACCTGAGCCCAGCGCAATCAAGGCGCCTGCCAGTATCAGCCACAGGTTGTGGGCAACATCAAAGTCCTTGCCCGCCAGCGCAGTGAAAATTAGCAAGGGGCACAGCACATCCATGCTGATGCGGTTGACCGAGACCATATCCGCCGCAGCAGCCGGGCCCTTGCGCCGTGCATAGGCATAGCCAAGGCCGATGATGATGAACACAGGAAGGATGATGGATAGTATGCGTTCTATCATGCGTGCGTTTGCCTGGAAAAAGGAGAGACAGGTTTACTTCTGTTCACAAGAGTCTAGCCGCTTTGCCGTCTTTTCGCTGTGGCAGAAAGCACAGATGACAAGATTTCATGTGAGCTGGATTAGCCATGGCTTGATCCATGTCAAGAACGGTTTAGCCAGTTTTTCTACAATAGCATTTCACACTATGGTATGCGGGGCTCAATTGGCGATAGAACTTTTTAATGACGGCAAACACATCTGCGTGATGTTCAATGATCTGCTGGACGATACTGCAGACCACGCCGTCCAGGCCAACCAGTTCCTTGTCGTATCAGAAGGTGAGGGAGCCTTGATCGATCCTTCCGGTAATCTGACCTATAATGCATTGCTGGTCAGCCTGCACAAATACCTGCCAAAAAAGGACCTCAAGTATCTGTTTGCATCGCATCAGGACCCTGACATCATAGGCGCACTCGACAAGTGGCTCATGGGTACGAATTGCGATCTGTATGTCTCCAAATTATGGTCACGCTTTGTGCCGCATTTTTGTAACCTGAACCGTGCAGAAGGCCGCATCGTCGGTATCCCCGATGAAGGCATGCCGGTGCGTTTGCGCGATACCATCATCCATGCCGTGCCTGCGCATTTCCTGCATGCCGAAGGTAATTTTCAGTTCTATGACAGCAAATCAAAAATCCTGTTTTCTGGTGACGTCGGTGCTTCCATGGTCGATGCGCACGACATAGAAACAGCCATCACCACCAAGTCACAATTTCTTGATCATGTGCATAGCATGAGTGGCTTTCACAAGCGCTATATGGTGTCGAACAAGGTCTGCCGTCTGTGGGCGAACATGGTCAGGAAAATGGATGTGGATATGCTGGTGCCACAGCATGGCCGCTATTTCCAGGGGCGTGAAGCAATCACGGCTTTTCTGGACTGGATAGAAAACCTGCAATGCGGTATCGACTTGTTCACGCAAGAGCATTACCGCTTCAGGGGATAAACAGGCCCACTGTTTTTGTAGGAGTGGCTTTAGCCGCGAATGCGCGACACGGTAAAAATGTTCGCGGCTGAAGCCGCTCCTACGAAGAAATTAACGCTTGCCTAGGCTTTACCACTTTTCAGCACCGCATAATTCAATGGCAAGGCCGTGGTGTTCTTGATGACTTCCATCACAAAGCTGGAGCTGACATCCTGCAGGTCAGCTACCTTTACCAGCTTTTTATAGACCTGATCAAAGCCCGCCATGTCGGGCACATAGACTTTTAGCAGATAGTCGATGTCGCCACTCATGCGCAGGATTTCGACGATCTCTGGTATCGCGCCCACGCCAGCAATAAAACGCTGCATCCATTTTTCATTATGCTGGGCTGCCTTCAGCGCCACCATCACCGTCAAACCGAGGTTCAGCTTGACCGGATCACAGAGTGTGACTTGCTGCCTGATGACACCATCTTCCTGCAACTTTTGCACACGGCGCCAGCACGGCGTCACGGACAAATGCACGGCCTGGGCCAGATCGGCCAGTGCAATGGAGGCATCTTTCTGCAAGATATTCAGTATTTCTAGATCAATTTTGTCCATATATTCTAATTTGTAGGAAATTTTTCTAAAAATAGCACAAATCCTTGAATAATTTGGTAAAAAATTCTTATGTGCTGTTGCTAGGATATGTCTGGTACCACCCTGACGTGATCATGGTCTTTATCGATACATATCAGGGTAGCAATCAGTTAATGCATAGAAATAACAAAGGAATCACCATGATTATCGTCGAGCCAGTATTACAAACCGCCACCCGCCTGACCCATGCCGGTCGCAAGGGCAAGGACCATGCAGCGTTTGTGAACCCTTCCATAGTACGCGCTTCGACCATGCTGTTTCCTGATGTCGCCTCCCTTAAGAACGCCTGTGGCACACGCCGTGCCTATGGTCGCCATGGCAATGAAACCACGCAAGCGCTGGAACAGGCCCTGTGCGCGGCTGAGGGCGCTGCTGCCTGCATGCTGACTCCCTCTGGCTTGTCCGCAGTCACGACCACCTTGTTAGCCTTGCTGCAGCCTGGTGACCATTTGCTGATGGTCGATACCGTATATGACCCAACCCGTCTGTTTTGCGATGGCATGTTGAAGCAGATGGGTGTCACCACGACTTATTATGACCCGCTGGTAGGCCGTGGTATTGCTGATCTCATGCAATTCAATACCAAGGTGATCTTTGTTGAGTCGCCAGGCTCCCTGACGTTTGAAATACAGGACATCCCCGGCATTGCCGCTGCCGCCCATGCGCGTGGTGCTGTCGTCGTGTCTGACTCTACCTGGGCCACGCCTATAGGCTGGGATTCTTTTGAGCTGGGTATTGATGTCTCCATCCATGCCGCCACTAAATACATCGTCGGCCATTCTGATGCGCTGATGGGGGCAATTTTGACGACGGCAGCGCTGGAAGAGCGTATCCGCAATACTTATCGCCAGCTAGGCCTGACCATAGGTGCAGATGATGCCGCGCTGGCCTTGCGGGGTTTGCGCACGCTGGCAGCACGTCTGGCAGCGCACAGGGAAAGCGCTCACGTAGTCGCACGCTGGTTGAAAGAGCAGCCAGAAGTGGCCGAGGTCTTGTACCCGCCCATGCCAGGCAGCCCTGGCCATGAATTGTGGAAGCGTGATTTCAAAGAAGAATATGCCTGCGGCCTGATGGGCGCAGTATTCCGTGCCGACATCACAGAACAGCAAGTCGCTGCCTTGATAGACCGCACCCGCCTGTTCGGCATTGGCTTTAGCTGGGGCGGCTTCGAGAGCCTGATCTTGCCGACCAGCCCTGCCTCTTACCGCAGCGTCAATGCAGCCAAATGGCAGGCACCGATGTTGCGCCTGCATGTGGGGCTGGAAGCAGTACAGGATCTACTGGCTGATCTCGATCAAGGCTTTACCGCCTTGCGCAAGGGCCAGGAGACTGGGCGTGAGCGCAATTATCTGAAGGCGGTTGTTTAGTTGAAATACAGAGTTGAAATGCAGAGTTGAAAACAAGCCACCAGTTCAGCTATTCACCCAGGCTATCGCCTTTTTGAATATGCCGGAAGGCGGTGGAGTAAAGGCCTCAGCATTGCTGGTGCTGGGTTCGTCTGGTTCGAGGTGGCGCATCATCGAGAGCGTGTGTTGCTGGCGTATCAGGCCCTGGCGGTTGATGGTGGCAATGATGTTGGCGATTTTACCGGCGGCGATGTCGAGATCGAATTCATAGAATTCATCCCCACGTTTGCCACGGCGCTCATGCTGGAACAGTTTCAGGATTTCATCAAGGGCCTGGCCGCAATCCTTGGTATGCAGTTCAAATGCGCATTCATACTGGCCGGGTATCAGTTGTTGCTGGTCACGGTTGAGTTCCATGGCCTTGGAAACGCCAGAGCGGCGGGTAGCACCGATCTTGTACAGACCCTGGCGCAGTCCATCGTTTTGCAAAATGTAGATAGTACCTGGCGTGCCATGCATGAATTGTGGTTCGCGTGGCAAAGACCTTTGTGGGCGGTAGGTAGTAGTCATCTCTTAACCTGACATTGTGTAAAGCGATGCAGAAGAGTCTACAAAATGTGCAAGGTGTTTCAGGCGCGGAATAAGAGGGTGCTTTGCGCTCTGTTTGATGAATAGAAGTTTGATTGACAAGAATTTGTGAGATTTACCACCATCCTGTTTTGCTTCCCGCACAGGATTTCAGCCCGTTGGCCTATGCCAGCGGGCTTTTTTTATGGCGAGCATGATTTGTCATGCGCTTGTCATGTCCAGCCACTACCATGCGCCCATCCTGAAATGTTTTACCTCCAAAGGTCGGGATACTTACCCGCAGAGCGATCTGCGGGTTTTTTCTATGTAGGCTACTGCGTGGCCGAGCTTGCAGCCGGATCAGCCACTGGTGCATTCCCCATATC
Organism: Undibacterium sp. Tian12W; assembly: GCF_049339405.1. NCBI lineage: Bacteria > Pseudomonadati > Pseudomonadota > Betaproteobacteria > Burkholderiales > Oxalobacteraceae > Undibacterium > Undibacterium sp. Tian12W. Next base: position 28,311 of record NZ_JBMPPK010000015.1, read on the forward strand.
CAGCGTGCGCACACCGGCACCATTCAAGAATTCATTAAACATCCAGTCACCCTCGGCATTGCTGATGCCTTCAGGCACGGCACGCACGACTTCAGGCTTGCCAGCCAGTGCCACGCGCATGGTGTCTATCCAGATAGGCAAGGCAAGGGTAGAACCAAACTCGCGGCCACCGAGGGTCTTGGGATCGTCATAACCCATCCAGGCCACGGCCACCACGTTTGCCGCATAACCGGCAAACCAGCCATCAACCGCGTCGCTGGTGGTGCCTGTCTTGCCTGCTAGGTCGCGGCGTCCCAGTTTTGCGGTGGCGCTGGCACCAGTGCCGCTACGTACCACTTCACGCAACATCTGGTCAGTGATGTAGGCATTGCGGGCATCGATGACACGTGACTCTTCCTGCGCTTTGGCAGGTGGCTTGTTTTCAAACAGCACAACGCCCTTGCCATCCACCACCTTGCTGATCAGCCAGGGGTTGACCGCATAACCGCCATTGGCAAATACCGCATAAGCCGATGCCAGTTGCAGCGGTGTGACCGAACCGGTACCCAGTGCCATGGTCAGGTTGGCAGGGTGCTTGTCCTTGTCAAAGCCAAAGCGTGGCAACCATGTCTTGGCATGGTCGACGCCTATGGCTTTCAAGATGCGTACCGACACCACGTTCTTGGATTGCGCCAGTGCCGTGCGCATGCTGATAGGGCCGTCATATTTGCCATCATCATTACGCGGGTCCCAGCGCAGATTACTGTCCGATGTCTCTGACAGTTGTACGTCATTGATCAGGGTGCCGGGGTAAAAACCCTTTTCCAGTGCGGCTGAATAAATGAAGGGCTTGATGCTTGACCCTGGCTGACGCCATGCACTGGTCACATGGTTGAATTTCTTGCGGTTGTAATCAAAACCACCGACCATCGCGCGGAAAGAACCATCGTCCGCATTCAGCGCCACGAATGAACCCTCGACTTCAGGTATCTGCGTAATTGCCCAGCGTTTTTTTGCATCCTGCATCACGCGTATGACGGAGCCTGGGCGTATCTTGATGCCCGCCTTGGCTTTTTCTGTCAGCGCTGCTGCGGCAAAGCGCAAGCCATCACCAGTGATTTCTATACTGTCACCGGATTGCAGTTCGGCCTTGACGATTTTGCCGGACGACTGGGTCACCACAGCTGCCAATACCTTGTCATTGTCAGGATGCTTGCGCAAGATCTGGTCTATCGCATCGTCGCGTTCATCTTCATCTGCTGGCAAGTCTATATGGGCCTCGGGGCCGTCATAACCATGGCGCTGGTCGTAGGCCATGATGTTGCGGCGCACGGCTTCATAAGCGGCATCCTGCTCGGCCTTGTTGATGGTGGTATAGACCCTGATACCCTTGGTATAGGTATCTTCCTTGTATTGCGCATAGATACTCTGGCGTACCATCTCGGCTACATAGTCAGCATGGGCATCAAATTGCTGGCCTTTGATGACCTTGATGTCTTCCTTGGCGGCGGCTTCCATCTGGGCTTCGGTGATGAAACCATTCCTGACCATGCTCTTCAAGACCAGCAACTGTCTTTGCTTGGTCTTTTCAAAATTCACGGCGGGGTTATGTCGCACCGGGTTTTGCGGTACACCTGCCAGCATGGCGGCTTCTGCCAGCGTCAGTTGATCGAGCGATTTGCCAAAGTAGGTCTTTGCGGCACTGGAAAAACCATGGCTGCGTTTGCCCAGGAAAATCTGGTTCATGTAGAGTTCCAGGATCTGGTCTTTAGTCAGTGCGTCTTCGATGCGGTAAGTCAGCAAAATTTCTTTCATTTTGCGTTCTACCGATTTTTCATTGGTCAGGAAGAAGTTGCGTGCAACCTGCATGGTGATGGTGGATGCACCCTGATGAAAACCACCGCGCAAGTCCGCCAAAATGGCGCGCCCGGCACCGATGAAGGAGATGCCGCCATGCTCATAAAAACGCGCATCTTCTATCGACAGCAGCGCATTTTTCATGACCGCCGGTATTTGCTTGATCGGTACAAAGTCGCGGTGTTCTTCGCCAAATTCACCGATCAGGGCATTGTCAGCCGTGTAGATGCGCAGCGGGATTTTTGGGCGGTAATCGGTCACTGCTTCCAGAGTAGGCAAACCCGGGGCCACCACAAAAAATATAAAGGCCAGGCTTGCCAGCGCCAGAGTCACGGCAACACTGATGCCGAACACGATCCATTTCTTCATGCTATTCCTTATTCTTCCAGGGTTTGCAGCAAATACAGGCGCTGGTATATGCCCTGATCCACCTGCATTAATTCTTGATGATTACCTTGCTCGGCCAGCTTGCCGTGGTTCAGCACGATGATGCTGTCGGCGTCACGTATGGTAGAGAGCCTGTGGGCAATCGCGATGATACTGACCTTGCCGCGCAATTCTGTCAGCGCGGTTTGTACTACCTGCTCGGTTTCACTGTCGATATGCGATGTTGCTTCATCGAGGAACAGGATGCGCGGCTTGCCAGCCAGTGCACGGGCAATTGCCAGCAATTGTTTTTGCCCGGTGGACAGGCGCGCACCACCTTCACCCAGTGGTGTGTCGTAGCCATTTTCCAGTTGCAAAATAAAATCATGGACATGTGCAGCCTTGGCCGCAGCGATGATATCTGCCTCGCTGATGTCACGTCCCATGGCGATATTTTCGCGGGCATTGGCGGCCAGCAAAAACGGTTCTTGCGGCACCAGCCCTACCTTTTCGCGAAAGTGCGCATCCGTGATGCTGGCCAGCGGCTGAGCATCGACTTCCATGCGGCCAGACTGCGGCGTATAAAAACGTAGCAAGAGACTCAGCAGGGTAGATTTGCCACTGCCAGTATGGCCGACGATGCCATAAAAACTGCCCGCCGGGATATCCAGGCTAAAGTCATGCAAGACTGGCCGCGTCGGGTCATAACCAAAATTCACTTTGTCCAGCGTCAGGTGGCCGTCAGTGATACGCGCATCGCTGCTGGCCTGTACATGCTGGTGTTCATTGAGCAGCGTGTTGACACGCGCAGCAGAAACCACGGCTTGCTGTATCTGACCAAATTGCAGGGTGATCTGTATCAGCGGTTCCACCACGCGAGCGATATAGCTGACAAAGGCATACAGCACACCTATCTCCACACCAGAAAAACTGCGCTGGCTGAAAGTGAAAATCACTACCACCAGCAACAGCGAATTCATCAGGTCCAGCGCAGGACGCAACAGCCAGGCATTGGCGCGCAATTCATCCAGCCTGGCGGCGTAATGCAATTGATTGGTTTTGGCAAAACGCTCACCAAAGCGGCGCTCGGCATTGCTGGCTTGCAGCGTACTCATGCCATTGATGCTCTCTGCCACCTGGGCATTGATTTCGCTGCGCAACTGGCGTGCCTTGCTGACGGCTGGCGCACTCCAGCGTTGGTAAAACCAGACGATGATGATGACGGCCGGTATCAGCATGAGCACAATCAGCATCAAGCGCCATTCCAGCAAGGCCATCGCAGTCAGAGCACCAAGTACGACGATGGAACTGTCGAGCATGACGAACAGCACCTGCACATACAGGTTCTTGACAGACTCAGTGTCATTTGTCACGCGGCTCACCAGTTGCCCGGTAATCGCCTTGTCAAAGAAAGCCATGGGCAGGCGCAGTACATGTCCATACACCTGTTCACGCAAGCGCCGCACAGAGCGCATGGCCACGCCAGCCAGCCGCGTCAGTTGCAGGTAGCGCAGCCAGGTCGCGCCCCAGCCCGTCAGCACATAAGCTGCCAGCAAACCTATGACCATGCCCATGTCCATCTGGTGCGGCAATAGGTAACGGTCTATGAAAGCCTTGCCCAGAAACGGGCCAACAGCTTCCAGTGCGGCGGCGATCATTAAAAAGAAGATGCCCAGCCAGACATGACGTTTTTCATCGCGGGCTGCGTGCAGCAGCAAATGCACTGCCTGTTTTTTTTCTGACATGGCAGCGGGTAATTGTTTGGTATCAGGCTGCATCCAGGCTTGCTTCCAATTGTTGATAACGCCACTGCGTTGCATACCAGCCATTCAAGTCCAGCAAAGCCTGGTGATTGCCTTGCTCTATGATTTTGCCTTCGCGCAAAACCAGGATGTGATTGGCTTCGAGTACCGCACTCAGGCGGTGGCTGACGATGACGGCACTGCGTTCAGGATGTTCTTGTCGCAGCTCTGCCAGATGTTGCAGGATATGCGTTTCGGTTTGCGTATCGACTGCTGACAGGGCATCGTCAAGCAATAATAAAGGACTGGCCGTCAGCAAGGCACGGGCAATGGCCACGCGCTGTTTCTGGCCGCCAGACAGGGTGACGCCACGCTCACCCACCAGCGTGTCATAGCCATGCGGGAAGCGTTGTATATCATCATCCACTGATGCCAGTTGTGCCGCCTTAATGACCTCAGCACGGCTGGCGGCAGGATTGCTGAGCGAGATATTGTCAGCAATCGAGGCCGAGAACAAAAACGGTTCCTGCGCCACCCAGTTGATGGACAGGCGCAGGGCTTGCAGTTTGTAGTCTGCCAGCGCATGCCCACCCCATTGCACCAGGCCTTGTTCAGCCTCGATCTGGCGCAGCAGCAGGCGCACCACGCTGGATTTGCCAGAGCCGGTAGGACCAACTATGCCCAGGGTTTGTCCAGGCGCGATACGCAGGCTGATGTCTTGCAGGGCTGGCCTGATTTGTCCAGGATAAGCAAAGCTGACCTTGTCCACGACCAGATCACCGGCAGGTGGCGTATCCAGCTTGCCCTCGTCATTGACGCTGAGTTCCTGCGTCAATACCGGCTCCAGCCGCGCCCAGGCTGCCTTGCCGCGTTCCAGCAGCGACAAGACCCAGCCAGCAGCAAACATGGGCCAGATCAACTGGCCCAGATACATGGAAAAGCTCGTCAAGGCACCGATACTCATTTCACCATGCCAGACCAGGTAACCACCGACACCCAGCGTCAGCGCACCAGCCGCAGTCAGGGACAGGCCCACTGCCGGCTCATAAGCTGCCTCCCAGCGTTGCGCATTCAGGCTGGCTCCTGCAGCGTTTTCTGCCAGTTCGGCAAACTGCGCGGCGCTGCGCTGTTCCAGACCCAGGGCGCGCAGAGTGCGCACGCCGGATAAAGTCTCTTGCACCTGATCATTGAGTTTGCTGAAACGGTCGAGAGAATCGCGTGAAGCATCCTGGATATGATGGGTAATATGCTTGAAGGCCCAGGCCATGAAGGGGAAGGGCAGCAGGGCCGCCAGTGCCAGCCGCCAATCTACACCCAGCAGCATCATGCCTATCACCAGGGCAAAGGTCATGCTGCCATCAAAACCGGCTAGCGCAGCTTCACCTGCGGCCAGTTCTATGGCGTCGGCATCATTGGTGCCCAGCGCCATCAGGTCGCCAGTTCTTTGCTGCTGGAAAAAGCGCGAGCCCTGCACACTCAGACGCTCATACAAACGGGTACGCAATTGCATGCCCAGTTGATAAGAAGCAGTAAACAATTGCGTGCGCCAGCCTACGCGCAGGAAGTAAATTGCCAGGCCCATGCCCAGCAACCAGGACAGTTCCCACATCAGGGCTGTGTTGTCAAAACGGCCTGCCACCATGCCATCGATAATCATGCCGACACGGCGTGGTATCAAGACCGTCATGACGGCAACGGCAAACAGCATCAGGCCGGCGCTGATGTACTGGCGCCAGTGCTGGCGGATAAATTGTGCTAAAAGCTGGTACAGACTCATAGATGGTTCAGACCAGAAAGACAGAAAATGGTTGCATGCATCTGGGGCGTGTGGATGGCAAAGCAGGAAATGATACAGTATCCTCAAATTCTGATTTCATTCTCTGTGATTTACCTTATGCCAGTATTCATTTTCCATTTGTTTGTTGAATGGCTCTGCATTTTTGTTCACCACACATGGTTTTGTTTTTATGAAAAGTAAAAACATAAAGTTTTTGTCTTCCATGAGTGGATGTTGCTTGTCTATATTTCTATCTCATTTTTTATCTCCTTTTTCTCCTATCGCGCACTAGAGGTTTACTTCTCCCTCAAGGCGCTCAGTCCGCTATATAATCCGCCCCCTCACTGTTGAAACCCCCACGCTTGTTGCAAAATATCCCGGGCTTAATTGCATAGCCCCTCTGTATTACCTATACTCAGGCAATAGCTGCTCATCATTGTAGTTATGCGCTGCCTGAACATCTTTGCAACAGCTTCCACTGACATGTCTCGATAAATTTTGTCTTTTTTAAGAGCATAAGGAAACCATATGAAATTGCGCTGTATTCTTCAGGCTGGCGTTTTTGCGTCTGCCGCTATTCTTTCCCAGCTGTCCTCTGCTGACACACTGGACCGTATCAAAAAAAGCCAGACCGTCAATATCGCGTATCGCGAGTCTGCCCTGCCTTTCTCTTATTTGTCAGACAGCAAGGCACCAGTCGGCTACACCATCGACATCTGCAAAAAAATGGTCGATGCGCTAAAAAAAGAATTGAAATTGCCGCAACTGAAAATCAATTTTTTGCCTGTCACCGCAGATAATCGCTTAGAGGCCATGACATCCGGCAAGGCAGATATGGAATGTGGTTCAACCAGCAATACTGCAGACCGCAGGAAAGTAGTTGATTTTACGATACCGCATTTCTTTTCCACTTTGCGCATGATGGTCAATACCAGTTCCGGCATCAAGAACTGGACAGACTTGAAGGGCAAGAAGGTCGTCTTCACCAAAGGTACATCTACTGACAAATTCATACTCGAGCGTGACAAGGTACGCGCCCTGAACATGAAACTGGTAGAAGGCAAAGACCACAGCGATTCTTTTAACATGCTGGAAACCAACCAGGTCGATGCCTTTGCCCAGGATGAAGCTCTTTTGTTTGGCCTGAAAGCCAAGGCCAAAGACCCGTCCAAACTGACCATCGTTGGTGACCCATTGGCTTCTGAAGCCTATGCCATCATGCTGCCCAAAGGTGACGCCGCATTCAAGAAAATCATCGATGCTGAAATGGCACGCCAGATGACTGACGGTGAAATCACCAAGCTGCATGAAAAATGGTTCACCAAACCGATACAGCCTAACAATATGAACCTGGCCTGGCCCATGGGTGCACTGTTGAAGGAAACCATACGCTTTCCTTCTGATAAAGTGAATTAAGTTCTTTGCAACTTATTCAGCTGCGTATCTATGTATGTTCATTAACCCGGGATATTTGCCCGGGTTTTTTTTGATATTGCTCAAATGCGTAAGCTTAATAAGGCGTTGAATCATGACATTAAGCAAAATGCATGAATTTTTGATTGTTGTTGCGTAGAAATATTCCTATAATCCCGGCCTGCGGTGTTTTTGTCGCAACTGATATCGGGTTCACTTTGGTCTGGCAAGTATCGCGCAGTATTTATCCTTCAGCGCGACAGCATCTGACGATGCTATTGACGTAGCATCGCTCCTCATTTCCTTGCCCTGATTTCTCCGTCTAAATCAGTTCTTTATCATCCCCACTACTCCAACCGGGTCAAGGAAGTCGCATGAAATTTCATCGCTTTATCAAAGCAAGTTTAATTTTTTCAAGTTGTATGCTGGCACAGTTATCCTCTGCAGCCGATACACTTGAGCATATCAAAAAAACCAATACGATCAACATCGCATTCAGGGAAACCTCCCTCCCATTCTCTTATCTGTCAGAGAATAAAACACCTATCGGTTACTCGATTGATATTTGCGCCAAATTTGTGGATGTGATCAAAAAAGAGTTAAAACTGCCGCAGTTGAAGATCAACTACATCCCTGTTACTTCAGACACGCGCATGGAGGCGATGACCTCAGGCAAGGCAGATATTGAGTGTGGTTCTACCGCCAATAATGCAGAGCGCCGTACCAAAGTCAATTACACGCTGCCTCATTTTTTCGCCACGATACGCATGATGGTCTTTGCTGATTCCGGCATCAAGAACTGGCAGGATCTGAAAGATAAAAAAGTGGTCGTGACCAAGGGAACTTCTACAGATAAATATCTGCTGGAAAGGGATAAAGTGCGCTCCCTGAATATGAAGATGGTCGAGAGCAAAGATCATATTGAATCTGTCAGCATGCTGGAAAACAAGCAGGTCGATGCATTTGCCCAGCATGATGCAATCCTGGCTGGTTTCAAGGCCAGGTCCAAGCTTCGCGATAAACTGGTCATCGTTGGTGACCCACTGTCTTCAGAAGCCTATGCAATGATGCTGCCCAAGGGCGATGCCGCTTTCAAGAAGCTAATTGATATGGAGATGGTGCGCATGATGACAGATGGTGAGCTGACCAGACTCTATGAGAAATGGTTTACAAAACCGGTACAGCCGAATGGCGTGAACATGACCTTGCCCATGAGCGTCCTGTTGCGTGAAACCATACGCTTCCCGTCGGATAAAGTCGATTAAGCGAAAAAAAAGCAGCCGCACTGGCTGCTTTTTTCATCGTACCTGACTCAATTAATTGATTGGTTAATTGATTGGTTAATTGATTAATTAATTGATTACTTAATGCACCTGCACCGCATCATTGTCACGCTTGAGCATATTCCACAAGAAAGTATAAACAATGGCGTCCATGTCGGCACGTTGTGCATTGTTGGCCGCACCACCGTGGCCGCCTTCTATATTTTCGTAATACCAGACATTCTTGTGACCCTGCTCCATCATTCTGGCTGCCATTTTGCGCGCATGACCTGGGTGTACGCGGTCATCCTTGGTGGAGGTAATAAACAGCACATTAGGATAAGTCACACCTGCCTTGACGTTCTGGTAGGGCGAATATTTGGAGATGTAATCCCACTCGACAGGCACGTCCGGGTTGCCATATTCACCCATCCATGAAGCACCGGCCAGCAACTGGTTAAAGCGGCGCATGTCGAGCAAAGGCACGCGGCTGACAATCGCATTGAACAAGTCAGGGCGCTGGGTCAAAGCGACACCAGCCAGCAAGCCGCCGTTACTGCCACCCATGGCACCCAGGTGTTTAGGGCTGGTGATTTTGCTGGCAATCAGATCTTCTGCTACTGCAGCAAAGTCATCATAGGCGCGTTGACGGTTTTCTTTCAAGGCCAGTTGATGCCAGCGCGGGCCAAACTCACCGCCGCCACGGATATTGGCAACGACGTAGACGCCGCCTTTTTCCAGCCAGCTCTTGCCCAGACCACCGGAATACGAAGGCGTCATGGGAATCTCGAAGCCGCCGTAACCATACAGTAGGGTAGGATTATTGCTGTCGAATTTCACATCCTTGCGACGCACGATAAAGTAAGGCACCTTGGTACCATCTTTGGATGTCGTGAATTTTTGCGTGGTTTCATAGGCACTTGCATCGAAGAAGCTTGGTGCCGACTTCAGCAATTCACGCTTGTCATTGCCCGCATGGGCCATCATGTAAACACTCGGTGTCAGGTAATCAGAATAGCCGAGCAGGTAATCATCAGAATTTTCAGCATCCACTGCAGTCACACTAATGGCACCCAGAGTAGGCAGAGTGACCTGACGCGCTGACCATTTACCGCCACTGAATTTCCATTCTTTCAGGCTGCTCTTGACGTTATCCAGGGTTTGCAACAACAGATGATTTTTCGTAATGGCAGCACCAGTGTATGACGTGGTATCGCTGGGTTCAAATAATACGGTGAATTCACGATTGCCTTTCATGAAGGCATCAAAGTCGATGGCCAGTACACTGCCTGACGCATAAGTCTTGCCACCAACTGTCCATGCTTCACGTGAGGTGATCACCGCCTGTTTGTCAAAGAAATACAGATTGCTCTTGGCCGGGATATCCAGCTTGCTCAGCTTGTCGCCTTCTTTCAGATATTGTTCTGATGTGTAGAAGGTGACCTGGCGACCCACCAGTTCCCTATGTATGCCTTTATGGTCACTGGAATTGGCACCTACGGCCATATCGGTTTTCTGGCCTTCAAATAGGGTCTTGGCTGCAGATAATTCCGTGCCGCGTTTCCATTCCTTGACGACGCGTGCATAGCCAGAATCTGTCAGCGTTCCGGCACCAAAGTCGGTAGCGACAAACAGGGTGTCTTTATTGACCCAGTCCAGGCTCATTTTTGCTTCTGGCAGGCTGAAGCCACCTTTGACGAAAGACTTGCTGGCAAGATCAAATTCACGGGTGACCACCGCATCTGAACCGCCGCGTGAGAGCTCAATCAGGCAACGGTCATAGACTGGTTCACGGCATACGCTGGCTTTATATACCCAGCTCTCATTTTCTGCCTTGGCCAGTGCATCAACGTCGAGCACCACTTCCCATTTGGGTTGGGCTTTCTTGTATTCTTCCAGCGTGGTTTTACGCCACACACCGCGCGGGTGTTCTGCGTCCATCCAGTAGTTATACACGGCGTCACCCATTTTGCGTATGGAGGGGATGCGGTCTTTGGAATTGAGCACAACCTGCAAATCAGCTTTCAGTTTATTGAAGCCTGCATCATTGTCGAGCTTGCTGCGGGTCACCTTGTTCTGGTCTTTGACCCAGCTCAGGGCCTTGTCACCGGTGATATCTTCCAGCCACTGGTGTTTGTCTTCTGTCTGGGCCAGCGCCAGGCTGCTCGCGCCTGCCATGCACAGCACGGCAATTAGTTTTAATTGTGGTTTCATTGCTTTCCTTATTGTTGGACAGGCGGTCTCAGCCTGGTATTTTTTCACGGGATAACCATGAACTATATTGATAGCTAGTAATTAGCCAATAATTGACCCCGCGAGCAGGCGTTCGGTTCAGCGCGCCCGTCAAGAATTCTAAAGCCATGCTTTCCGATAGTGCGATGTGATTTGTGTGATGATACAAAACTAAGTTTTGCTTTTTGGATAAAAACTGTTGAAGTCGTCGGATTGATGTTTTTTTAATAATTTATTGAAAATAATATAGACTGATGCATCGCTTGATTTGCCATGCACCAGCTACGTCATTCCGCCATGCTCCTGGCCGGAATCCAGTGTCCTATTTTTGTCTCTCCAGAGGTTTACGGATTTCCTCGTTGCAAAGTGAGGACAAAACTCACACCCTGATCAACATTCTGCACATTGATAGTGCCGCCCATCTTCGCCATATACGTCTTCGCCACAAACAGACCCTGGCCACGGTTGCCATTTGCGCCCGAGTCATGCTGGTCCGATACGCCGTACTCAAAAATCTTATCGATCAAATCTTCGGCAATATGCGGGCCATCATTGTGGATAGTAATAGTCACGGCAGTTTCACTATCTTGTAACCTGATACTAATAGAACTGTCAGTCTTGCGATAGCGCTGGGCATTGCGCAAGACATGGGTGACGACATCTTCAAGTGAATATTCATCGGCCTTGACCATGATGACTTCATCCGGCCCCTGATAGACGACATGCGGTATGTCCACCATGGGCGCATTGTCGGCGACGTTTTTCAGGAACAGAGTGATGTCAATTTCACTGACCTGCAAGACAGTAGACTGAAATGCTTCGCTAGGCGAAGCACTGCCATACAGCACTCGTATGGCTTGCTGCATGCGGCTGATGTAGCGGTTGCTCTGGTCATCTGCCGCGCCATGCAGAGCCATCAAAGACTGCAGCGGTGACATGATTTCATGGCCGACTGCATGCCACATCTCTTTCTCTTGTTCAGTGCGTATGGTTTCGCGTTCCACGTCTTCCTTTACGCGGCGTAGCAAATCATGCAGGCAACTGGCCAGTACGCCGAGTTCATCCGGGCTGCGCAAATCGCTGACATCAAACTGCTCAAGCTCGCCTGCACCCTTCATGGTCTTCGACAGCGATACAGCGCGTTTAGTGAGCAGGGTGATGCGCCGTATGATGCTGACCTCGATCAATAGCCAGGCCAGCGTCAGCGCCAGCAACATCGCACTGACGAACCAGGACACGCGGCTGGCAACCACGCTCAGGCTCTTGCTGACGCTGCGCACATCGCCCTTCAGCAAGACTTCATAATTTGCCAGTGGCGTGCTGATGGTTTCGCGGCTTTCTAGCGGCACATCGTATTCATCGACAGGCAGGCGGCGTATCAGGCGGGTGATGATATTCCAGGATTCATCACTTTGTTCAACGATACCGGTCAGGTTGATCAGGTCATCCTTGCTGTCTTTACTGTCTTGAGCATCGCGTTTGCGTATGCGCAGAGTTTCGCCAGGCAAGAGATTGTCTTGTAAATCCTTGAGGGAGAATGGGGTTGCAGTCGGCGTACTCTTGCTGTCGAGCAGCGCGGTGTCAGAGTCAGGTGGCAGCACAGCGATGCTGACTTCCATCTGATCCAGGTCTTGTGGCGGCCAGACCGGGCGTTTCTTTTCAAACAGGGCTTCCTGCAAGACAGGTATCGGCAGGCGCAGCGAGAAGAAAGTATTTTTCTGGCAGTCAGCATCCTTGTCGTCCTGGTCTGCCTGGTTGCAAATTGCCTGTTGCCAGGCCCAGCCACGGAAGTCTTTTACTGGGCGGGCATTCGGTTTGTTGGCTTCGCTTTCGTTGAATCCTGTCCAGCGCCCGCGCACGCCCTGGTTTTGTCTCGCTGGTGCTATCTCTTCTTCAAACGGGGCTATCCATCGATACGTCTGGCCGCGCAAGCTGACGCTGACTTTCAGCCTGTGTGCCTGGGTCAGACTTTCATTGCCGCGCTTGTGTGACACCAGTTGGCTGCTATTGAAATTACCCGCTATATAAATAAAGCCACCCGCCCAGGGGTTATTGCCTATGCCGCTGCAGAGTGCGCCTTCATTACCATATTGCACCAGGCAACCAGACATGGCGATGGCTTGCTGTACCTTGTTCTGGTCATCAAAATCAATCGCAGAATACGGCAGCAACAGCGGGCGCAGGGATGCGCGCTTGGTGTCAGCTGGGGGATTCAACAAGGCCAGTTGCCCGGCAGGGTGGCGCAGCGTGGCGGATATCTGCAAACGGGTTTTATTGAAATTGCTTTGGTAATTGTTATAGCTGAGCTGTTTTTCCTGTTGCAGGACGGATAGCGCCAACCCCACGGTTGCCAGCGCCAGCAATAAGAAAACGCCACGGAATAAAATCCGCAGCCGGTAAGTCGCCAACAAAAACTTGCTCATCTCAGCTTCTGCCCGCGTCGTCATCCACCCATCTGAAACCGCGCATGGGGACGTTTTCTATGCATTCAAAGTCAGCATCAATCTCGCGAAATGCATCGCGTATCGTCGATACATGCTTGCGTATATTGTCGCGGTTGCGCCCGCTCTTGACGACTTCATACAGGTCTTCATACGACACCACCTGACCACGGCGGGCAAACAGGGCGGCCAGTATGCGTTGTGCAGTCAGTGGCAGGTTGATGCGCTGGCCGCGCCAGATGGGGGTGCGCTGACGCAAGGGATCCATGCTGAGCTGGTCGGCAGCGGGGCTTTTTGCGGCTTCTTTATAAGAGGCGGTCTGGCTCTCTTTATGCAGCTTGCGTTCCTTGACTGAGCGCAGCATTTCCAGAAAGGTTTCGATGAAATCAGCTTCTTCAAAAGTGGCTTTTTGCAGGTAATCCCAGGCATCCAGGGCTTTCATGATGCTGCGGTAGATGGTGGCCGGCATGGCAGACACCACCAGCACCGGTGTGGCATGCTGCTTGTTGATGGCATTGATGATGGCAACCCCGGCATGGCGCTCGCGCCCCAGTTCAATATCGAGCACCACCAGGTCATAGTTTTCGCGTGCGATGGCGGCTTCGGCATCATCACGGCTGAACCACTGGTCTATCTGTATGCCCGGCTTTGCTGCTTCTATCCAGGTTTTTAGCTGATTGCTGGTGGGCAGATCGTCTTCGATGACAGCTACTTTGACCACGGTTTTCTCCTGCGATGTATTCAATAACCGCAGTATCCACGCTTTCGCAGTAAATGTCATAAAGCCGCTGTGAGTTTTTCTTCACACGCGGCAAGGCTTATTCCAGGCGCGGAATAAATAGCTTGCCACAGTGATATTTCTGCCCCCGCAGCAGCATTGTATGTTCCGCGGGCTGCGGCGCATGATGTGTCTCAGGAAAGCAGGGCAAACGCCACTGCAAGAAACCCTGAAAAAAACACCATCATTGGAGAGCCATCATGTCTGACCGTATCAAATCCCTGGTACAAGCCGTAAGATCCACTCTGTCTTCCGTTTTCAGCAAAAGCGCAACGGGAATCAAAGCCGGCGCCAGGGTCACGACAGAATCAGGCATGTTCAGCAAAGTCACTTTCAAACGCCTGGTAATGCTCAGCCTGGTAGGTGGTGCTGTGTATGCGATCAGCACTCATCCACCGGTCAAACATATCCCGCGTGGTGACGTGGGTGTGCGTATCAACCAGTTAACCGGTCATGCCGACCAGGTGCGTGACGGTGCCCTGATCGTCGTACCCGGCCTGCATGAGTTGCGCCTGTTCAGCCTGCAAGACCAGTTATACAAACCCACCCGCAGCAGCCGCGCCGATGGTGAAGCACCGTTCCAGTCGGTAGAAGGTTTGTCACTCGGTGTAGACCTGAGCATACGTTATGCAGTTGACCCGACCAAGCTGACCAATATGTCCACCAGCCTGCCAGAGAACATCAATACCGACATCGTTGAACCTGCAGTGCAGGGAGTGATCTACAAGGCATTCACCTTGTATACAGTACGCGAGATATTTTCCAGCAAACGTGCAGAAATCCAGAAACAGATAGAAGCTGAATTAAAACCCCGTCTCGCCGCTGACGGCATCATCCTGCGCAGTGTGATGATGGGCAAGGTTGATTTGCCTGCCGACTATAAACGCGGCATGGAGAAACTGCTGGCCGAAGAACTGGAAAGCGAAAAAATGCGCTATACGCTGGAACTCAAAGACAAGCAGGTCAAGCAAACCGCGCTGGAAGCTGACGCTGACAAGATCAAGCGCGAGAAGGCCGCTGAGGCAGCAGGCAATGAACAAATCATCGCCGCCAAAGCGCAGGAAGAAGCCATGAAGCACGTTCTGCCTTTCAAGGAAAAACAGATAGAGCAACGCAAGTTTGAAGCCGAAGCAGAAAAAATGGCCCGCATCAAAACGTCAGAAGGTACGGCACAGGCCCGCGTCATCGAAGCACAGGGTGAGGCTGATTCCCGTCGCAAACTGGCCGATGCCGAAGCCTACAGGCAAGACCTGGTCGGCAAGGTCGCCAGCGTGCAGATGGAAAGAGAAGGTGCTTTGCTGAGCAAGCACCCCTTGTTGATACAGAAAACCATGGCCGACAAATTATCAGACAAGATCTCGGTCATCATCGCGCCACCACCAACAGATGGCAGTTTCATTGGTGCGACATTGCTGGCCAGCGGCAAGAACAACAGGCAAGGCATGCAAAAAGCAGCTACCGAAGCTGAAACAGAAACCACTAACGAAAACAAAGAGAGCCAATAATCATGTTTGCTACCTTAGCTGCTGTCGCCGTGCTCGCTGTTGTCACACAGGACCAGGCACAATTGCGTGCTGCCCCCAAGGACGGTGCACAACAACAGGCCATACTGTGGCAGGGCGACAGCCTGGAAATTCGTGGTGAAAAACTCGACTACCTGCAAGTGTATGACCACAGACGAGAACGTGCAGGCTATATCAAGACATCACAAGTGCGCCTGGTCTCCATGCAGCCCGATGATGCACCCGATGCCTTCGCCGTCATCCGCTTCCTGCGTGATACGCCGGGTGCAGAATCCCTGGGCATCAGTTATACCGCTGCTTACCTCAAAGCTGCTCCCGCCAGCGCCATAGGTGCAGAAGCCTTTGATGCACTTGGCAGCATGGCAGAGCGCCTGGCGAAGCGCGCATCGAGCAAACAGCCCAAGCAAAATGAAGCCACCATTGCCGCCCACCTCGAAGTGGTTGCCAATTACGGCATCAACATCAAAGGCTATGAACGCGAAGGCCGTATGCAACTCTGCTACGACGGCGAAGCCTTCCGCCGTGTACTGGCCATGAATGCCACACCCGACCAAAAAGCCCGTGCTGCCCTGGCAGTAACCAGACAGGATTGTATAGACCCCACCATGCGTCCCACCGAGCGCTATGCACTCGACCAGTGGCGTGCCGATGTACTCGACAAGGTCAACACCACCAGCCTGCCCGAGTATCTGAAAAACCGTATGCGCATGCGCAAGGCCAGCGTCTGGTCCAGCATCGCCTTCCAGCGCGCCCGCAAAGGCGAAAAGGTGGATGACGCCGCTAATCGCGCATTGACCGAACTGGCCGCTGTCAATAAAGAAGAATTCGCTGATGAAGATGTCTATACCTATGCCGACGCTGGTGTACGGGTAGGCACGACGCGTTGGGCGGCTGAACCCGCCATCATCCCCAAACCTGGCCTGAACATCATCACCGCTCCAGGCCAGCCGGGTGAAACCTGCGTCATATTGACTGACGCCAAACATGACATCAAAACCCCGCTGGCAAAGCGCTGCACCTATAGCGTGGTATGGGCCGCATCTGCCCGCGCCAACGCACAAAACACTGCGCTGACCCTGGCCGTACAGCCTATGGAAAACTGGCGTGAACTCTGGTTATTCCACCAGACCAGCCAGGGCTGGATTATCGACATCCTGCCACCAGCGAATAGTGACCCCGTTCTTGGCTATGCAGAATTCGCAGGCTGGGTGCCTGGCACCAGCAAAATGCTGGTAGCACGCGAAGCCAAAGTCGAAGGCCGTTTCAAGAAGAGCTTTGAAGTCGTCAGCATGGAGAGCCTGCAAGTAGAAAATTTTGCCGACAAGCCAGGTTCTTTGAGTGTGTTCTACAAGTGGCAAGACCCGGCATGGAAGAGGCAGACGATCAGTTTGAGGTGAGATGTTTGTAGTGACCGCAGATGTAATTACCGTTCTCAGTAATAAGTAGCAATAGTGCAGATTTTCATTCTATTAAGTCTTACATATCCAGGAGTTTTGCCATGAATTTCAAATTAGCGTCCGTCGCCTTGTTATTTGCCAACAGTATCGCTTTTGCGCAGGATGTGTCACCCAGGATGCAATTGCCTGACTGGGCAAACAAGCAGCTTGATAGCTTGTCCAAGCAAGAATCCATAGCGATCAACAGCCGCATCAATCCCTTTGTTTGGCGTGGCAATTTTCTGGGTGCTGGCAAGGGTGACCTGGCGGTCCTGGTCAAAGATAGCAAGAGTAATAAAGAGGGCATCGTCTTTTTGTCGCACGGCAAAGCCAAGCCTGTCATCGTTGGTGCAGGGCATGCGACAGGCAATGGTGGTGATGACTTTTCCTGGCTGGAACTTTGGTATGTCGAAGATAAAGGTTCACAGCCGCATAGCTATCATGCCAAGTCTGTCAAATTGCAAAACGATGGCATCGTTGTTGCGAAAGAAGGCTCCGCCAGCGGCTTGATTTATTTGAAGTCAGGTAAAGCAGTCTGGCAGCAGCAAGGCGACTGATTTTTGCACATGGGCGTGAATGGGACTGGATTTAAAGCAGATGTCTGGACATCAGAACGATGTCCAGACGCTGAATGACACCTCTTTGATGTCCTGGTCACTTTACATGAGCAAGGAGCGATCAGCGTATTTCAGGATAAGCAATTTCAAGTGCCCGCACACGCGGCGCGCGATCCTAGCAGAAAAATATTAAATAGTCTTTAAGCATGCTTAAAATATATTTTTAACTTTGTTTGACATTTACTGAAGGTTTTCATTTATGCTGGTAATCAATGCACGGGAGCTAAGTGCTTTTTTGAAATATTGCCGCAGATAAACGAAGATGCCATTGGAATCGCAACAATTTGAAGTCAATAAGGTGGGTGATGAGTAAGTCCAGCCCCCTGTTTCGCCCTGAAGTGACAGCAGCATTAGGTAGCCAATGGATGGGTTCCATCCGCCTGGCACAGCCGCTGTCCGCTTCTTTAATTGCGATTGTTGCCCTGATCATTGCCGCGGTGTTGATTGCTTACATCACTTTCGGCAGCATCACCAAAAAAGCCCGTGTCACTGGTATTACCGTGCCTGTCGGCGGCCAGCTCAGCGTGGCTGCACCCAATGCTGGTATCTTGCTGACTACCCACGTCAAGGAAGGCGAGCAAGTCAAAGCCGGGCAAATCCTGTTCACACTGAGTACAGAGCGCCAGAACAGCCAGGGTGAAATTACTGCCCTTGTCGCCCAGCAACTTGCCAGCCGTGCTGACAGCATGGCTGCAGAACAAAGATTGCGCCAAAGCCAGTACCAGGAAAAAAAGCAGGCCCTGCAACAAAGGCTGGCGAACCTGGCTCAGGAGCATACCCAGCTTGAGCAAGAATTGCTACTTGCCCAGCGTCGCCAGCAACTGGCACAGCAAAGCGTCGCCAAGTATGAAACCCTGCAAGGCAATGGCTATGTCTCCGCTGCCCAGACCCAGCAAAAGCAGGAAGACCTGCTCGACATCAGCACCCGCTTAAGCACGCTGCAACGTAGCAAAACCCAGTTGCAGGCCAACCAGATTGCCCTGCAATCAGAACTCGATACTTTATCGAATAGCCTGGCCACTGACCTGACGCAAATAGAAAGAGCCAAGGCCAGCCTCAAGCAAGAAGCAGCAGAAAACGCCAACCGCCAGGCAGTGCAAATTACTGCAACCCAGGCGGGGACGGTGACAGCATTAACGAACCAGCCAGGGCAAGCCATCAATACCGGGCAAGTACTGGCTAGCCTGATTCCATTTGATGCCAAGACCGCTCATGCAGGCGAGGCAGAAACAGGATCGCTGGAAGCGCATCTGTATGCACCCAGCCGGACAGCGGGTTTTATCCAGCCAGGGCAGGAAGTGTTGATACGCTACGCCGCTTTTCCTTATCAAAAGTTCGGCCTGCACAAGGCAACGGTAGTGGATGTCAGCCGCACGCCATTTGCCCCGTCTGAGCTGCCACAGAATCTGGCAACAACGATCCTGAGTAATGCCCAGCAAGCCATTAATGGTTTCAACAGTAATGAAGCGCTATACCGCATCAAGGTCAGGCTGCATGAACAAAGCATCAATGCTTACGGGCAAGCACAAATGCTCAAGCCCGGCATGACACTCGAAGCAGATGTTTTGCAGGACAGCAGAAAAATTTGGGAGTGGGTGCTGGAGCCAGTGCTGGCGATGAACCCGCGTGCTTAGCAGCAGTAACAAAGAATTTCAGAATTCGATGCTGAGCCTGTCAGGAAAACCCAACAGACTCAGCCCGAAATACCGTTCAAGGTGGTCAAGACCCTGAACGGAGCAGTAAAACCATGCCATGAGGTATGGTTCACTTAACCATGTATAGGAGTAACACAAAATGCGTATTATTTCAAACGAAGAATTGTTGGATCAAATTGGCGGCGGAATTGACACTGTGACAGTCACAGGCCAAAGAATGACTCCTGAAGAAAAAGACGAATATGATCAGCAACAAGCAAGAGAAGCCGCTGATACTATTCGCCGCGAAACTCGTGGCACAACAGGCTAATGTGAGCATGTAGCTTTTGTAAAAGCAAGCGGTGTAATTTTGCGCTGCTTGCTTTTCTTAATTTTGATTTTCTAAACATAAAAATGGACTCAACAGTGAAGATGATAAACGCAATTGCTGCTTTACTTGTCCTGTTTGCCACAGCCGCAGTTAGCGCAAAACAACCGCTATCACTGCAAACTAATCATAGTCAAGAAACAGGTACTTTTATTCGTGAGTTTGAGGGAATAAGTGAATATAAATTAAGTAATGGTTTACAGATACTTCTTATACCAGATTCATCAGTAAAAAATACTGTTGTGAATTTGGTTTATCGCGTTGGCTCAAAGAACGAAGCACCTGAAGAAAAAGGTATTGCCCATCTTTTTGAACATTTTGCTGTTATGCGTGGATCTGCACAATATCCAGATTTGCAGCAGGAAATGAAAGAACGAAAATTCAAGCGTGTAGGGATTACAAGCGCGGATTACACATACTATCGCTCCAATTTCGAAGCTAAAGATAATTATCTTGACTGGATTTTAAGTGTGGAAGCAGATCGTATGCAGAACTTCTCTTATTCAAAAGAAAGTTTGCAAGTAGCTTTAGCTGAAGTATTTGACGAAATCAAAGGAAATGAATCGAGCACTAGAGGATTTCAATATAGGCAAACGCTTGCAAGTGTTTTTCAGCAACATCCCTATGGCATTGATGTTTTGGGGAGTCGCCTTGATTTGGAAAACATTCAATTGAATGAAGTAAAAAAATTCTGGGAAAAATATTACCACCCAAGCAATGCAACATTAATTATCGCAGGTAATTTTGATGTTGAAAGAGCCTTGAATTCTGCTGCGAGCGCCTTCGCTGTCATTCAAAAATCTCAGTTATCTATACCAAACATTGGCATAGATAGGTATCCGCAGTTGGGAGAAAGAGAATTTGTTATTCGTCGCCCCAAAGACCGATCAGCAGTTTTTCTTGCATATCATACAGTAGGAATTGATCATCCTGATTACGCTGCGACAGCTTTAGTGGGCGAATTGCTCAATAGTGATGATGGTGCAACTAGCTGGAAAAAAAATTTCTTAAATTCAAAAAAATCAAGCAATTTCGATAGCGCTATTTTGCAATTCTCAGATGCAAACGCATTGATTTTTTACGCCGAACTAGATTTCGGCGACGCAGAAAAAATCCCTCAAACAAAAGCGTTCTTTTTGCTGCAAGAATCGAATTTGGGGAAGAAAAAATTCAGTCAAATCGAATTGGATGAAATTAAAAAGCAATACAAAGAGAAATCGATTAATGAACGTAAAGACATTAAGAAGTTTTCAGAAAATTTGTCCCGTTATGTCGCTGCAGGTAACTGGCAACTATATTTCTCAGTGCGTGATCGCATACAAAAAATGACATTAGGTCGTTTGCAAGAAATCTCAAATGCTTGGTTAGTCCCAAATAATCGAACTACTGGAATTTTTATTGAAGACAAAAATGTGAAATGACAGTTCTCGATTAAATTTGAAAGCTAATTTTCTGCACAACCAAAATCGCTTCAGGATTTCTGTTTGAAAAACACAAATGATTTGAAAGAAAATTATCCGGTCTCAAATTATTTTTGAAAAATTATGAGCGACAGAGATATTGGCTTGAAGTCGGTAAGAAGCCATTGGTGGGCACTACGTGAAAGATGTTGAATGCACTATTCGGATGTAAACAGAATTACTTTTCCTGCACTTTAATTTCGTTTGCACCTTTAGAAAATATTCCGGTTAGACGCTTTTTAAGAATGAAACCCCTTCTCCAAACCGAATCCAGCGAATGCGGTCTTGCCTGTCTCGCCATGGTCGCCAGCCATTTTGGTTATCACACTGACCTGGCTGATTTACGCCGTCAGTTCTCGATCAGCCTCAAGGGTGCGACTCTCGCGCAGTTGATGCGGCATGCGTCTTCCATGCAATTGAACAGCCGCCCCTTGCGGCTGGAACTCGATGAGCTCGATCAACTGGCCTTACCCTGCATCCTGCACTGGAATTTGAATCACTTTGTCGTGCTCAAAGCTGTGCGCAAAGACTGGCGGGGCAAAGCTACTCTGGCCTTACTAGATCCCGCTGTCGGTGAAAGGCGCATGCCTGTGGAAGAAGCTTCTGCGCATTTCACCGGTGTGGCACTGGAGCTGGCACCCAGCCCTTCATTCAAACCCAAGGAAGAAAAAAAGCAAGTTGCCCTGCGTGACTTGACAGGCCATATCGTCGGCCTGCGTTCTGCCATCGTCAAGGTATTGGCACTGGCTTTGGCGCTGGAGATATTTGCCATCTGCGCACCGCTGTTCAACCAATTTGTCATTGATGAAGTCATCGTCAGCGGTGACAAAGAATTACTGGTCGTGCTGGTGTTTGGTTTTGCACTGTTGATGATCACCCAGAATGCCATAGGCCTTGCCCGTAGCTGGTTTTTGATGCGCTGGAGCATGGATATCAGCCTGCAGTGGTCGGCACGCGTGTTTGCCCATCTGGTGCGTTTGCCAGTCTCTTATTTTGAAAAGCGCCATCTCGGTGATGTGGTGTCGCGCTTTGGTTCCATCGGGTCTATACAGAGCACCCTGACGTCCATGTTTGTTGAGAGCGCACTCGATGGCCTGATGGCCGTGCTGGCGCTGGTCATGATGCTGGTGTATAGCCTCAAACTGAGCATGCTCGTCTTGGGTGCAGTGGTTCTTTACGCAGGTTTGCGCTGGGCTTTCTACCAACCTTTCCGTGAAGCATCACAAGAGCGGCTGATTCTGTCTTCCAAAGAGAGTTCCCATTTCCTGGAAACCATGCGCGCAGTCACCCCCTTGAAGCTGTTTGGCCGTGAAACTGAACGACTGTCGCGCTGGCAAAACCTGAAGATCGATGTACAGAACCGCGATATCAAGACGCAAAAGCTGTCGATCATTTTCAAGGTCAGCAATACCCTGATCTTTGGCATACAAGGCCTGGCGCTGTTTTATATCGGTGCTGGCCAGGTCATGCAAAATACCTTGACGGTGGGTATGCTGATGGCCTTCTCCAGCTATGCGGGTACTTTTACTGGCCGCATTTCCAGCCTCATTGATGTGTTCATCAGTTACCGCATGCTCAGCCTGCATAGTGAAAGGCTGGCAGACATCGTGCTGGAAGAAGCCGAGGCAGAAACTGCCGTCGAAACCGATATCTCGCGTATCAAGGCGGTTATTACCCTCAAGAACATCAAGTTCCGTTATGCCGAAGGTGAACCCTGGGTGTTGAGTGATGTGAACCTGACCATACCTGCCGGGCAAAGCATCGCCCTGGTTGGACCCAGTGGTTGTGGTAAAACTACCTTGTGCAAGATCATTCTGGGTTTGTTGAAACCAACAGAAGGTGAAGTGCTGATCGATGATATCCCCATCACCCAGCTAGGCGTCAAGACTTACCGCCAGTTGGTGGGTACGGTCATGCAGGAAGATGTCTTGCTGGCCGGGTCCATCATGGACAATATTGCTTTCTTCGATAGCCATTGTGACCAACAGAGGGTAGAAGAATGCGCCAAACTCGCTGCCATTCATGAAGAAATCAGCAAGATGCCCATGGGTTATCAAACCCTGGTTGGTGATATGGGCAGCAGCCTGTCTGGCGGACAAAAGCAGCGTGTGCTGCTGGCGCGTGCCTTGTACAAACAACCCAAGGTATTGGCATTGGATGAAGCGACCAGTCATCTGGATGTAAACAATGAAAACAAGGTCAATCAGGCACTCGGCAATTTGCAACTGACGCGCATCATGGTGGCGCACAGACCTGAGACCATCAATGCGGCGGAACGAGTAGTATCTATCCAGGAGGGGGCTGTAGTGGAGGTGCGGGCAGCTGTTGCGAAAGAAGATGGAGCGGGTTTGAAGCTGGCTTGAACAGTCAATTTTTATAGACATCTGGCGGACACAATTGGTGTTCCAGATATGCTCGTTGTCTGTGATAACAAATTTGGGTGATTGAATACTGTAAGGAACAAGCAAATGACTACAGAAAAAAAGAGCATTTTCGAATCCAGCAAAATGGCTGTGTATGTTGCGCTATTAGCCAATGTCTCAGTGTTTTTATTTTTTATGATGCATGGTATCCGCGATGGTGCACCAATGTGGAGTTTCTGGGTGCCGCTCGCGGCCTTTATCATGCTCGAAGCCTATACCGTCTTTGAAGAATACAAAAAAACAAATGCAATGACGATGAGGATTAACCTCAGGGCACAGTGGACTGGCATAGTATTCTTTTTCCTGGCGCTGTTCTTGATCATGACCAGGAACTGGGCTGAATATAAATTGAGTATGGCTGATGCATTTATCTTGTGTGCCCTGGCTGGCTGCATCAAGGATAGTATTTTGCAGGCCATGGCAATGCATAGATTTTCCGGCTTTTCCGGCACATGATGGCTTGGCTGACTGCCGTACTCTAAGGTATTGGTGAGTAGAAAAATACAGCGATTTTGAACTCTGCCCAATACAAAATGGCAAGACTTTTATCGGTCTCTGCCACGCCGGTTTAGCTCGTAAGCAGGCTCACGCTCGTGTAAGATATGTCTCTGTATTGATGCAGGAACGAGCATGATGAACATGATGGAAACCCTGGGTGCAGTGATTTTTGGCCTGGCCCTGTTGCATACTTTCAGCGCCAAGTTTTTTGAAGTGCTGGCGCACCGGCATGTCAGGCATGCGGGCCTGTTTCACTTGCTGGGTGAAGTCGAAGTTGTGTTTGGCTTCTGGGCTTTTGTGCTCATCGTCGTCATGGCGCTGGTGTCTGGTGGTGATGCCGCCGTGGCCTATGCCGAGTCGCGTCAATATACCGAACCCCTGTTTGTCTTTGTCGTCATGGTGGTCGCTGCATCGCGCCCTGTGCTGGAGATCGTTGGCCGTGTGCTCAAGGTGCTGGCGCGTTTCACGCCTGTACCTGATGCGCTGGCGATGGTGTGGTTTGGCCTGGCAGTCGTGCCCTTGCTGGGTTCATTGATTACCGAGCCAGCGGCGATGACCCTGGCTGCCCTGATGCTGGCACCAAGAATTTTTAGACAGGGTATGCCTGAGTGGCTCAAGTATGCTGCGCTGGGTGTGCTGTTCGTCAATGTCTCCGTAGGCGGTACGTTGACTTCCTATGCCGCGCCACCGGTGCTGATGGTGGCATCTGCGTGGCAATGGGATAGCGCTTTCATGCTGGCCACTTTTGGCTGGAAGGCGGCTGTGGCCGTGTTGTTCAATGCCAGTGTGATTACACTGCTTTTGCGCACGCACATACCTGCGCAGAATGCAGCAGACAGCACCCAAGTACAGACCGTGCCACTGGTCGTCAGCCTGATACATCTGGCCTTTCTGGCGGGTGTGGTTTTGTTTGCCCATCATCCTGTATTTTTCCTCGGCCTGTTCCTGTTCTTCATGGGCTATACCCAGGCGTATGAACGCCATCAAAGCCCCTTGATTTTGAAAGAGGGTTTGTTGGTCGGTTTCTTTCTCGCCGGCCTGGTGGTGCTGGGCGGCATGCAGCAATGGTGGTTGCAACCCATCGTTTCCAGCCTGCAACCGCATACCCTGTTTTTCGCAGCCTTGGGCCTGACGGCGATTACCGATAATGCGGCACTGACTTATCTGGGTTCCTTGATTGCTGGCCTCAGTGAACAGGCAAAGTACCTGCTGGTCGCTGGTGCGGTCGCTGGCGGCGGGCTGACCGTCATCGCCAACGCCCCCAATCCTGCAGGCGTGGCTTTATTGAAGCGTGGCTTCAATGATGAATCGATAGGCGCAGTTGGTTTATTGCTGGGCGCCTTGCCGCCCACGCTGGTAGCGGCATTGATGTTCTTGCTTTGATGCGGAATATTAAGCAGGATTTGATGCGGGATGTGATGCGGATCAGGGTCTGCTGATATTGCTGATGTTGGCACATTTCAAAAAAACAGATTTGAACTATACTGAATCAAGCGCTACTACATGAACTGGCTTGCCTTGCCCTGATAGGATCAAGCCTGGATAGGCATAGTCTGACAGACTAAGACCGCTCAAGCGTGTAGTATCTTTACTGTCACAGCATGATGTTTTCTTCATGAATATGCAGACAGGTATGCCTTGGTGTTCACCTTTATCAGCGATGGATATATGCCATGCCGGATGAGAAAAATGATCAAGCACAACAAAATACCCCGCACTCAGGAATAGTAGCGCCTGTTGCTGTAACTCACCCGCCTGCAAATCTGCCTGCCAATACGGTATCAGGCACGGTATCAGGCAATCTGACAGAGCAGGCCAATCTATCCCCGTCTGCCATCCCAGTGACACAGACTGTAACTGCGGGCAAAGAAACAATTGAAGGGCAAGCCCCTTACCTCGCTGATGAATCTCCGTGGCGCACGATGATACGTGTCATTACCGCGCGCCTGCGGGCTACTTCCATGCGTACAGCCAAGGGCATTACCCAGCGTACCCTGAAGATAGGCGTGTCTGCCCGCATCTTTCATCCGCAGACCGGTGCAAAGGGCTTGTCGAGCAAGACCCTGCAGTATCTGGAAGAATCCATTGCCCAATGGGTCATGGCGCGCGATGTGATGGTGTTCATGATCCCCTCAGTCAATACCAATGGCCTGATACGGCCCAGCAATATACGCCTGCGTGACTACGCCAGGCATCTTGATGGCCTGGTCTTGCAAGGTGGTGCAGACGTCGCACCTGAAAGTTATTCACAACAATCGACCCGTCCTGAGTGGAATGGCGACCGCACGCGCGATATGTATGAACTCGAGTTGTTGCATGAATTTATCGAGGCCGACAAGCCGCTGCTCGGTATCTGCCGCGGTTGCCAGTTATTGAATGTGGCTTTTGGTGGCAGCCTGTATCAGGACATCGTCACTGAAGTGCCGGGCGCTCTTGCCCACGTCAATGACCTGTATGACCAGCATGGCCATGAATTGCAGTTTACGCCGCAATCTTCACTGGCACAGCTGTTCCCGCCTGGTGTTGTTGCTAAAGTTAATTCCATCCACCATCAATCGATCAAGAATCTGGGCAGGGATATCAAGGTAGAGGCCATTTCACCTGCAGACAACATCGTTGAAGCCATACGCTACCAAAAAGCAAAATTTGTCGTTGGCCTGCAATGGCATCCTGAATTTCATTTGACAGGGCAGAGTGGCCTGCTTGATTGCACACCCATACTGGACAGCTTTTTGCGCGCTGCCCGGGAAACCCGATTCTGAATGTAGAAAATAATAGCCTGGCCTGGCGGAGGAGACAGCATGACCGAGTTTTCCATCAATATCAGCCAGATGGCCTGGCCCTGCGTGCTTGCGCTGGCCTGGTTGCTGGGGGACATCCTCAATCGTGTCCTGCATCTGCCACGCATCAGTGTCTATGCCTTGACGGGTTTTGTGCTGGTGAACCTGTTCCCGGATTACCTGTCCCCACTCGATAACCATAGTCTGGTGTTGCTCGCCAATATCGCCTTTGGCTTGATGCTGTTTGAGTTTGCCTACCGCATCAACCTGCGCTGGCTGCGCCTTAATCCCTGGGTGGCCGTGACAGGTTTGCTGGAAGCCGCAGCCACCTTTGCTACCGTGTATTGTGTCGCCCTATGGTATGGCAGCACACAACTGATGTCGCTGTTACTGGCGGCACTGGCGATGTCGTCTTCACCCGCTGCCGTACTGCGCGTGATAAACGAGCAACGCAGTTCTGGCCAGGTCAGTGAACGCATCTTGCACCTGACTGCGATCAATTCTGTGCTGGCAGTTTTTGCGTTCAAACTCATACTGGTATATGGGGTCATGCAGGCACCAGCCGATATCCTCAAAGCCTCGGCCCAGAGTTTGCAAGTGATGCTGGTGGCTTGTGCATCCGTGCTGGCGGGAACGGTATTCGGTATCTTGCTGCCCACTATATTGCGCTGGCGCGGCAGGCAGACGCAGGACAGCACTCTCGGTTTTGCCTTTGCTGTCATCGTGCTGGTGGCGCTGACCCATGCGACCGGCTTGTCACCGATACTGGCGACCTTGAGTTTTGGCCTGGTAGCCAGGCACAGGCGCATCAGCCTGGGCCGTACACAAAGAAACTTTGGTGTCCTTGGTGAATTGCTGGCGGTAGTGCTGTTTGTGTTTGCCGCATCCACGCTGGCGTTTTCACAGGTACTGGCTGGTGTCATGCTGGGCAGCCTGTTGCTGGTCATGCGCCTGGGCAGCAAGATCATTGTGACTACTTTGCTGGCACCAGTCAGCGGCATCTCCATGCGCAAGGGCATGCTCAGCGGCCTGGGGCTGGCACCGGTGTCTGTCTTTCTGATCCTTAATCTTGAGCAGCCCAACAAACTGGGCATGGCCATGACGAATGAATGGTATGCGCTGGTCGCCATGACCCTGATACTGGAAATTGCAGGCCCCATCCTGACCCACCTGGCCCTGTTTGCCGCAAAAGAAACACCAGAAGAAATGGAGCAATAAGATGCCACTCGGAGAATTCATGCAGTCTGACGCTCTCTCCATGGGCGTAGAACTTGAGTTGCAACTGGTGAACCTGTCTGACTTTGATCTGACTGCTGCCAGCCCCGATCTCTTGCACCTGCTGGCGAAGAAGCCTTTTCCCGGCAACGTCACTCCAGAGATCACCCAGAGCATGATAGAAATCTGCACCGACGTGCAAACCAGATATACCGGTGTATTGGGCCAACTGACCGAGATCCGCGACACCCTCGTGCGCGCTGCCGATATCCTCAACATCGGTATATGTGGTGGTGGCACCCATCCTTTCCAGAAATGGACAGACCGCAAAATATTTTCCAAGCCACGCTTTGCCGAAGTGTCGGCACTGTATGGTTACCTGGCCAAGCAGTTCACCATCTTTGGTCAGCATGTACACATAGGCTGCACCTCCGGTGATGATGCCCTGTTCCTGCTGCATGCGCTGAACCGTTATGTGCCGCATTTCATTGCGCTGTCTGCTTCTTCACCTTATGTGCAGGGCGGTGATACGCTGTTCAATTCTGCCCGTCTCAATTCTGTGTACGCTTTCCCCTTGTCAGGCCGCGCTCCTTTCCTGCTTAATTGGGATGAATTTGCCAACGGCTATTTCAGCAAGATGGAAAAAACCGGCGTCGTCAAAAGCATGAAGGATTTTTACTGGGACATACGCCCCAAGCCAGAGTACGGCACCATAGAACTGCGCGTCTGCGATACCCCTCTGAATGTGGAAAGAGCCGCCGCCCTGGCCGCCTATCTGCAAGTCCTGTGTTCTTATCTGCTGGAAAGGCGCGAAGCTGCGCCAGAAGAAGACGACTATCTCGTCTATAACTACAACCGCTTCCAGGCCTGCCGTTTTGGCTTTGAGGGTGTCACCGTGCATCCCAAGACCTATCAAAACAGCATCTTGCGCGAAGACATACTCGCCACCTTGAACAGGCTCAAACCCCAAGCAGAAACCCTCGATGCACAAGCCGCACTGACACACCTGAGTGAAGTGGCCCGCACCGGCAACGATGCCCAATACCTGCGCCAGCAATATCAGGAAAGCGGCAGCCCCGAAGGCATGGTACATTCCGCGATACACATGTTCCGCGACCGCAGGCGCCGTACCAGGTGGGTGGCGATGTGAGCGTATGGAGTTGCTTATCGGCTGCCAAAAACTAACATAAGAATATCCCCATTTTTCTGGCGGTGCGGGCATATGACCATGACGTTTGTTCGTCCTTATCGATGCCAGCCGAACCAAAACGATATAGCATGGCCAGATTGGCTGCGGCAACTCCATCTCCTGCTTCCAGTGCTTTGCTCAGGTAATGGAGAGCCGTGCTGCCATCTGGCTCGATACCCATGCCAGTTTGGTAAAGTGCCCCCAAGCCGGTTGTGGCCGCGCTGATACCATCCCTGGCAAGAGTCTGCAAGATGTCCAGAGCGGTCGCAAAATTTTTCCTGATGATCGCATAGGCGGCTTCACGTAAATCGGCCTGGCATGGGTGATCGATCATGCAGGAAAAAGCTGCGCTTTCATATATGTGTATCCAGTTCACTTCACCTGATAAGGCGTGATAGCAAGTTATTTCACGACCATATAGCCCTGAACCAATAGGTGGGTACTGGAGTTCAATCGGGCTATTCCAGCAGTCTTCATGTGTAATGCCAGTTTCACGCTTGTTTTCGTCAATGAGTATATAAGCGCTATGGCCGCAATTGAGGCACTTTGGCGGCGCTGTACGGGACATGCGCCATTGATAATGGGCGGCAAAACCTTCGTCGTATAAATTGAGCAGTCTGTCATGGATGTCTCTGGGTCTGAGTTCTTCCGGTAGTTTGCGTAAGGCTGCGGCTTTCATGTACTGCTCTATGCTGGGAACACGCTCAACAAAGCTCGCGGTATTGCAATGCAGGCACCAGCAGGGGGATACAAGCAAGGCCAAGGCGTTCGAATCGCTATAGCGCGGGAGACCGATGTATTCACAGATGGGAATATTTTCCTTTGCAAAAGCACTTTGATTAGTCGTATTGCGAGTGTACACATGGCTATGCCTTGGAGCGTCAAAGTGAAAGTTCTTACCGCATCCAGTGCACGTTAAGTAACTATAAAAATAGTCTTCCATAGACAGATGCTCCTTCAATATTTGTGGATTGATCTTGGTGTTGACACTTTTTTACCCTGCAGTGTCATTGCCCTCCAATTCCCATGAAGCTATACAAGATGGGCAGCAGCTAACGGATATATATTCCCATTTCCCTCGCCGTATGCAGGTAAGATTTCATCTTTTCATCATCAGCCTTGATACCCGCCATGCCTGCCCAGTACATCCTGCTCAGGTTCATCGCGGCCAGACCATCTCCCGCCTCAAGTGCCTTGCTGAGATAATGGATAGCCAGCTCACCATCAGCCTCAACCCCAATGCCGAACAGGTAAAGAGTACCCAGCGCGGTCATGGCAGGGGTTCTTTTTTCTTTTGTGAGTACCTCAAGAATGTCAAAGGACTCTTTTTCCTTATAGCGTACGATAGCGTATGCTGCTGCACGCAAATCAGTTTTGCACGGGTCATCAGTCATGCAGGAAATGACTGCTCTTTCAGACAAGTGCAGCCAGTTCAGTTCGCCATTTAAAGCGTGATAACAACTGATTTGTGCCCGATACATTGCAGATCCGATTGGTGGATACATGCATTCAATGGGACTATTCCAGCAGTACTCATGTGTTATGCCTGTATCGCGTTGGTTTTCATCAATTAATATATAGGCACTATTACCGCAACGCAGACATTTTGATGGTGCTGTGCGTGTCATGCGCCATTGATAGTGCTCAAGGAAATTTTCATCCTCAAGATAAAGCAGGTAGTCACTTGCAGCGTTATGTCTCTCTTGCTCCGGTAATCTGCGCAAGGCGGCAGCTTTCATGTATTGGCTTATGTCCGGTATGCGTTCAATTAAAGTTGGTCTGTTGCAGTGCAGGCACCAGCAAGGTGAGGTGAGCATCACCATTGTGCTTGGATCGCAATAGTGGGGCAGACCTGTGATGTCACATCTAGGATAGTTTGCCTGTGAAAATGCTTGCTGATTGGTCGTGTTGCGAGTGTATGTGTGAGAGCAATTGAAATCTTGAAAGCCAACCATGTAAAAACACCCGCTACACTTGAGATAGCTGCCACTATAGTCTTCCATTGATGGAATCTCCTTTGCGTTGATTCAATTTCCTGGCTTAACTGGAAAGGTCGGCCATTCTAGTGAGCGTTTGCTTGCTTGCCTAGCCCAGTTTCTGATTAAATTTGCAGCAAGCGGCATCTTTGCCACAGGGGGGTATTTTTTATGTGGGAATTTGTCATCCTGTAATTTTTCACCCTCAGTATCGTAGTAAAATACGTCTGACAGCGCGGAGTACTATCGGGCTGGTTTAACTCTTCCTTAGCCCATTCCGTGGCTTGAATGCAGAGCTGGTGTCAGGTGAGAATTTCCTGAAACTGTGTAGCTCAATCTACTTCCCATGCAGTTTGCAGCAATATCCTGTTCCGCAGATTGATTCATGAAAGGACGGAAAATGAATAACTGGACCCCCGATATCTACGAAAAAGCCTGGTCGTTTTCTTCGCGCCAGCATAGCGGGCAAACCTATGGTGGCAAGGTCGAAGGTGAACGTATTGAATACATCAACCACATCGCCAGCGTGGCGATGGAAGTGATCTGGGCTTTGCAAACTAATACCAATGCCGATGGTGCGCTTGCCGTGCAATGTGCCTTGTTGCATGACACCATAGAAGACACCAGCGCCAGCTATGAATTATTGCAGCAGGAATTTGGCCAGGCCGTGGCGGACGGTGTGCAAGCTCTGTCAAAGAACACCGCATTGCCAACCAAGGCAGAGCAAATGCGCGACAGCCTGGACCGCATACGCCAGCAACCGGCAGAGATATGGATGGTCAAGATGGCTGACCGCATCACCAATCTGTATCACCCGCCGCATTACTGGAGCAATGAAAAGATACTCGCATATCGCGATGAAGCACAGCTCATCCATGATGAATTGCTGACTGCCGATTTTGGCCTGGCGCAGCGCCTGCAGGCGAAGATCAATGCCTATCCGCAGTTCCTGAAGAAATGATTTTGCTGTACTTGACTATTGCTTTTGCAAAAACTACACTCGTTCGCATGACATTTCAATTGACCACCACGACAGGTTCTACCTTTACCACGACTACTGCGACTACCATCGGTAGTAGCGGGGTAGGCTGGCGTCCGGCTTGATAGCGTCATCACAGGTAGTGAAAACTGCCTGAAATAGCAAACCCCGCCAGCGATGAGCGGGGTTTTTTCTTGCCTGTACGCGGGCAATTTATCCATGCAGAAATGCGCAAAGGAGTCTGAAAGATGGTGCAACAATCATATGCAAACCCGGCCGTGCTGGTCATTGATATGCAGGTAGGCCTGTTCCATGGCGGGCGCATTATCCATGCAACAGAGCAGGTGCTGGACAATGTCAAGCGCGTGCTGGTCAAGGCACATGCCGCCAGTGTGCCGGTATTTGCCGTACGCCACACTGGTCCGCAGGGCTCGCCGATAGAAGCTGGCAGTGCCAACTGGCAATTCATGCCTGAGCTGGGCATCGATTTGGAAGGCGATACCGTATTTGAAAAGACCCGGCCCAGTTGCTTTGCAGGGACGGATCTATTGCAACAATTGCGCGCAAAGCGCATACAGGAACTGATCATTTGCGGACTTAAAACCCAGTACTGCATAGACAGCAATTGCCGTGCTGCCAGTGAACTGGGTTTCAAGGTGATACTGGTAGAAGATGCGCATAGCTGCAATGACACTGAGTTGCTACCTGCCAGCACCATCATCGCCCACCATAATGCGACCCTGAATGGTCTGTTTGCCAGTCTGATCAAGACTGAAGATCTGCGTTTTTAATCCTGCCAGGCAAGAAGGCCGCCAGCCAGTGCGGATTGAAATTGCAAAAATTTCAATTCGGACTAGAATGCTATGGTCTGGCTGCTTGTGCCAGGCCTGGTGAATACGGTTGAACTGCATTTCAAATCCTGAACACGGAGGCAAGAATGAAATTACTGCGCTTTTATGTTGAAGTAGGAGGAGAAGAATTTGATGCCGACAGCTTTGCCCTGGCGGCGGATAACAAGGGGCTTGATGGTGCAGTCTCGCGCATCAGTAACAACAGCAAGACACTCAAGCGCTGGGGTGAAGATGCGCAGGTGACGATTCATCTGGCAGGGCCAGCGCAGCCAGACAGCAATAGCGGGGCCAGGCAATGGTGTACCGGCCTGCTGGAATGTGCCAGCGAATCAGAAACAAATTTGCCTGCATGGCTGGCAGAAGAAGCGCAACTGCTGGATTTTCTGGAGCAGGTCAAATACAAATTACCTGCTGTTGCCGACTATTGCGATGGCGAGTACTTCATCTTGCTCAGGCTTGTTTATGCCACTTCAGGCGCAGGCCTGCATTATTCAGAAACCCTGGTGCGCAATCTGACCGAGATCAATGCGGGGCTGACGATAGACCACGCATGAAAAACCAGAACCTTGCCTGCAAATTTGCAACTGACAAGGTTCTGATTTTCTCGGGTTATTCGGGTTATTTCTGACTATTTCTGGATAGTATACTTACCCAGCTGATTTACTGATCAGGCATGATCAAACGCTCTGTCTGTAGCAGGCTTGCCGAGATTGTACCAATCGACCTTGCGGGTCGCCAGCATGATGCCTGACAGGACAGCAAACAGCAGCAGGCTACCCATCATCATGGCATTGTTTTCTGAACTCAGCAGACCAAACAGGATGCCGTACAAGATTGTCAATGCCACGCCAAATCCCAGGCCGCGCTTCCAGTTATGCAGCACATTGGCAAGGTAAATACCGATGAGCAAAATACAGGCTGCACTGGCCGTCAGATAGGCCAGCACGAAGCTGATTTTTTCTGACAGGCTGACCAGCAGCAAGAAGAAAATCACCAGCGCCAGGCCCACCAGGGTGTATTGCACAGGGTGGATAGGCAGTTGCTTCAAGACCTCGAACAAAAAGAAGGCGGCAAAGGTCAGGGCGACGAACATCAGGCCATATTTGACGGCGCGGTCAGCCTGCGTATAGATGTTAACAGGTTCGATGTAAGAGACACTGAAGATATCGATAGGCGATGCAGATGAAGTGGGGCTGCCATCTTCATTCAGATTTGTACCACTTGCTACTTTGACTGCGTTCCCGGCGTTTTCGAGACGCGTCATTTGTTGCTGTGCATTGCTGGACAAGGAAGAGATATTCCAGTTGGCACTGACATTCTTGTCTGTATTAATCCTGCCTTTTGGTGATGGCAAGAAGCGACCACCATACTGCACATGTGGCCAGTTCGAAGTCAGTGTCACCTGGTTATTTTTTGCCAGTGGTGCAAAGCTCAGTTTTTCTATGCCATCCACATCCAGGTCTATCTTGAATTTGACTTGTTTTGCGCTCGCCAGATCAACATCATCCAGGCCCGCATGAATGCCGCGCTGGAAAGCGCTAAGGCCGCTACCCTGTTTGAATTCTATCGCCTGCTCACCCCATTTGAGCGTAGGGAAATTTTGCAGACCACGGGTATCACTGAGGCCCATGGATATATAAGGTTTTTCTGCCAGCGTGATGGCAGCTTTGGGATTATCCTTTTGTACCATGTTCGATAGTTCAGGCAGCATGAAGTCACCCGTTATTTTATGGTGCCCGGTATATACCAGCACTTTATGGATGCCGCGATAGCGCTGGTCAGTATCGATATTGCCTATGACCTGCATTTCATTCGGATAGATATAGTGTTTTCTATTGGCCGACAACTGGCGGCGCACGGTTTTATTGAGCGTTGCATCAAAGCTCTCATCTTCCCAGGTTTCGGTATAAGGCACGACCAGCACGGGGCCAACGATGACCTGCTCACTGACAGAATCCGCTGTGATACTGCGCACGGCCTCTTCGCGGTAATGCATACGCTCCCAGATCGTGGCTTGTATCATGCCCAGCGGTACATACAGCAAGATGGCCAGCAGGCCGACAATGGCGATTTTGAATAACAGACTTCTTTGCATGACAGGCTCCGGTAATGGCGAAGCTTGTAATGTAAAAAAGGAATGTGCGGGGATGATGTGGTTTGTGTGAAGTGGGATGTTTCTTTGTTCTTGTGGGTTGGCGTATGTTGGGCCGGGTCTCGTAGATTGACCGCGTATCGTAGGTTGGGCTACGATTTACCAGCCCAACACTCGGCGTTTAAATAACGCATACGTTTGTTTAGGCCGAGTGTTGGGCTGATGAACCGTAGCCTAGCGAGGCCCGGCCCAACCTACGATATTTAAACCCCCAAACACAGCATAGCCCGCACTCCACCGCTAGCCTCATTTACCACGCTAATACTCCCCCCATGCAGCAACGCTACTTCCCGCACAAACGGCAAACCCAGCCCCGTACTTTTCGCCGCATGTGGCCGGGGCAGGGAGTAGAAGCGGTCAAAGATTTTATCGAGGGCGTAATCTGGTATGCCTGGCCCCTGGTCGCTGATACTGATTTGCAGTGATGATGTGCCATCGGGGTTATTGATGAGACGGGTTTGCAGGCTGATACTGCTGCCTGCAGCGGCAAAGGCAATCGCATTGTCGAGCAGATTGCCCAGCGCCTGGCGCAACAATAATTCATCACCATTGATGCTGGTGATGGCGGAGTCCATGTCTTGCTGCAGTTGCAGGGACTTGGCTAACAATCCGGGTTGCGCATCTTCAGTCACCAGTGCCGAAAGGCGCGGGATGTTGACGACTTGTACGTGGTCCAGGCTTTGCTGTTTTTCCAGCTTGACCAGGGCCAGCAATTTATCGATAAGCTGACGCTGGCGGGAATTTTGTTCGAGGATGTTGTTGAGGAAATGCTGCCTGTCAGCGGCGGGCATGTCTTCACGCATAAGTTCGGCTGAGCCTTGGATAGAAGCGATGGGGCTCTTCAACTCATGCGCCATGGTGTGCATGAGTTGTTCTACATATTGCTTGCCTTCGAGCTTGTCGCGCATGGCTTCAAGGGCGCGGCCCAGGCTACCGATTTCATTATTGCCCAGTTCAGGCAGGCTGGTTTTCTCGCCGTTTTCTACGCTGCTGGCATAGGTTTGCAGCTTGCGCAAAGTGCGGTTCAGCCACCATGAAAAACCTAAACCTATCAACAGAGAGCCCAGCCACAGCCACGCACTGCGCTGCAGTATCTTGCGCTGGCTGCGCCAGATAAACGGGTTGATGGTGGAGATCGGTTTGGCGACCGTCAGTGAACCTATGATGCGGCCATGGTCGAGGATGGGCGCTGCCACATGCATGACGCTGCTGCCTTCATCTTCCGATTTGCTACGGGTGCTGCGGGCACCGTATTTACCCTGCAGGGTGCGGTTGACATCATTCCAGCGTGAGTAATCCTGACCCACGTCCTTGCCATCGCTGTCGAAGATAACGATGCCTTGGATGTCGGTGATGTAGATGCGGTAATCAAGACTGGTCTTGCGTATGCCGCTGATGTTGGCATCAATGCTGCGTTGCGCATAGTTTTGCAGGCGCTTCATCAAATCACTATCGGCGACTTTGCCTGCTGCCACATCGTCGGCCACCAGGGTGGCCAGCATTTGTGCGGTGTCGATAAGGGTGTCTTCCAGCGTCGCACGCACACCGGGTTTGATTTCTTCAACTACGACATTCAGTATCAGCCAGGCACTCAGGCCCAGTATCAGAAAATAACCCAGCAGTATGCGCAGGCCTATCTTCATGCAGGCGACCAGCTATAGCCCATGCCGCGGTGGGTGATGATACCTTCATCATTTGCTTCACCATCATCTGCAGCACCTGTATTGTTGAACCTTGCCTGACGCAGTTTGGCCCGCAGGCATTTGACGTGGGCATCGACGGTGCGGTCCAGCGTATCGGGCGCGTTGGTCCAGACGATTTCCATGAGCTGTGCGCGTGAGAATAAGTGGCCAGGGCTTTCCATCAGCGTCTTGAGCAACAGGTATTCATAACGCGTCAGGCTCAGTGTCTGGCCGTAAGCGATGATGCGCGCTTCTTGCGGTTTTAATTCAAAACGGGGTGCTGCAGTATCTGCCACAGTTTGCACCTTGCCTTGCTGGCGCCGCAAAATCGCACGTATGCGGGCCACCACTTCGCGTGGTGAAAAGGGTTTGCTGACATAATCGTCAGCCCCGATTTCGAGGCCAACGATGCGGTCTATCTCATCATTGCGTGCGGTCAAAAACAGCACGGGTGTATCAGAGAACTGGCGCAACTGGCGGCAGACATCAAAGCCGCTGATGTCGGGCAAACCGATGTCGAGTACGATCAGTGCGGGTGGCGTGGTCGTTGTGCGCAAGAGTTCCAGCGCTTGCTGGCCCAGGCTCAGGTGTTGCGGGATAAAGCCGTCAGTCTTCAGGGCGTAGGCCAGGGTGTCGGCGATGCTGACTTCATCTTCGATGATCAGTATGGATTTGCTCATGCAGGAGATGATAGAGATGTGGATAATCCCGCACAATTGATTTGTGCGGGACGTTGGAAGATTATTCCGGCTTCAGGTAAAACGCATCCGGCAACTGATCACCTGCGGTCGTGGTCTTGAGATCACCTTTGAGATTCGTCAGCAGCACAGGCAATTCTGGCCCACCCAGTTCGATGATGACCTGGCGGCACGCGCCGCAAGGGGCGATCGGGCCTTCGGTATCACCAGTCACGGCGATGGCAGCAAAGTCGCCAGGACGGTAGCCGGCAGCAATGGCAGAAAACAGGGCAGTGCGCTCAGCACAATTGCACAAACCATAAGAGGCGTTTTCTACATTGCAGCCATGGAAAGTCTTGCCATCCTTGGTCAGAACAGCAGCGCCGACCTTGAATTTGGAGTAGGGCGCATAAGCGGATTCACGGGCCGTATTGGCAGCTTGCAATAGTTCACTTTTGTTAAACATGTTCGTCTTTCGTTGGTATAGGCGACATTGTATTATCAAACCATGTCAAATATGGTGAATCCGCTTAAATCCTCCGCTCCCGGCCAGGTCGGGCAGCATGGACAAACGCATTCTCCCTTTAGAAAAAAACTGCAGGAAATCGTCTTCCTGATCTGTGCAGCCAGCCTCTACTATCTGGCAGCACGCACGGGCATGCAATTGTTTGCCCTCAAACCCAGCAATATCACCTTGCTGTGGCTGGCGTCTGGCATAGGCATGGTGATGGGCATGCGCCATGGTTTGCTGGCTTTCCCTTTCATTCTGATGGCCAGCTTCTTGGCAAATTATCCCGGCATGGTCGAGGCGCACAAGAATTCTCCTGCGCTATATACACTGATCTCTGCCATGGCTGACGGTCTGGCGGGCATTGTTGCCATGCTCATGATGCGTTTGTCCTTGCCGCAAGGTTTGCGTCAATCTACTGATTTGTTGCATTTCGGCATCAAAGTCTGTCTGATACCGACCATGCTCAGCAGCCTCATCCTGAGCCTGAATTTGTCTGTGGGCGGCTACATTCATTGGGATGAGGCGGGTAACTTCTTTCGCATGCTGGTGCTGGCCGATAGCCTGGGTATCTTGCTGATTTATCCACTCTACCAGGCCTGGCGTGACGATCATCAGTTGCACAGTAATGAAGTGCAGCGGCTGGTACTGACCGGACTTGGTGTAGGGGTGCTGCTATACCTGGCGTTTCGCGGGCACCCGGGGTTTATCTATTTCGTTTTGCCCGTGCTTTTGCTGCTGGCTTTTTATGTCAGCCTCAAGCTCATGACGCTGGCGTTGACTGCCAGCATGGTTGCCATTATCGCTATTACCGGACAACAGTTAGGCCCTTTCCAAAGCAGCAATCTGGTCGAGGCGAATTTCATGCTGGTGTGCTTTGTGTGCACGACCACTTTTACGATACTGGCGGTCGCCTTGCATAACCGTCAATTGCTGACAATAGAGGCTGCCAGGCAAGAATGGCAAAAAGCCGCAGAAGTGGATGAGCTGACCAAACTGATTAATCGCGCCACCTTTTTACCCATGCTGGCAGAAGAACATCAACGCGCCAAGCGCATAAAACGACCTTATGCCCTGGCCTTGCTGGATATTGATCACTTTAAAAAGGTCAATGACATATACGGGCACCAGGCCGGCGATGAAGTAATCGCTCACTTTGCCAGTCTGATGCAAGCCAATACCCGTGGCATAGACAAGGCCGCCCGCCTTGGTGGGGATGAGTTTGCCGTACTCTTCCCCGAGTCTGATGCCATGGATGCCGCTGCCGCCATGGAAAGATTGCGCCTGCGCCTCGAAAAAAGCCCGGTCACCGTGGCCGGTATTGATATTTATGTCACTGCCAGTATAGGTATTACAGAATATCAGGGTGGAGATGTGACCCCGGACATGGTGCGCACCCGTGCTGATCAGCTACTTTATGCAGCAAAACATGCAGGCAGAAACCGCATCATGTTTGATGCCGTGACCGACGAAGCGGCATGATATTTCAATGCATAATTATTATGCAAAATATTTAATGGCGGTAATAATCATCTGATTTTGCCATTGCAATTTCACCTTCCATGCTCCATAACGATAGTACAGGGCTAAACATCTATCACTATTATCATGGAGCAATACGATGAGTATAGGCATATCCAGACAAGATCTTTACGTGCGCACTTACCAGACTGCGCAAACCAAAGCGCCCAAGACGGACGAGCAAACGGCAGACACGAATGCCACCACCACATCTGACAGCACCAGCGTTAATCTGGATGCCAGCAAGAATGATACGGTGGTGTATTCTGACCCGCGCCTGAATAAAA
Source organism: Undibacterium sp. Tian12W (assembly GCF_049339405.1). Classification (NCBI taxonomy): domain Bacteria; kingdom Pseudomonadati; phylum Pseudomonadota; class Betaproteobacteria; order Burkholderiales; family Oxalobacteraceae; genus Undibacterium; species Undibacterium sp. Tian12W. Next base: position 67,954 of record NZ_JBMPPK010000015.1, read on the forward strand.
CAGCCGCACCTGACCTGCAAGCCCTGCTGGAAGAATCCAACCGCAAGGCGCAGGACATCATTAACCTGATCAAACCACTGGTAGAGCAACAGGGGCTGGAATTGTCCAAGGTGGTCAGTGGCCAGCAAAAAATCTCGGCCAGTCCGGAAGCCATCAAGGCAGCGCAGGCAGCCGTGGCTGATGGTGGCGAGTTCAGCGTACAAAAAACTGCTGAACGCATACTCAGCTTTGCCAAGGCAGCTATTGGCGATGATCCGGCCAAGCTCGATAAAATTACTAAAGCGGTTGAGCAGGGTTTTAAAGAAGCATCAGACATACTGGGCGGCACTTTGCCAGACATCAGCAAACAAACCCTGGAAGCCATACGTACAGAATTTGCTCGCTGGAAATCGGATGGCATACCCTCAGGCGATACGGTGACGCTGGCAAAACCAGCGACAGCGAAAGCAGCCTGAGTTAAGCCGAAGTATTTTTTGTAGGGTGCGCCGTGCGCACCGTTTGAAGAACACATCAGGAAATCAGGAAACCAGTAACGGCAGTAACTAGCTGGTGCGCACGGCGCACCCTACAAAATACTGCAACCCTAAGCATATTAAATGCAGCATCTACCTCATATGTTTGCTCAGCCAGAGAGCGTTGCGCCAGGCGCCCCCTGCGCTGCCTTGCAGATACTGCCATCGCAGCGGCATCTGCAAGTCTCTTGTCTACTTCCCACCCAAATCCTTATAAGCAGCAGGCACATTCAAGACCGGGTGCACCCAGCCAAACAAGGCATAACCCGCATAATCAGGCATGCTGACCTGTTTCACGGTTTGCTCCAGATTCAAACCCTGCGTGATCGCAGCCTGCACTTGGCTACGTACAGTTTCCAGATAAGCAATCTGCCATTTCAAGTCTTCCTTGCCTATGGCTACGCCGTGCCCAGGCACGATGCGGGCATCTGCTGGCAAGAAGACATCAACGCGGCGCAGGGTCTCCAGCGTGGCGATCAAATGACCGTCCAGCAACCAGGGCAGGGCGGGTTTGCCAGCGATGACCGGGTTGCCACTCCACATGACCTTGCTTTGCGGCTCCCACACCCATAAGTCACCACCAGTCTGGGCAAAGCCAAAGTCCATGATCTCCACCACTTTGCCGCCGAGGTCCAGTTTCAGGCTGCCACCTGGAGCGACCAGCACATCACCAGTGCGTGCCTTGATTTCTTCTATGCCGCGGCCAGTGCCAAAGTTCTTGATCATGAAAGCCTTGTCATCGTCCAGATGCGCATGGATATAAGTGCTGGTCTGCGCATGCTGGATGATCTTGGTGCTGGCGGGCATATACATATTGCCGTAGGCATGGTCACCGTGTGAACTGGTGTTGACTGCATACAATATAGGCTTGTGGCCCAGCTTCCAGCTCAGTGCCATCACCTGTGAATTCAAACGCTTGTTGAGCATGGTCTCTATCAACAGGGTACCCTTGCTGCCAACGATCAGGCCGCCACTGGTGGCTGCTGCGCCGCCCTTGGCATTGAGCTCTTTGGCGTTATTGGCGTAGTAGGCATACACACCATCTCCCAGTTTTTCACTGACCATCTCGACCTTGTTGCCATCCCAGATAGGTTCTGCTGATTGTGACGCTTGTGACGCTTGTGACGCTTGTGTCACTGTGGCAAACAGCAAACCTGTCATGACTGCCAAGACTGTGCGTTTCATATTGTTCTCCTCTAAATTGGTTGATGTAGCCAGTGTAGTTGCTACATTTATGCAATACAATTAGCTATCGATGACTAATTAATTTGCGAAAATGCAAAGCGTAGAAAATCTCAATGATTTGCGGCTGGTTGCCTGGATAGCTGAGACTGGTTCGCTGGCAGGTGCTGCGCGCCGCCTGGGCTTGAATCATGCAACCGTATTCCGTCGCCTGAACCAGCTGGAGGCAGAGACAGGCGTGCGCCTGTTTGAACGCATAGCAGGCCGCTACCATGCGACAGCAGCAGGTGAAGAACTCATGCGCGCCGGCGCAGAACTGGATGCGATTGCCACCAGCGCCATGCTGCGAGTGGCGGGGGCAGACTTGCGACCCAGCGGCCTGGTACGCATCTCCACGACCGACAGCCTGGCTTTAACACTGTTGCCACCGGTACTTGCCTTGTGCCGCCAGCTCTACCCGCAAATCAGGCTGACGCTGGAAGTTGATAACAAGTCTGCAAACCTGTCGAAGCGCGATGCCGACATTGCCGTGCGCCCGACAATTACGCCGCCAGACTACCTGATAGGCAAGCACATCGCCCCTCTGGAATTTTGCATTTATGCAGCGTCGTCTTATCTTGCTTTGCATGCAGACTTGCCACTGGATCAGCATGAATGGATAGCGCTTGATGACGCCCACAGCGGTCACCGCAGCCTGCGCTGGCTCAGCAATATCCTGTCGCTGGATGAAATAGGTTATCGCAGCAGCAGCTTTGGCCTGGTTCAGCAAGCCTGCATGCACGGCATGGGCTTGGCGATCTTGCCTTGCATACTGGGCGACAGCTCAGATGCCTTGCAGCGGGTGGGTGAACCTATACCTGAATGCGCCGCAGCACTGTGGTTGCTTATCCATCCCGATTTGCGCGAGACTAATCGCGTCAAGGCGGTGTTCCAGCTTTTGCATGAGGAGCTGGGCAGGGCGATGGCATCAGTGGGGGCCTCTGTTATCTAGCCAATATGCATCTTCTTGTCATCGTAGTTTGTTAAAATTCAGGCTTTCTTCATATCTGGCAAGACGAACTTGCTTGTCCATCACCTTTGATTCTGGAGTCTCGTTTGCAAAAGATTTACTTGCTACTTTTAAGTAGTGTATTCGTCACTGGCTGTGCAATTCCTCTCCAAAATTCTGGAATGAACGGAGGTTACATTGAGGCCCCAGGCCCAGGTAAACTGGAGCAAGTGACATTTTCTGGCATAGTTTATATTGAGCCAGGCCGTGTGCTGGCCAACGTGAATTATCGCGTTGCTGAAATTGCCAAATCTAAGAACAAACCTTATTTTTTGATGTACCGAACGCTGTCAGATGCCGCGCTCGGCCTCCCGGCTTCCTCGTCTATAGTCGGCTGGATGGGTATGAAACCTACGGCTTCTGTATTTGCACTGTATCTGGACGAGTCACAGCCGGGAGCATTAAAAACTTCTACGGTATTGGCGGAACTGCATAGCATAGTTCATCCTAATTTTGCCAATCTTGGAAAGGGAGGTGCAAAATGAGAGGCAAACAACTTATCTTCTGCCTGGTAACTATGGCGACGCTGGTTGGTTGCAGCAACATTCCCATGTTTTCCCCAGATCCAAAGACAAAGATGACCAACATTAGGGTTATGAATTTCGGACAGTACGAGATATGCCAGAAAGGTAAGCGCTATAGGCTACCTTTGAAATGGGGAGCAGGAGATGAAATGTCTATTCAGGTGCCTACAGGTGATGTTATAGGTCTGGCAGTGTTTAAATACGAAATAGAATATAAAAGATCCAGCAGTTGTATGCCCGGATTTGATTTCAGGCCGATGGAGAATCAGTCTTATGTGATGAATAATGGTGTCCATGGGAACAAATGCTTTGCTGAAATAGTAAGAATCGATGGGAGCAAAGATCGGGGCATCAGTCTGGAGCCCAATATGACAGAATATAGCTGCAAACCCTGAACTGAAAAAAACTGGCTTCAATATCTGAAGCCAGTTTTTTTATTCATTGTGAGACAGGCTTCGCCAGCTTACTTCTTCACACCCAGCTCACGCAAACGTTCTTGCAGATAACTGCCCGAAGTATGACGCTCGGACAACACCACATCTGCACGTGGATGCAGGAACAATGGCAGCGAGATGCGGGATTTTTTCGCTTCTTCACCGGTAGGGTTCAACACGCGGTGGATAGTCGATGGATAGTAACCTGCCGAGGCTTCATCCAGCATGTCGCCAATGTTCACGATCAGCATGCCAAAGTCGCAGGGCACGTCATGCCATGCATCGTCCTTGCCTTGCACTTGCAAACCGGCCTGGGTTGCTGCAGGCAGCAAGGTCAGCAGGTTGATGTCGCCATGGGCAGCGGCGCGTACTGCATCCGGTTCTTCATCGCCACGCAGAGGTGGGTAATGCAGAACGCGCAGCAGGGTCAGGTCGCTGTCGGTGATCATGTCTGACAGGGGCATGGAATACTTGGCCTTGACGTCAGCAGGAGAATGATCTTCTACCCATTGCAACAACTCTGCTGCCAGCTTGGCACCATCGTCATAATACTTGCGAGCAGCATCCGACACTTCAGACGGATAACGGCCTGTCGGGTAGATGTGATAAAACTCTTTCAGGTCACGCTTGGTCTGGCCCTTGGCTGTCTCGGAAATTTTTGGCGAAAAATAGCCATCCATTTTCTCGGCATCAAAGTCATACTTGTTTTTCGCATCTGTCTGGAAAAACTCATACCATTCCTTGTAGATGGTTTCAAGCGTGCTTTGCGACAAGGGATGATTGGTCAATACACCAAAGCCGGTGCGGTGCAGGCTTTCTGTGAATTTTTTCGCGGCATCGGGTGCGCGATAATCAACTGGTTCGATAAACATGATGGCCTCCTTATTTCGACAATGGAGCTTGCAGCCAGCTGGATGCCAGGGTGGTATCGATCAATTGTTTACATGCTTCTGCATCGACCTTCATGCAAACACGTGTTTCTGGTTTACTGGCTTCCCAACCTGCCTGTGGATAAGGGATAGGCAGTTTTGCCATCATGGTCTGGCCATTGCCTATGCCTTCTTTGGCAACGCGTACGCGGCCAGAGTTGGTTTCGAAAATCTGCGGTGCCACCAGCCAGACAAATGCCAGTACGTCATGACCATAGCAGGCATGACCCAGGTCCGGGCGTATGCTTTGGTAGAAGTTGGCGTAGAAGTTGACTGCGTGCGACAGAGTATCCATCGCCACGTGCTTGTGTTTTTCTGCCAGGGCAGCAAAGAAGGTCGAAGGCAAGACCACGCGGTGCGTCACGTCCAGACCCACCATGGTCAAATCCCAGCCTGCTGTAAAGACCAGGTCAGCCGCGTCAGGGTCATTCCAGACATTCGCTTCTGCCACTGGCGATACATTACCTGGTTCATCAACGGTACCTGCCATCAGCACGACTTGCTTCAGCAGTTTTGGCAGTTGTGGTTCCATCTTCAGTGCCAGACCCAGGTTACCCAGTGGGCCAACCGCGACCAGGGTGATTTCACCCGGATGCTGGCGTGCCATCTTGACGATGAATTCAGCCGCGCTTTCTACTTCTGCCTTGCCACCGACTTCAATACGGCTGTTCAGGTTACCCAAACCATCAGCACCGTGGATGAAATCTGGCGGCATGCCAGGTGCTTTGGCGAAAGGTACCGGTACGCCTTGAGCGACAGGGATATCGCGGCCAGCGATGCGCGTCAGGTACAGCGCATTGATGGTGGCTTGCTCAACATGGACATTACCAAACGTAGTCGTGATACCAACCACATCGATATCAGGATGTGCCAGCGCGAAATACAAGGCCATTGCATCATCGACGCCTGGATCCGTATCAAAAATGACTTTATGTTTTGCTGTTGTTGACATGTGTATGCTCTCCAAAATTACACCGGCTGGCCATTGGGCAGAACCCAGTCGCGATGTGAATTGTTGCAGTTGACCCGGTTCAAGGAGGTCGAAATTATGTTGTGTAGTGCCAGACCGAAAGGCTCACCACAGAGACACGGAGACACAGAGAAAGGCATGAGAAAAGCCGTGTAGGTTGTAATTGCGTAGGTTGGGCTACGGTTTACCAGCCCAACACTCGGCGTTTCAATAACGTATTCGTCGATTGTAGGCTAAGTGTTGGGCTGATGAAGCGTAGCCAGCGTGGCCCGGCCCAACCTACAATTAGCCCAACCCTCGTTGCTCTTCACTCGCCTTTCTCTGTGCCCCTCTGTGTCTCTGTGTTGAAAGGTCTTAATTCAATAAATCAACGTGACTTCACAAACGGCTGACCAATCGCTTTTGGGGCGACGGACTTTGCCATCAAGCCTGCCAACACGATCACGGTCACGACGTAAGGTATCATTTGTATCAAAGAGCCCGGTACCTTGCCTATGCCAGGGAAGACCACGCCTTCTATCTGGACTTGCAGGGCGGCGAAGAAACCGAACATCAGGCAACCAAGTGCCGTGTATAAAGGCCGCCAGTTACCAAACACCAGCGCTGTCAAGGCCAGGTAGCCATTACCGGCTGACATGTCGCGCAGGAAGAAGCCGCTTTGTACGATGGACAGATACGCACCAGAAAAGGAGCACAGCACCCCAGCGCACAGCATGGCCATGAAGCGGGTACGTTCCACATTAATGCCCGCCGCATCTGCCGCATGCGGGTTTTCACCGACGGCACGCAGGCGCAGACCAAAACGAGTGTGGTACAAGACCCAGTGCACGACAGGGATCAGGGCAAACGCCAGATACACCAGCACACTATGCCCACCGATAAGCCTGGTATAAAACCAGCCCAGGAAAGGGATGTTGGCAACAGCGGCTGAACCTGGCAGCACGATATCAAACAAACGCGCATCACCCAGGTCAGGCGTGCGGCCACCTTGCTGGAAAAAATACTGGGCAACCACAAAGGTTAAACCACTGAGGGCAATATTGAGGGCAATACCGGCGACCAGCTGGTTACCTTTTTGCGTGATGCTGACAAAGCCTTGCAACAGGGCGATGGCGGCAGAAATACCCACGCCAGCCATGATGCCCAGCCAGGGGTTCTTGGTCACAAAAGCCACAGCAGCAGAAACAAAGGCGGCGGCCAGCATCTTGCCTTCCAGCGCCAGATCAACCACGCCGCTGCGTTCTGCAAACAGGCCAGCCATCGCAGCAAACATCAATACCGGCGCATTGCGTATGGTCGATACCAGGATGCTGGAAAATTGAAAATCATCAAACATCATTTTTCCTTACGCTTGAGCAGGGCAGACAGGGCAGGTGCATACAGGTTTTCCATGGCACCGCAGAACAGGATGATCAAACCCTGGATAAAGATAAACGTCTCTGGCGGGATATTGGCTTTTTCCAGCGACAGATCAAAACCACCCTGTATCAGCGCGCCAAATAATATGGATGACAGCAGGATACCCACCGGATGCTGGCGCCCCATCAGGGCAATCGCGATACCGATAAAACCCGCACCGGCAGGGAAGTTCAGCGGCAGGTAATGGGTAGAACCCATAATGGAATTCACCGCAGCCAGGCCCGCCAGTGCACCAGAGACCATCATCGTGATGATAATGGTTTTGCTGATGGAAATACCGGCATAGTGCGCTGCATGCTGGTTCAGGCCAGTAGCGCGCAATTGATAACCCCAGGTCGTACGCCAGACCACGACGCCATAAATCACCAGCGCCACCAGCGCCAGCACGAAACTGATGTTCAACGGTGTTTCACCCAACACCGGCAAAATACTATTGAGCTTGGGCAACCACGATGCATCAGCAAACATGCGGCTCGATGTGTTTTGCCCACCCATGGGTACCAGGATGCTGATGATCACAAAATTCATCAGGCAGGCAGCGATGAAGTTGAACATGATGGTCGTCACCACCACATGGCTGCCGCGTTTGGCTTGCAGATAACCCGGCAAAAAAGCCCAGGCTGCGCCAAAGGCGGCACTGCCCAGCATGGCCAGCGGTATCAATAACCAGCCCGGCACGGAAGAGTCCAGCCACAGCAAGACCAGGGTCAGGCCCAGGCCACCGAGATACATCTGGCCTTCACTGCCGATATTGAACAAGCCGGCCTGCATGGCCACCGACACGGACAAACCAGTGAAGATAAAAGTCGCTGCATAAAACAGGGTGTAACCCAGGCCTTCAGGGTTCAGTACCGCTGCATTGATGAGGATGCCCAGGCATTCTACCGGGCTTTCACCGAGCAGATAAATCACACCCGCCGCGACCAGTAAGGCGGAGAACAGGTTTAACAACGGCAGGGCAAATGCGGTGGCCCAGCGTGGGAGGTCGGCTTGATTCATCTTTGTTTGGTCGCTTGTCTGTGCTTGTCTGTATTTGCTTGTTCTTGCAATATTCTTACCAGGGCTGGATTATCCTTGGCACTCGCTTAGTGCTTTGTACTTAGTGCTTAGTATTTACTGCGCTTAGTGCGTATGGATACCACCCATGAGGCAACCTATCTCGGTTGCATCAAATTCTTCTGCCTTCAATTCACCGGTGATCGCACCACTTGAAATCACCAGGATGCGGTCAGCCAGGGCGCGTACTTCTTCCAGTTCTACCGATACCAGCAAAATCGCAATGCCGGCATCACGCATTGCCAGCAGGCGGGTATGCAGGCTTTCTATCGTGCCTATATCCACACCACGGGTAGGCTGGCCTACCAGCATCAGTTTTGGATTGGCCGCAATCTCGCGCGCCATCACCACTTTTTGCTGGTTACCGCCAGACAGCAGGGCGATACGCAAATGCGGGTCTGCCGGGCGCACATCAAATTTGGCCAGCAAGTCTGTGCAATTTTTTAAAATGCTTTTGTAATCGAGCAAGCCAAATGACTTGCCCAGTTTTTTCTGGTAACCCAGAAAGCTGTTCATCATCACCGGGAAATTTTTGACGACGGCATCGCGCAAGCGGTCTTCTGGCACATGGGCTATGCCCAGGTCGCGGAAAGTCGCTGGCAAGCCATCGGCATCCTTGCGGCCAGCAAAGGGCAGGTCCTTGCCTTGCATTTGCAGCTTGCCACTGGTGGGCAGGCGCATGCCGCTTAAAATTTCCAGCAATTCACTCTGGCCATTGCCAGAGACACCGGCAATCGCCACGATTTCACCCGCGCGGATATTGAAACTGACGTTCTTCAACAGGCTGACTTTTTGCGAGTTCACCAGGTTCAGGTCCTTGACCTCCAGCACCGTCTCGCCCGGCGCATAGGCAGCACGTGGCAGGTGGGTGACTATAGGGCGGCCTACCATCATCTCGGCCATTTGTGCCGTGGTGGTGTCCTTGGTTGCGACCGAACCGATGACAGTACCGCCGCGCATGACGGTGACCTGGTCAGTGATTTCCTGTATTTCTTGCAGTTTGTGGGTAATCAGGATGATGGTCTTGCCCTGCTCTTTAAACAAGCGCAGCACTTCAAATAATGAGGCCGTCTCTTGCACCGTCAATACGGCAGTAGGCTCGTCAAGAATCAGGATATTGGCGCTGCGGTAAATCTGCTTGAGGATTTCCACCCTTTGCTGCACACCGACAGACAAATCCTGTATCGTCGCCAGCGGATCTACTTCCAGAGAATAGCGCTGGCAAATTTCGCGCAATTTTGCTTCAACTTCGTGGCGCTTGGGTTTCAGGCGAAAGCCGCCTTCTGTGCCGAGCATGACATTGTCGAGCACTGTCATGTTCTCGACCAGCATGAAATGCTGATGCACCATGCCTATGCCCAGGTTGATCGCTTCCTGGCTGTTGCGGATATGCTGTTCTGCGCCATTGATGAGCAGCTTGCCGCTGTCGGCGCGGTAATAGCCATACAGTATGCTCATTAGCGTGGACTTGCCTGCGCCGTTTTCACCAATCACGCCATGGATGGAACCCGGCGCGATGGAAAAGCTCACATCACGATTGGCCTGTACCGCGCCAAAACGTTTGGAGATCTGTTGAAATTCGACTGCTGGCTGCATACTTTAGCGTTTCTTTAAAATACGATGTGCGACAGATTGGGCTCTAAACATCAATCAGGGCGCAAAGTACCTGAAAAGATACTGCGCCCTTCATACATTGCTACTGCTTATTGCGACTACTTATAGCTACTGCTTTGTAAAAACGATCAGACCGGACACTTATTGCCATCGCGGAAATCAGCGACCTTAACCTTGCCATTGATAATGTCTTGCTTGGCTGCGTTGACACGTTTTTCCATGTCAGCACTGACGACGCTGCGGTTATCCTTGTCCAGCGCCCAATCCACGCCGCCTTCTTTCAGACCCTTGAACTGGGTACCGCTTTTCCAGTTGCCATTTTTCAACTGCATGAAGCTGTCATAAATGGCTTGATCTACGCGTTTGACCATCGATGTCAGCATGCTGCCTGGGTGCATGTAGTTCTGGTTGGAATCGACGCCTATGCCCAGCTTGCCTTTTTCTTTTACCGCTTGCAAAGTGCCCATGCCGCTACCACCGGCTGCTGCAAAAATCACATCGACGCCGCGTTCAAACTGGGCGCGTGCCAGCTCGCCGCCTTTGGCCGGATCATTCCAGGCTGCGGTGGTGGTGCCGACCATGTTTTGTACGACATCAATCTTGGGTTCAGTGGCTTTTGCACCCTGTGCATAGCCGCAGGCAAAGTTGCGTATCAGCGGGATATCCATGCCACCTACAAAGCCTACTTTTTTGGATTTGCTGGCAATCGCTGCTGCCACGCCCACCAGGTAAGAACCTTCCTGTTCCTTAAACAGCACTGAGCTGACATTGTCACCCGTAGCAATACCGTCGATGAGAACGAATTTGGTTTTTGGGAATTCCTTGGCGATGTTTTGTACCGCCTGTGCCTGGCCAAAGCCGATGGCAGCGATCAAATCGACATTCTTGCGGGCCAGATTGCGCAAAACCTGTTCAGTCTGGGTGTCGCTGGCGACTTGTACTTCCAGATAAGGGATTTTGGTTTCTTTCTTGAAACGCTCTGCGCCTTCAGATGCTGACTGGTTGAAGGACTTGTCAAACTTGCCGCCTGCGTCATAGATCACTGCAAATTTAAGGTCTGCAGCATAAGCACTGGCCGCGCCGCCGACAGCCATCAGGGTCGCCAGGGACAGGCAGATTTGCTTGAGTTTCATGAAATTTCCTTCATCAGATGTCGTTGTGCTGTGCTCACAAAGAGCATGCAGCGCCCAAATTAAAAACCATGTTTTCTGCTGCCACAGTCTGGGCTTTGTAAAAAATCAAGCCAGTCTTGAAAGCCTGTGCAAGCCTAACATGGTGCAGACATTTCGTTTCAGCCACGCGGGCGAAATTTTATCAAAAACAGTGTTGGTGCTGGTGGCGGGGCATGATTTAGTGCCCACGCCCAATTTTGGTGCCATTTTTTGACGGCAGCCTGGTCGTTATTCTCAATTTATTGCCTGATCAGGCAGCCTTGCCAACCGCCATGAAGTCCAGCACCTGCTGGCGTTGCGGTATGGATGTCTGTGCACCCAGTTTGGTGACAGTCAGTGCGGCAGTGTATTGCGCTTCACGGCTGGCATCCATCACGCTCAGGCCGTTTGCCAGGCCAACCGCAAAGGCACCGACAAAGGTGTCGCCAGCAGCAGTGGTATCGACCACATCGACCTTGACAGCCGGGATGAACTGGCTGCCTGTGCTCTCAGTGATCAGGGCACCATGCTCACCCATGGTCAGCAAGACCGTGCCTGTACCGCGTTGCAAGATTTGTTCCGAGGCTGCTTTGGCACTGGCCTGATCAACGACCGTCACGCCACTCAGTTGCGAAGCTTCGGTTTCATTCAGGATCAGGTAATCAACCTGGGCCAGCAAGGCATCTGTCAGGTCTTGTGCCGGGGCCGGGTTCAAAATTACTTTGACACCTTTGGCGCGGGCGATTTCTATCGCGCGGGTAACGGTAGCGAGCGGCGTTTCAAGTTGGCAAACCAGCAACTGTGCACCTGCGATGGTGGCAGTAGCTGCCTCAACCTGGGCCGGGGTCAGAGTTGCATTGGCTCCTGCTGCCAGCACGATGCTATTGTCGCCGCCATCTTCTACCAAAATGCCAGCCACACCTGTGGCAACACCGGCTACGCGCGCAAGATGTGTCAGGTCCATGCCCTCGGCTGCCAGGCAATCATGCGAAAAACTGCCAAAACCATCATCACCCACCGCACCGATAAAGCTGACCTGCGCGCCTTGGCGGGCAGCGGCTACGGCCTGGTTGGCCCCTTTGCCACCGGGAATCTGACAAAATTCATGGCCATGCAGGGTCTCGCCCAGGGCCGGCATGCGCGGCGTGCGAAAAACCAGATCCATATTGACGCTGCCGACTACAGTGATGCGTGGCTTCATGATGCTTTTTTCTCGGTAAAAAGTTGTCGCGCAATCGTTTGCGCAATCGATTTCGTATTTAACTATGGAGCCTGTTTAACGTCAAGCGCAATCTGATTTTTTGGTCAAAAATTGTGCAAAATCGCGGCAGTCAGACAACCATAGTAGAAATATTGTTTTCAGTCTGTTTTGCTGGCATTGTCAGAGCGGGAATTTGCTGCATTGCATCAGATTGCATCAGACCATCGCGTAATGAAAAAATATCATTATTACTAGAGAATTCCATCTAATTTGCCAGCGCGGGCTGATTGTGGGGCTGTCGCGGGTGGATGTCAAATTTGGCGAGCAGTGGAGGGAGGGGGCGTGAGGTGCAAATCCGGGCTTGTGCTCAAGCCTGATCTCAAAAACCAGAAGCCTTTCATTTGCCAAATAAATCGATTCAGCTAATTGGACATATCAGCAATTGCGATAAGTGGCTCACTTTTGCTCAAGTGCATCCAATCTGGCTTGTATTTCCTTTACCCGTTCAGGATAACGATCTGCGTCAATGCGGCCAAGAATTCGCTTTAGTTGCATTGCATCGTAATTGGCAAAATTGAGTGCGGATAATTTCTCTCGTTCTTCTTTGGCTTTTTTCCGTGCTGAAGTCGAAGTTTCATTGATGTGATATTCGTCTGTCCCGGCGTATAGTTTCTTCACGCCGAATATAAAAATAACAATTCCGATCACCACGAAACCCAGAGCTTCCCATTGACGCCATGAATAGGGCTCTGCATGCAAAAATAGGTATCCACCCAAGCATGTCATCAGTGGACCCAACAGCCACCCAGGCAATTTTTCCCAAGGTAAAAACATGCAGAGCTCTCTTTTAAAGTCCTTGATGATGGTATTGAGTATAGCAAATGCAAATTAAGCATTGATAGAAAACCCCTGGAAGCCATTTTGCTAATCTGTGCAGAAGCATTAAAAACAATCCAGATTCTCATTGGCCACTTTGTACTTCCGCCCATAAACCCATTAATCTCCAAGCTATACGCCTTCAAGCTATACGCTGTTAGAATCGTTCCTTTAGTGTCCTTTGTCCATTAGTGATTTGCATCAACGATTCCATGAGCAGCAAAACAGACAACAAATTCTTATCCTTATGCCGTGCTGCCTACAAACGCCAGGGTATGCGCATACTTTGTGCGGCTGGCCTGATCGCTGCTGCGGCTTCCTACCGCAGCAAGCAGTTTGATGTGGATATCATGCTCAAGCTGCTGCTGGTGAGCGTGGGATTTTTTCTGGTAGCAGTGCTGATTGAATGGCAGCGGGAAAAATTCTTTGGCAAGAAATAGTTGGCAGTCGCTGAGCTAAGGGGTAAGGCTCAGGTTGCTACAGGGCGGCGCAATGCTGGTTCTGCCAGTGCGACAATGCGGCTGGAGCGGGTGTTGTCGCCCATCAGTAAGCCGCCACTGTCTTCTTTATTGATTAGTGCTGGTTTGGCTGCCGCAAGCTGAGGTGAGTCTAGTGCCTCGCCCGCATCCTTGTTGGGGCTTGCATCCGATAATTTATCTCGGATGATATGCATGGGAGATGCGGGCTTGCTTTCACCATCCAATGACTTGTCTGGTTCGCTCTCTTTAGTAACGGGGAGTTTGGGCGGACTACCTTTCACGGCTTTGGCATTAGTTGTAATGTAGATTTCTTCTACACTGCCAGTATTTGGTGCTACACCTGTGATTTTATATTTCTGTTGGTGAGTTTGCTCGTCTACGAAGGCTTCAGATTTGACTTTGGTATAGCCTTGTCTCTGGGCGAGAGCGATTAACCCTCCTTCTACACTTTCTGCTCCTGTGTGATTCATCGTTGCAGGGGAGGATTTATTTTTGTTTTCTTTTTTCTCCGCAACTTCTGGCGTCATTGCCGCCTGGACAGTCTTGTTGGTCGTTTCTCCGTTGATCATCCTGTCCAAGTCATTGGTACGGGTATACGCTTTTTGAAGTGACTCATAACCTGGAGTACCGGTTGCTTTTGCAAATTTTTCAGCATTGGATAAATCGACTGTACCCTCCGAGTTGAGTGCTTTCGGTGGTGTTACATGTATTCCCGCTTTATCCAGCAAGTCAGTCACATGGTGTCCTGCGATCTTTGCCTTGGCTTCTACACTATAGCGAAAAGTGGCACCACGTTCGGTCAGCGCAGGTTCTATACTTGCCTTTGCTTCTGCTCCGGTTTCATATTTGCTGCCCTTGCCCAGTATTTTGCCTGCACCTATGTCAGCCTTGTTGATGCGGGCCTGTCCATGCTCATCCACTGTGGCATCTACACCTGCATTAACAATGCCGCGATTGATGGAAATGCTCGAAGTGCGCTCGCCAGTCTCTCCATCCTTGTGGTAGCGGGCTTTGCCTATATTCGCGTCCTGATTTCCCGCAGTATCACCCTTTACACTGGCTCCCGCTGCTTTTACTTCAGCTGATGTCACACCTGTTTCACGGTCCCTGCTGATCGTGCCAGGGCCTGCCTGCACGGTCAGATGCTCTTTGTCGACGGTGGCTTTGACGCCTTTATAGCTTGCCTCTACGGATTTTTCTTTAATGTCACCCGTGACTTTGCTATTTCCGCTGCTTGCTTCAACTTTGCCGTCTTTGATGTTGTCAGTCATATCTGTAATCTGTATTCCGTTTTGTTTGATCTGTATATTTTTGCGGATGGAATCAGGGATTTTCAGGCAATGTCATCATCAGCACATTGTCACCACTGATGATGGCGAAATTGTCTTTGTCTATCATGGTGATGCCAGTTGGGTGATATACGCGACCTGGCAAACTGCCGGTCAGTATGCGCCGGTAGCCATCTATGCCAGCGACTGTGGTCATCTTGCCTTTTGGGTTGATCTTGCGTATGACGTCATTGTCGTAGTCACTGAGCAGCAGATTGCCTGCATGGTCCAGGGTGATACCCCAGGATACTCCGTAGATATCCTGAGTACTATGAGGCCCAACAAATCCACCCCGGGCTTTATTGCCAGCAATGGTAGTAAGCTTGCCGCCAGGTGTGATTTTTCGAATAAATGTGCGGTCTGTGACATAAAGATTTCCGCCCGCATCAATGGCTAATGCGATGGGATCGACGAGGCGACCACTGTTTATATCGCCATCGCGAGGCTTATAACTGGTTTCTTTCTTGCCCATCAGAGTGGTCACTACACCATCCTGATTTATCTTGCGTATCTGGGTGTTGCCGTTGTCGGCAACATAAAGATTGTCATGTTTATCTATAGCCAGTCCCATTGGCAGGTTGAAACGGGCGGATGTTCCTCTGCCATCAACACCACCAGCTTCACCTGCCTTGCCAGCAAATGTTGTTACTACACCGGCAGTATTGATTTTACGGATAGTATGATTTTTTTGGTCACTGACGAATAGATTTCCCTTACTGTCTAACTGTATGGCTGACGGAGTATTGAATCTGGCTTCATTGCCAGTACCATCGGCACTACCCGTTTGGTCAGCCATGCCAGCAACGGTGCTAACCATGCCTGTATTGCTGATCTTGCGTATGCTATGACTGTAATCTGTCAGGTAAAGGTTGCCAGAAGCATCTGCGGTGATTGCAATCGGTAACCAGAACCGTGCTTCAAGTGCTGGGCCATCCACTGTTCCATTGCCATAAGTCGGCCCGGACAGCGGCATGAGGGCACCTTTGTCATTGATTTTAATGATGTTGCCATCTTGTTGGCAGATGAATATTTCGCCACTGCGACTGAAGATCAACCCACTGGGTTTATCAAAAGTCTGTCCTTTCTCTTTAAGGCCGAAAGATTCAACATCGCCAGATGGCTTAATTCGACGGATTTTGCCGCTGCTGCGGTCCGCAAGGTAAACACTCCCGTCAGCATCGGCAACCATGCCATCAATCTCACCATATTCTATTTCCTGATCATTCTTGTTTTTATCAAATTTTTCTGGCCCTACCGACAAGGTCGATACAATGCCCGCTGGCGTGATGCGGCGTATGATCATTTCACCGGCATCGTTGACGATCAGATTACCTGCTGCGTCAAATACCAGTGCCTTGGGTCTGAGGAAGCGGGCCTGCCTGCCTGCGCCTTCTGCATTACCTTCCTTGCCTGATACACCAGCCCAGGTGCTGACCATGCCGTCGGGAGTGATCTTGCGTATGCTGTGGTTTTCATAGTCGGCTACATACAGGTTGCCAGCAGCATCGATCTTCACATCGGTGGGCGTATTGAAACGTGCTTTTGCTGCTGGGCCATCGGCGGTGCCGGGCGCGCCCGCCTTGCCAGCGACTGTGCTGACCATGCCATCCGGGCTGATCTTGCGTATGCTGTGATTGCCTGAATCAGCGACATATAAATTGCCTGCCTTGTCAAAGACCATGCCGCTGGGCAAACGGAAGCGTGCCTGGGTAATCGCACCGTCTGTGCTGCCCGGCTGTTCTGCCTTGCCTGCCAGAGTGCTGACTGCGCCATCTGCTTCTATCTTGCGTATCGTGTGATTGCCTGGATCGGTCACAAACAGCTTGCCCTCGTCATTCATCGCTGTACCAATGAAGGCATCAAATTTCAAGAAATTGGTATTGAACCTCGCCACCGATGCAGGCCCGTCTGCAATGCCAGAAGGCGCATCGCCAGAACCGGCCAGCAAACGCAGCGTGCCTTGTTGTGATGTCTGCGACTGCGCAAAGCCTGGCGAGGTCAGGCTGGATAAAACCAGAGTCAGGGTCAACAGGCAAAACCCGCTTGCCCCGCGTGAAATTGAGGTGACATATCCCTGCATAATAGCCCTGTAAAAATAGCGATAAGCTGCGGCAAAAAAAAAGCGTAAAAAATCAAACGCTCTTGCTGACAAGTGAAGCATGAACATGTTTGCCGGAAGTAATAAAAAGTGAACTATTTTACAATGTGCCGTAAAGCGAAAATCAGTGGTGTTTGAATACGCGGGGTATTTATTGTTACCGCATGTTACGGCTTATGTATTAGAAAAGGCGTGGAAGGTGAGAGGTGTGGGAGGATAGAAGAAGGAGACAGGAAGTGCAAGGAGTGGAGCAGGCATGCAATAAAATTCACATGCCCGCAAAAGTAGCGAGCCCTAAATTGACTGCAATCTACCAGCGCAACTGCGGCATGTGTATGCCAGGCACAATACCAAAAGCAGACAGCACGATGATGATCAGCAAGACGATGAACAACACGCGTACAACCTGTGCCACTGGAGCAGGCAGAGGCAAGAAACCAACCAGCCACCAGATCAGGCCGAACACAACAAGATAGATAATGAGATTGACGAGCTGAACCATGATTCACCTATTTAAAAAAAGACGATGAAGTGGCAAGCATGCGTGCGTCGTGAAACCGTGGATCAAGGAAACAACGACAGGCACATGCTTGCCAGCAGGCTTACTTCTGTGGCACGACGACGATGGTGTCGCCTGGTTTGCCTGGCTCACCTGGCTTGCCATCTGCACCTGCCGGGCCAGTGGCACCGACTGAGGCTGCGGCTCCTGGTTCACCCTGGGCGCCAGTTGCGCCGGGCGCTCCCGGTGCACCTGGTGCACCGGCAGGGCCAGGTACTGCAACTGGCACAGCGACTGGTACGGCTACAGGCACTGGAACAGCGACTTCTGTAGGCTTACGGTCGCAAGCGGTGGTTGCCATTACAGCAGCGAGTGTCAAAGCAAGGATAGAGATTTTCATGGGATTAGCCTCGGTAAATTAAATTTCAAAATAGTTCAATAACAATGCCATCACAGGATGCGCGCAATAAAGTTTTGCATCCGTGCGCTGACGAACATACCGTGAATTTTTTTTGACCTATATTGGCGATACCGGTAATACAAAGTGAAGTACAAAACCCTGGCTATCTGCGCTTTAAAAGCAATGGGTGTGGCTGGCGGGGATGAAATAGATCAAAGAAGAGAAAAACCGCAGACCTGTAAAGTCTGCGGTTTTTTATTGGCTACATTGGGCTGTGTACAGTGCCGATATGGGCTTAGATCGGCTTATTTCGCTTTACTTGGTTTTTGCCTTCAACAAGTTTTTTGGCAAAGGATTCAGCTCTGGCCAGATATGGCTGACAGTCACAGTATTACTCTTGTGGCAGCTAAAGCAATTGGTGCCGCCTGCCCAGTTGATATTTGAGCCCTGATGCACGGTTTCCATCGTGGTATTGGCCAGCCTGCTGGTACCGACCTGGTTGATTGCCGTGGCTGGTGCTTTGTCTGAGTCAGGTGCGCGACCACCGGTGGTCCAGGTAGAACCTATCATCAGGTAATTTTTGCGTACATCGCCTGGTGCCAGTTGTGAAATGACGCTATTGTTGATCGACAACAAGTCAGTATTGGATTCAGGCGGGGTGATGACAGGGCCAGCATGGGTAGGGTCAGCCTGGCGTGGGTTCTGGTCGGCAGCAGCGCCCCAGGGTTTCCAGCGTATGGTGTCATTCGGTTTGACTACGCAAGGCTTGGTAGTGTCCGTGCAGGTGATGGTATTGCCAGCAGCCTTGTACAGGGTCTGGTTGAAAGGGCCTGTTGCGCCATCCTGGCTGAACAGCCATTTGCCCTTGGTATTTTGTGGCACCAGTTTCTCTGCGCCATTCACGTCTATATATTTATATTCGGCATTTGGGGTATTGTCCATATGCTCAAAAGTCGCCCAGATCAACTCAGGATTACCTTTTGCACTGCCGACCACGTGCACGCCTACCAGTGCCAGTTTGGTTTTTTTGTTCTTTACCGCGCCCTGTTTCAGCGTTGCTGGCTGGTTGATGCTGACATCCGGTATTTCAGCATCGATGATGATGAATTTCTTTTTGGTCGCTTCATCAAAACCAGTGGTTTCTATCCATGCCAGCTTGACTTCAACAGCCAGCGCTTCTGGAGCTGCCAGGTCACGCAGTCCGGCTTTCTTGGCATAAGCAACCACGTCGGCCAATTCTTGCGCAGTGGTTGGATACATCAGGTTTGCCGGTGCATTTGGTTTTCTTTGCGTCAGGAAGTAGGCAAACAAATCATTCGCAGCAATCGAGTAATACACCAGCGAACCGTTTTGTGCCACCAGCACATTGCTGCCACCTGCCTGGCCTATGGTCATATCGACTTCATTGCCAGCTGCATCCAGATAAATCAGGCCACCCTTGGCATCCTTCTTGAAGCTTTGCACGATATTGCTGTCGGTACTTGCCGCGGTCAGCAAGGCAGTTTGCTTTTTGGGCTGGCGCGCACGCAGGTTGGCCGCCAGATCAGTTTCTATCTGCTTGCCACCCTTGGCCAACAGGCTGACCTTGCCAGCCGCACCCACTTCAACATGGTCTATTTCTACCGTTTTGCCGGTCTTGTCTATCGTGGTGGCCTTGCCACTAGGCGCCAGCTTGGGTGGCAAGACTTCAAACAATTTGCCTGACTTGTCAAATGCCACAGGCAGATTATTCGGCCCCAGTTGCCGCAGCAAAGGGCTGAAGTTCATTGCCTGCCTGGTCAACTGCGGTATGAAGTTTCGCGCTCCGTTAACAGTTGGTGATACGCCATAGA
This sequence comes from Undibacterium sp. Tian12W, assembly GCF_049339405.1. Lineage (NCBI taxonomy): Bacteria > Pseudomonadati > Pseudomonadota > Betaproteobacteria > Burkholderiales > Oxalobacteraceae > Undibacterium > Undibacterium sp. Tian12W. Next base: position 87,506 of record NZ_JBMPPK010000015.1, read on the forward strand.
AGGCAGAAGAAGAGAAGATATGATCACCACCGGGAAGCCCCTTCGGCGTGGGTGAAGTCAGCCACAAGAACATCTGGTGCGACCATTGATAAAAACTGCAGGCCGACGCATCAGGGAAATTCACGCTGTCGGCAGCCTTGACCAGGCCACCGTTGGTGACGCCGGCTGGCTCAAACCATTGCGCGAATGGAATTGGCGCTGGCCCACCGGGATTAGCCGGGGTAGAGGTAGTACAGGTCGGTTTGGCATCGGGCGGCAGGATTTGCGCTTGTGCCAGCGGGCACATACAAGCCGTAGCCAGTAAAGAAATGCAGGTAGTCAGTTTCACTGCGTGAGCAGGCTGGCGCTGCTTGCGGTCAGACGTGTTCATGGTTTCCCTCTCGGTGGTTTAGTTTTGATGTGCTGATGTATCAGCTTGAATGTGTATGCAGAAAAGCAATAAGTTTTGAAGATTATTGCGTTGAAGATGTATCCCGGCCCTGAGGCAAATCTGCCGAATAAGATTAACATTTATTTATCTAAAGTTGTAAAATACATCACATTAAATGTTAATTTAAGTTAACTTGTTTTTAATCTTAGAATCGTCTTTGACGTACTTGTTTAAGTCGAATGTGTGTTGGCCGCAGTAAAAACTGATGCAAAGGATTGTTTAAGGGAAAGCCATAAAATAAACCTTTACACTAAGAAAATTTAGTACTAAGATTATTTATCAATAAGTTTTCTTAGTGAACTTTCATCGGGGTCAAATGAATGGATAACATCGCAGGCACGCCAGTTGAGGGCGACAATTTTTTTGGGCGTGATGCTGAAGTCACTCATCTTGTTGATACTTTGCAGAATGATGATGTGTTATTGCTTGGTGCAAGGCGTATTGGTAAGACATCGTTATGCAGGGCTGTTATTGCCAGTTTGCGCTCGCAGGACTGGCGCGCAATTGAGATTAATGTTGCTGCATGTATAGACGAGCGTGGTTTTCTGGAAAAACTGGACAGTGCACTTCGGCCAGAACTTGATTCATTAGGCGCAAAGATTGCGAGTACGCTAGGTAGTGCTTTTTCTGCAGTTACAGGCCGTATTCGTTCTGTGAAGGTACCCATTCCTGGGGCCGGCACTTTGGGGGTAGATCTGGGTGCCGAGGAAATTGATGACTGGACCAAGGTTGGCTCAGAGTTGCTTGCGCTGATCGGTAAAATAGATCAACGATGGCTGATCTATGTCGATGAATTGCCAATCATGCTTTTTAATATCATCCGCAATGACCCAGAAAATGGCGTCAAAAGAGTTCGCCGATTCCTTGACTGGTTCCGTAACGATGTGCGGGCTTTGCCAGGTTCCAATGTTGTGCACTGGCTCATCTCTGGTTCAGTTGGCCTGGATACTTTGGTGCAGCAGCATGGAATGGCCGACACCATCAATAGCTTGAGTCATCAAAATCTGGCGGCCTACACTGACGAAGTGGCTATCGCCATGCTACTCAAACTGTCTGCAAAATATGAAATGCAATTGGATGATGAAATAGCAGAAGTAATCGTCAAAGCCGTGCAGTGGGCGCAGCCATATTATTTGCAAAAAGCATTTCATCATTTACGCCAGCGGCGACGCGAGAATGCTGAAGCAGATCTCGCAGATCTGATCGAAGAATCTGTCAATGACATGGTACAGCCGGGGGCAGATAATGACTTCCATCACTGGGAGCAGAGGCTGAAACAACAGTTGGATGATACGCAAGCTGCACACGCATTGGCGCTATTAAGTAAGGCTGCGACAGATCCTGCTGGTGTGCGTCCTGAAATCCTGCTTGAAGTGCTGGCACTTCGCTTACCGAATGATGTCTCCGAAAGGCATACAGAGATATTCATCAACTTGAGGGATATCTTGCAAAGGGACGCTTATTGGTGGCCAGATGAAAGCTCAGGTAACAGGCGTTATCGCTTTCGCCTGGAACCATTGCGTCGCTGGTGGGTAAGGCGGGGGACTCTATAATGAGCACACATCACTATAATCCCGATTGGCTCAGCGATGATGCCTTGCTTGCCAACTTTGTAGCACGCCAAAATGACTTCAGCTTTCTGCGCGCTGAATTGGCGCATGCACCTCTGGTTGGTAATGTTCAACACTATCTGCTGGTTGGTGTTCGTGGTGCAGGTAAAACGACTTTACTCAAACGTATTGCCATTGCGATACGTCGAGACGCAGATTTAAGTGAGCATTTGATCGCCTTGTCATTTCCTGAAGAGTTATATCAGGTAAAAAATCTCTCCGATTTCTGGTTAGCTGCCTGTGATGCCTTGGTGGACGAGTTAGCTTATCTTAAGCAAGACAAAGAAGCCGATGCGTTAATACAGGCTATTGAAAAAAACCGTTGCGAAGCTAAGAAGATGAGTGCTTCGACAGATGCCGCATTCAAGCTTCTACAGGAAACATGCATTCATTTGCAGCGCAGACCAGTGTTGTTGGTTGACAACCTTGACATGGTGTTTGAGCGTATAGATAAGTCTGGCCGCAAATTAAAAGACCCACACTCACCAGCTTATTGGAAGTTACGCGAAGCACTCTCTACCATCCATTCACCTATCGTCATAGGTGGCTCTGTTCGTCTATCAGAGGCATTTACTGGTTACGATAAAGCTTTCTATGATTTCTTTTTACCCAAACGCCTTGGTAAATTAAGCCTGGACGAGGTACGTGGAGTACTCGAGCATCTGGCGGAAACTCAAAACTTGCCAGAAGTGAAGGAGCGTTTGCATACACATCCCGCCCGAATACAAGCACTCTTCGAACTGACAGGCGGTAACCCACGTGCGCTTAGCCTTATTTTTGAATTGTTGCGTAGCGGTCCTAGCAGTCGTGCTGTTGAAGACTTTGAGCGATTGATGGATATCACTACACCCTATTACAAAGCCCGCATAGAAGATTTGTCTGAGCAGGCGCAAGTCGTCATGCATGCATTGGCTGTACGTGACGCGGACCTTGGTTTGCAATTTGGACACACCGCAGCAGAGATAGGCAATTTCACAGACTTACCAACCAGCAGTATTTCAGCACAATTCAGTATATTGGAAGCGGAAGGCTTGGTGGAGAAATCATCTGCCCATGGCCGTACCCAGTATCGCATCGCGGAGCAATTGTTCCGGCTCTGGTTGCAAATGCGAGCTACCCGCCGCATACGTCAGAACGTCATTTCGCTGGCAAAATTTTTTGAGGCTATGTATGACATTGAAGAATTGCAAGCTAAGTTAAGGGAGGATTGTGGGGCGAGTGCTTTGTCTGAAGCGAAGTATGCGTTTGCTGTGGCGGGTACGAGGTTAACCTCCGATATACAAAAACAAGAGATCGAGGCTTATGGTGTTGATCGATTGCGTCAGCACGCCCGGGAGAAAGGCGAAGATATAAATGAATATTTAGGAAGCAATGAGGAAATTGTCAACAAAGGTCGGATTGAGGCCTATGAGAAGACTAAAGAGGAAATGATCGACGAACTTCTTGCTCAAGTTGATCTTGCTGTTTCAAAGGACGATTGGATAGCAGAGGAGAATGCCTGTAGGAAATTAACTCAACTTGATTCAAGCGACCCTATTGGGTGGCTGTTGTATGCTATGAGTTTAGTTAAATCATCAAATAGATATGATGAGGCAGAGGCTGCGAGCCGAAGGGCAGTCGAACTTGATCAAAATTTGGCAATTTCTTGGACTATTTTAGGTGGTATTTTGGCGGATGTTACTACTCATCATGAAGAGGCCGAAATAAGTCTTTGCAAAGCAATTGAGCTAGATTCGAAAAATTCGCTGGCTTGGAAAAAGCTTGGTCGCTTATACGCGCAAAAATTTCTCCGCTATGATAAAGCGGAAGCTGCATATAGAAAAGCAATTGAGATTGCTCCCGATTATGCTTCAGCTTGGAATCAACTTGGCGATCTGCTTGCCGACAATATGCAACGCTATGATGAGGCAATGGAGGCGCTACGGAAGTCGGCTCAAATTGAACCTCGTAATTCACGAGTATGGCTTAGCCTTGGCAAATTACAGTCTAATCACTTTGATCAGTACACCGAGGCTGAGGATAGCTATCGAAAAGCAATAGATTTAGACCCTAAAAATATTTCGGCAATGATAGCAATGGGTTTGTTGGTTTTTAAGAATCCTAAGCGTTATGCGGAGGCAGAACTGATATTTCGGAAAGTAGTAGATATTGAACCTCATGATTGGATGGGATGGGTGTTTTTAGCTAGCGTGCTTCGTGAATTAAATCGAATAGATGAAGCTTATGAAGCATTTACTCAGTGCCTGTTGCCTGAATCAACTTTACCGCCAGATATGAGAGATGATCTGTTGATTCGACAAAATTACCTTCTTATTGAGATTTGTTCACAATTAGCAAAAAAAGCTATTGAATTGGTAAATCCAGTTGCATTGCACGATGCACTTGAACGCCTACTCATAAATTCGCCGGATATTGTAGTTGCTTTGGTCAGCGAGCAATTTATCGAAGGTTTCCTCGGAAAATTATTGAGTGATTCAAAATCCGCAATAATGGTATTAACTGCGATGCGCAATCTGGCTTATGAAAAGCATGCTCGCCCATTAATGCTTGCCTTTGAGGCAGCCGTCGAAAATCGTGCGGATATGCTGACTGAAATCGAACCCGAGTTGCAGGGTGCGACCATGCATATGTACGAGAGACTGATTGGTAAACCGAGAAAGAAGCGGATAAAAAAGGCGGATAAGGTAAAAGAGGATGATGCAGTTGCGAAGAAATAGACATTGACGAATAAAAAACAAATGTTTACCATTTTAAACAATTGTTTTTAGTGGCGTACATTTGTTTATGATCACCCCATCCTCGAAAAAAGAACAGCTTTACCAGCTCATCGCTGCCCAGCCTTTTATCTCGCAGCAAGAGCTGGCAGATCAGTCAGGCTTGTCGCGCTCAGCCGTGGCCGGGCATATTGCCGCGCTGATACGTGACAAGCGTCTGCTTGGCCGGGCCTATGTTTTGCCTGATCAGCGTCCTATCGTATGCATAGGCGGGGCGAATATCGATCGCAAATTGCGCACTTTGGGGCCGGTGCAGATGGGAACTTCCAACCCGGTCAGCCAGCATGAAGCCTTTGGTGGTGTTGCCCGCAATATTGCCGAGAACCTGGCACGCCTGGGCATGCCCACACGTCTGTTGTGCGCGGTGGGTGACGATGCTGCCGGGCGCAGCATGCTTGACCATGCGCAATCCGTTGGCATTGATGTCAAAGCCTGTCTGCAAGCGGCTGGCATGCACAGCGGCAGCTATACCGCCTTGCTCAATGATGAGGGCGACATGGTGCTGGCATTGGCGCATATGGAATGCTGCGATGCCCTGACGCCAGATTATCTGCATAGCCGCCAGACCCAGCGGGGCCATGCTGCCTTCACCATCATCGACTTGAATTTACCGACAGATAGCATAGGCTTGTTATTGCAAGACGCGCATCAGCAAGCCATGCCGCTAATGGCGGTTGCTGTGTCTGAACCGAAGATGGCGCGCCTGCCGCAGGATTTGCTTGGCTTGCGCCTGTTATTATTGAACCAGGGTGAACTCGCAGCCGCTGTTGGACATGGCATACAAAACCAGGCGGAACTTGAAGCAGCCTGCAAACAATTACAGCAACGGGGTGTGCAGGACATCATCGTCACCAAGGGTGTGGCAGGCGTGACTTTTACCAATGGTAACGGTATGCAGCACATGCCTGCGCCACCAGCCAGCGTGCGCGATGCCACAGGTGCGGGCGATGCCTTTGCCGCTGGCGTAGCCTGGTCTTTGTGTCGCCAGCAAGATGATCTGCGCCTGGCCTGTGAATATGGCTTGAAGCTGGCAAAGCTGACGCTGGAAAGCGATGCGACAGTGGCAGCGACGATCAGCCCGACGATTTTTGAAGAAGCTTAGTATCTGAATCATACGGACTATGCCCGTATTCCAAAAAAAGGAAACATCATGCAATCTTATCTGGTCTTATCCGACGAAGTCCGCGCTGCCCGTCTGGCGGCCAAGCCTGTGGTGGCACTCGAATCCACCATCATTTCACATGGCATGCCTTATCCACAAAATGTGCAGACTGCGCGTGAACTGGAGCAAATCATCCGTGATGGCGGCGCCGTACCTGCCACCATCGCCATCATGAATGGTAAAATCCACATAGGCTTGAATGACGAAGAACTGGAGTTGCTGGGCAATTCGCCAGACGCCATGAAAGTCAGTCGCCGTGACCTGGCTTATGCACTGACCAATAACAAACTCGGTGCAACGACAGTGGCCGCCACCATGATCTGCGCCGCCCTGGCAGGCATAGAAGTGTTTGTCACCGGCGGCATAGGTGGCGTACATCGCGGTGCTGAAACCAGCTTCGATATTTCTGCTGATTTGCAAGAGCTGGCCCGCACCTCGGTTGCCGTGGTTTGTGCTGGTGCCAAATCCATACTCGACATAGGCCTGACGCTGGAATATCTCGAGACCCATGGCGTGCCAGTCGTCAGCGTAGGCCAGCCAGCCTTCCCGGCTTTCTTTACCGCCGACAGCGGCTACAAGGCAGATTTCCAGCTTGACACGGCAGAGCAACAGGCAGAATTTATCCACGCCAAATGGACACTGGGATTAAACGGCGGCATCGTCATCGCCAACCCGGTGCCGGTAGAATCAGCCATGCCCAAGGAAGAGATAGAATCCATCACGCAAAAAGCACTGCAACTGGCAGACGAGATGGACATCACGGGCAAGGCCATCACACCTTTCTTGCTGAACCGCATCAAACAAATGACGGAAGGCCGTAGCCTGGAAACCAATATCGCGCTGGTCAAAAACAATGCTGTCGTCGGTACGCAATTGGCACTGGCTCTGCATCATTTGCGCAAGCGCACAGTGTAAAATTTTGTAGGGTGCGCCGTGCGCACCCGCTCTCTGAAAAATACTATTGCTGTTATTCAAAGGTGCGCACAGCGCACCCTGTCCATCATCCCGCAGCTATCATGCAGCTCACTCCTGCGGCAATTCATGAATCACCAGCCCTGCATGCGGTGGCAAGGGTTTTTGCCATGACTTGTGGCGCAAGGCGCGTTTGCAGTCGTGGATGCCGGCGGCCCAGCGGGCTTCCATGGTCGCCATGCTGAAATCGACATCCTTGAAATAATTGTCGTCCGGCAGCGCCTTCATGATGAGGTGGACGACATTAATCGTGTGGTCGCAACCCATCTCCATCAGCGGTTTCAACTCTTCTTTCTTTCGTACTGCTGCGGGCAGGTGTTCGGTCAGCGTGCGTATCGCGCGCTGCATGTCTTGCATGCGCTGGTAGATCAGCAACTGCTCTGCCGAGCGGCTTGCATACTGTATGCTTTTATAGCGCGTCATCGCGCCGGCGATCGACTGTGGACGCGTTTCTGACGGGTCCCATAGATCAATCATGAAGCACAGCGCATCTGCTTTCCTTTCTTCATCCAGAAAGACATCGAGCGGTGTGTTGGAATATACCCCACCATCCCAATATGCGCGGTTACCTATCTTTACTGGTGCGAAGCCGGGTGGCAATGCGCCGCTGGCCATGATGTGTTCAACATCTATGCGTCCGCGCTTGCTGTCAAACACCACACCCTGGCCACTGTCGATATCCACGGCGCAAATGCTGACACGTATAGGGCCGTCATTGAGATAGTCAAAGTCCACATATTTTTCCAGTGTGGCTTTGAGGGGCGATGTATCGTAAAACCCTGCTTCTTCTATCGGCACCTTGGCGTTGATGTCCCAGGCAGCACCAATGCGTGGTTTGAAAAACCCATTCACACCTTGCGTAATTGCAGTCAGGGTATTGAGATTATTAGTGAGGTTCATCCATGGCGAAAAGCTAGGCCAAAAACTGTTGCGGCTGATCGCATCAGGTGCCAGGCTATCCCAGAATGCCCGCATTTGCGCAATGCGCGTCTCTGGCGGGTTGCCCGCGATCAGCGCAGTGTTGATGGCACCGATAGAGGTGCCTATAATCCAGTCCAGCGGGGTTTCTGCCTCATGCAATTGCTGATAAACACCCGCCTGATAGGCACCCAGGGCGCCGCCGCCCTGCAAAATCAATACGGTATCCTGGTTGGCCATGGATGCCTGCTTCTTCAGGCGAAACCGCCGAGTTGTGCCAGCTTGTGCTCTTCACCATCATGGGTGACCGAGATCAGATCGACTTGATATGCGGCATTGAGTTCATGACGCAGATGTGCGCCCTGGCTGACGGCGGCCATGAAATCATCGCCCGCTTCTGTAGATTTGACGACTTCATTTTGTTCATTACGGCTGATCAGACGATAGTGCATAAGTTCCCCGGGGAAATGTTATTGTGATATTGATGCAGGCATTCTAACATGTGCATTTTGTATGCATATTTCACAGTGTAATAGCGAGGAAATCATCTTTGTAGCTAAACGTAAGTATGTATTGCTGACAAAATAATCGATGTCATAATGCTTCGCTTTATGATGCCGGAATACTGACATTACTGTTCCGGCTTGCGACACTTTCCGGAGCATGCTTATGCAAGGCGTGATTAAATTGGTGAAGCTGGTACGCATGCAGCCCACAGAGCGGCATTGCGAAATCGAGTTGTCACTGGCACCGCAGAACGAAGGGGCTGTCCCCTTATATTTGGTCAATGTGCGTGAAGGCCATCCCGATGCCGAATGGCAGGAAAGCACCAGAACGCCTTTCCCTGTCACCCTGAGTCAGGCAGAAGTTTTGTATGACCAAGTTTTGGCCAGCAAGCTCGAACAGGGTTTCGTAGATACATCTGCACCTCCAGCTATTCCAGCCGCTCCAGTTACGCCAGCAGCTCAGGACCAAGTCAAGTCTGATGCCATGCAATGGGGCCACTCGTCGCAAACCCTGGTGCAAAAAATCAGCAAGCCATCCTCTGTATCCGGACAAGAAAAAATTCTGCTTGACCGCCTGCCGCCACGTGCATGGTCTGGCCTGTCAAGGGCAGAGCGTACCCGCACAGTTTGGCGCATAGGTGAACGCCGCCTGCCTGCCGCCGTACCACGCCTGGTAGAGTTATTGGGCAGCGCCGATGCCATGCTCGATTACTGCATCGCCTATGCCATAGGCCGTTGCGGTGATATTGGTGCCAGGCAGGCCATGCATGAGCTGAGCCAGCGTTCCAAAGAGGCGCATGTCAAACACATGGCGCGGCAAGCCTGGCTGGCATTGGCAACATCCGAAGAGGCGCAGCAATATGCGCGTGGCTTGATCGCGCAATGGCCCACTGATTTGCAAGCCGCCTGGCAAAAAGCGCAGCAGGCCGCGGATTTGGAAAAAGGGATGGATGAGGTATTACTCGCCCTGCTGTCTGCCAAGTCATGGGGCGCATGGCGTCATGACGACTGGCTTGAACAACTGGACATGATAGACCAGGCAGACATTTCTTCACTGGCGCGACCTTTGCTGTTGCAGCAGTTGCGCAACCTGCCGGTGAATTTGCTGGTGTTTCGCGCCTTCCGCCATTTGTACAAGAGTGCAGAGTTACGTGCAGATGCCGAACTGTTCGGCATCCTGCACCAGCGCTTTGAAAAAGCCTGGCCGCTGTTTTTGCTCAGTTCCAATACCAGCTACGTGTATCTGGAAAGACGTTATGTCAGCTATGCCGATGAAGTCAAAAAACCGCAAACCAGAGTCGCGTATTCCAGCCTGACCCGCGATTACCTGCGCCGCCGCACCTGGCGTACACTGCGCCGTCTGGGTGAGCTGGAAAGTGCGGATTTCTCCAGCATGGCGACAGGAGTATTGCTGGCCTGCGACGATGTGCATGCAGACAAGGCACATATACAAAGACTGGTTAACTGGAATTACCAAAGCCGTTCTTACACGACAGAACTGCGTTTTTTGTCCCCCTATGCCAGCTGGATGGTATTCAACCAGCTTGTGCACCAGCATGACAGTGAGGTCAAGACCAGCCGTACCGCACTCAAATGGTGGATACCCGCGACGACAGATAATCTCGATTATCCGCCGCGCACGAAACGGCAGGAAGCTTTCCCAAAACTGTGGGATGCCGCACCAGAAAAATTGCTCTACCTGATGCAACACAGTCTGTGCCATGGCGTGCACGTCTTTGCTGCACGCGCCCTGGTGGACAATCAGGCTTATTGCGAGCAGCTAAGCTTGGAGCAATTGCAGGGCTTGCTGCAAAGCGCCTATCTGCCGACCAAAGAATTTGCTTTTGCCATCGTCAAACAACGCTTTGCACAGCAAACGCCAGACCTCAACTGGTTGATGATTTTGCTGGCAACGGATTATCAGCCTGCCGCAGATTTTGCACTGGTTTTTATCCGCAAGACACCAGAGCTGTATGCGCAAGACGCTGGCCTGATCGTGGCGATGATTACCAGCCCGTCGCAAGGCGTACGCGAAACTTGCCGTTTGCTGGCGCATGCTACGACTGCTACGACAAGGCAAATAATCTTGAGTCGCTTGTCCATCTGGGCAAGGCAAACCACCATGGCGGCAAACCAGATCGACACTTTGCGAGATGACCTGCAATGGCTGATCCAGAATGTACTGGTAGAACAAGTCGCACAATTGCCAGACCAGGATATTGCCGTCTGGTGCGATCTGCTGCAGTCAACGAACTTCTGGCAGCAGGCACTGGCGACAGATATCTTGCTGGCCCACCCGGCAGGCATCGCCCATGTCTCACCACTGACATTGCGTGACTTATTGCAGGATACAGACCCTGGCAGGCAAAGCCTGGGTAGCCGTTTATTTGCGGCTTTGCCCGCCGATGTATTACGCCAGCAGCCTGATCTGGTCGCGACTCTCGCAACAGCGCTGGATGCGCGTGTGCGGGCGGCCATGACACCGGTGATTACCCAGCTCGCTACTGATGTGACTTTTTCTGGGAAACTGCTGGCACACTTTATCGATGTGATTTTCCGTAGCGATAATACTGATGGTGAAGAGAGCGTGCATGCCGACATCATCCACTGGTGCAGCGGCCCTTTGCTGACAGCAATAATGGACCAGCCTGAGGATATGCAATGGCGTCTGTTGCAGGCCCGCAGCAAGGGCGCACAGGAACTGGGTGCCATGTTATTGATACAGGCTAGAGGTACATTAGCCGCCAGCCTCACCATCCTGCAATGGGCTTTGCTGGGCAAGCACGCTGTCTTGCAAGTGCGGCTACGTGCGCAACATTACTTCAACCAGCATGTGCCTGAAGTACGCGCCAGCCTCAACGATGCCCTGCGCATACTCGATACCCGCTGGCCAGAAACCCGTTCTTTTGCAGCAGATTATTTTGCCCGCAATATCAGTGCTGACGAATGGTCGCTGAGTCAGTTGCTGGCCTTGTGCGACCATCAGCAGGCTGCCATACAAAGACTGGGCAGGCAATTGATCACCCGCCATTTCAGGATGGAGGACGCGGCCGAATATGTATTGAGCCTTGCCCAGCATCCATCGGCCAACATGCAATTATTTGTCAGCCAGTGGCTGGAGCAAAGTGTGCAAGCGTATGTTGATCAGCAATTTGATCAGCAATTGGCACTACAACACCTTCAGCAACTGCGTCCTTACTTTCTCAGCGTCTTGTCACATGTGAACAAAGCCCGCACGGTTAAAAACCGCGTGATCCGTTTCCTGCAGGATCAGGGTTTGCTGTCTGAAGCGCATGCACAATTTGTCGCACAGATTTTCACGCGTCAGGTATTGACCGTGGCGATACAGGACAAGGCGCAATACATCCTGGGATTGACGCAATTGCAGGCTGCGTATCCGGCGCTGGCTGATGCAGCCGATTGGCCCATGCAGCTCATTGCCCCACGATTGCACAAGGATGCAGTCACCATTTCTGCGGAGTCTGTATGAAGTTTGAATACCGCTATTTTGGCAATAGCCAGGTGAATGACAGCGCCACTGCCACCAGCATGCAGTTCGCACCTGACACTTTGCGCACGCCCACATATTTTGCCGCCACCCTGCAACCCACGCTGGCGCTGGCTTACCGCGAAGCCATCAGTGCCATGCATGATGTGGTGGTGTCTGACCTGCGCACCCAGCCCAAGGACAGGACAGCTTACTTTGCCTGGCTGGCAGAAAATGAGCCCAGCCTGCTGGCAGATTTCATGGCGCAGGAAAAAGAGTTACGCGAGAAAATAACGCCCTTGCGTGCAGAGCTGACCAAGGTGCAAAATCAAAAGTATGGCCTCATGCAGCCTTTCTACAAGGCGCAGCGTGAATACTTTGATTATCTGTACAAAGAAAACCGGGACATGTGGATCGTGCTTGACCCTGTCATCACGGTGCACCCTGACAAAGTTTTCTTTGAATGCTTCAGCCGTGATGAATCAACTTATGTCAGCCTGAGTTGCCGCCACAGTGTCTTCAAACATCTGGGTGAATTTTCCTGTGGTACTACAAATATTGATTATTCTTCAGCGCTGTATGATGAATTTCAAAAGATACGCGCCTACAAAGAAACCCGTTTTGAAATTCAGGCAGACGGCTTCCAGGTGCAAACCGGCCATGACGAGCAATACCACGAAGCCAAGATCGATTTGCCAGACAGCTGGATGCGCGGTTTTTTGCAAGTCAGCACCGCCATGTCCATGCCCGCCCACAAACTGGATTTGCACCCCATGGACGTGCACAGCATCTGCCACATCCTGCGCCGCAAGACTGAGCGGGTAGGGCCGCGTTCGATACGCTTCATCCTTGAGCCAGGCCAGCCCATCACCATGTTGTTTGAACCTTGGGGCATCAAGCTGATATGCCAGCGTTCTGTCTTCACCGGCAAAGAGGCGGCAGAGGTCAGGATATGGGGTCGCCGCCGCTTGCTGACGCTGGAGAGGCTGATCGCCGTTGCCGACAAGTTCAGCGTCATGCTCATGGGCACAGGCTTGCCTAGCTTCTGGATCGCCCATCTGCCTGACATGGATTACACCATGGGTTTGTCCGGCTGGACAGCCAATGACTGGTCACGCGCCGGGCAATTTGATTTGCTGGCACCGCGTCTTGATGTCGATGACACGACAGTGCAAGCTGTGGCGAATGCCTTGTCGTCGCAATGGTCAGCCAGCACTGCCAGCCTGTCGCAGCAATTGCAGCTCGACAGCAAACTGGTGGCATCAGCGCTGACCGGCCTCATGCAGGCAGGCCGCGTCGTGTATGACGCGGTGGATCAGGTAGCCCGCTGGCGTGATCTGGTGCGCGAACCCATCAATGTGGCCAGCCTGCGCTTTGCCAGTGAACGTGAAGCGCTGGCCGCACAACTCGTGCATAAAAACCTCTTGCTTGATTTGCAGTCTGCCCGCGTTGCCGCTGGCGGTATTGAATGGAAGGCCAGCGTCAGCGCGAGTATCACGAACACCAAGAAACTCAGCAAGACCATGATCAGGCTGGACAACGATGACAGACTGGTCGAAGGCAATTGCAGTTGCGATTACTACGTGCGCAACCGCATGTTCCGTGGGCCTTGTGAACACATGCTGGCGATCAGGCAGGTCGCGAATTCGAAGTGAGCATTACAAGTTTTTACATCGTAGTTATTTACAGGAGGTGAGCCGGACATTAGAATAGATTTTGGCAGGAAGGCTCTTGCAATCCGGATGGTGTATCGCCATCCATGTATTTTGCTTAGCTATGCATCACTGAGTTTCTCTTCACTGTGCCGGAAACGACTACCGGCGCAATGACGATGTGGATTCCGTGAACCCCATTACGCCGGTAGTCGTTTCCGGCGTCGAGTGGAGCCTCTCAGTCTGAAGGCTCTTCGATGAGCTTCCTGCCGCTTTCCCTTCTTTTGTCTGGCTCACCGTTTTTGTTTTATTTGGAAAACGTGAATTCTTTTTGTTGCATGCTGATGCTGATGTCAGCGCGCCAAAAAGAAAACAGAGACCAGCGTCATGACACAACAACAGCAAGCATCTGTACAAAACGCATCTGACAAACCCCTGTCACAGATGACACGCGATGAATTGTATGCCCACCTGCGCACGACCACCAAAGATGCCGTGGTCTTGCAAGAGATGCGCCGCCTTGGCTTCTGGCCTGCCGATAGTGGCAAGCCATCGGTGACTGACGAACTCATCACGCGCGAAGCTGTACTCAGTAAAGAATTAAATGACTTGACGGCCCAGTTGCGCCGCGTGCAAGACCCCAAGGCAGCCCTGCGCGACATGCGCAAGCAACGCATGGCAGCAGCAAAAGAAAAGCGCGAACTGACCAAACAGAAACATGCGCAATTGCGGCATGCCAAGGCACTGGCCTGGCAAGAAAAACGCAAGAGCGATATTGGCTATCTGGGTGAGGGTGTTTCCACAGGCTTGAATTACACCAGCACCAATGCCGACAAGCTGGCGCGCTATCAATTGCCAGCACTGCAAAAATCCCTGGACCTGGCAACGGCCATAGGCATACCGCTGGCCGAATTGCGCTTCATGAGCTTCCAGCGCAAGGTCAGTCAGGTCAGCCACTATCAGCGTTTCGCCATCCCCAAAAAGACCGGCGGTCAGCGCTTTATTTCTGCCCCCATGCCACGTCTCAAGCGTTGCCAGTATTGGGTGCTGGATCATATCCTCGCCAAAGTGCCATGCCATCCGGCGGCGCATGGTTTCTTGCCGCAGCATTCCATACTCAGCAATGCCCTGCCGCATGTAGGACAGGCCGTGGTCATCAATCTGGATTTGAAGGATTTCTTCCCCAGCATAGAATATCCACGCGTCAAAGGCGTGTTCAAATCCCTGGGTTATGGCGATCAGATCGCCACCTTGCTGGGTTTACTGTGTACTGAACAGGCGACGGAAGAAGTACGTGTTGATACGCAAAAATATTTTGTCGCTGGCAAAAAGCGCAGTCTGCCACAAGGCGCGCCATCGAGCCCGATGATCACGAATATCTTGTGCCATACCTTGGACAAGCGCCTGCATGCCGCAGCGACCAAGCTGGGTTTTGTATACACCCGTTATGCCGATGACCTGACGTTTTCTAGCAAGCAAAAAGAACGCCCACCTGTTGGCAAACTTCTGTGGCGCGTCAAACAGATCATCGCTGATGAAGGCTTTACCCTGCATCCTGACAAACAGCACATCATGCGTCATAGCCAGAAGCAGGAGGTCACCGGCATCGTCGTCAATCATAGCCCGACGATAGATGCCAAGACTCTGCACCGCTTCCGCGCCACGCTGCATCAGGTAGAAAAAAATGGTCCGGCTGGTTATCACTGGAATGGCAATACCGATGTGTTAGGGGCATTGGAAGGCTATGCCCGCTATGTCTGCATGGTCAACCCGGCAAAAGGCAAACCATGGCTGCAACGCATCAAGGCATTGCGAGCGCAATATGCAACAACGCAGTCAACGACACGCGTGACAAGGCCAACATTACGGCAACAAGTCGCCAGCGGCAAGACACCGCAAAGAGCAAACGGCCAGGATTGGTGGCAAGTACAGGAAGCCGCCGCACCCGTGCTGGAGCAAACTGCACAGCAAGTGGCGGAAGAGAAGAAGGCTGTAAAACAAGCTGCGAAAGAAGAAAAGAAAGCTGCGGCAGCACCCAAAGCCGGGCAATTTGATGGTGCAAAAAATAATGGCAACCAGGCTACTAATGCTGCCAGCGCTGTAAACCCGGAAAACTATACTGCAGCAGAAAAAAACAAACTCAACAAGCGCCTCTATGGCACGCTAGGCCGCGTCTTTCAGGTTCTTTTGTGCGCTATATTTTCAGCCAGTCTGCACAGCCTTTATCCGCTGACATTTGGCATCGCGCTAATTTCTCTCGGCCTGATCACCCGCCGTAGCAGTCTGGTGTGGGTTATGGTGATGCTGGCTTTGAGTGTGGTTTTTTTGGGTTGAGTAAGCAGCCGTCAGATATGGTGCGTTGTGTTCAGCTGCCTGGTCATCATTAATAGAACAGGCAATTTCCGTGATGTAGGGCGCATTGCAATGCGCCGCATGGGAATGCCGCATTCCGTAGGAAGAAATCATTGCCGTGCTCGGCGCTTACATACGGCGCATTACAATGCGCCCTACGTCCATGAATTTGCTGCTATGTTGGGTGTGTTGCGGGCACTGTCTTCGATGGACGGCATCATCATTTGCAAAGCGGTGCGCACCCAACATAGACCCATCACTTGCGACCAGCAAAAGCGCTGTTGAGGCGCTTGACCAAATCGCGGTTCATGGCTTTGGTATCGCTATTCCAGTGCCGCATGTTTTGCTGGATTTCTGCGTATTGTGCATCGGCGATGCCTTGCTCACCGGCCTGCAATGCCCAGATTGCATATTCAACGCGAGTCTCCATGCTGCCAAAACGGGATACAGCATCGGCAAAGGTGGTGCCTGCCTCTTGCTGGCGGCTGGCTGCTACATAGGCTCTGCCAAGCAACAGGGCTTGTTGTTCTGGCCTGTGATTTGGCTGGTCTTTGCTTACTGCCAGTAGCAAGGTGATGGCTTCATCAGCCTGGCCATGCAAGATCTTTGCTTCAGCGGCATTCATGCGAATGACCGCGTCGCTGGCAAAAGGCCCTTGCAGGCAGATATCATATTGTTGCACTGCCTTGGCAGTATCACCTGCATCCAGATAGGCATTTGCCAGACGCATCTGGTTTTGTGCTGTTGGTACCAGGTCAAAGGCCTGCTGTGCTTCGCGCAGTTCACGGCCAGGGTTAAGGCTTTTGGCGGCGGCAATCACTGTCTTGCGCATGCCGCGCTCCAGGCGTGATTCTGGCAAGAATACTGCAAAGAAATACACCGCGCTACCCAGCAAGGGGAACATGAATAAAATCATCAGCCAGTACATTTCGCGTTTGTTGCGCATTGCGTGCACAGCAAAAAATATGGCGATGAGAAAATGAAAACCTGCTCCGATATATGGCATAAAAATAAGTGGTAAAAATAGAGGGCAAATGCATCCTGTACATCTGGAAGTATCCAGCTAATGTGTGCAAATCAGGATGCAACAGGGGGATAAAAATAGTCTAAAAAGCCTAAAAAATAGCATAGCAAGGCTGCTAGCTATCATTTTACCATCAGACGAAAGAGGGGAGCTTGATTGCTGGTGGCCGTGTTCAAACGATCACGGCCAGTCAGCATAGAGATTTGGCAAGAAATACAGCCTGGTTTGAGTAAGTTCGGGTCAAATTTATTTATAGATGCCGCAGGCAAAATAAATCTCATCTACCCGTTCTACATAAGTACTTTTTTGCTCCAGCGCCTTGGTTACGGGATTTGGCCATTTGTAATCTACCCAGCCCTTGCCTTCTTTGCTGGCCGCTACTTCATTGATTTTTTTGACGAAGAAAACACCATCGCCATCACGCAATTCGCCCAGGGGTTTGCCTAGCAATTTTGGGTTGCCGCCATGGGCGAGGGTGACGCCACCTGGTTTGACGGTTCCGGCAAACACATACAAATCCTTGTAAATGAACTGCCCTTTGGGGTCATTTACCGCGGCATAGGTTTTTTCAGGGCCATTCGCTTTGTAGTACGTGACGACCTTTTTGATCATGTCGATTGCTTCTTGCGCCGTCGCATGTTCGGCGGCAAATGCGCTACTCTGGGCAAGCAATGACAGGGATAAAGCGACAAGGATGCTTTTGAAAAATTGTCTCATGATGTCTCCGGTATGTGTTTTTATGGCGTGGCCAAATGCCTGACCGTAACGAACAACGGCGAATCCAGAGTAGGCTTTGCAGGCAGGTTTTGCAATGCAAAGACCGCACTTTTTCTTTCAGCATCGGGCTACCAGGAAAACAATACCAGATTTCCATGTGGAAATGTTGATGATTTTTTCAGCAGCTTTGTGAATCAATGTGACGGCTATCGGCGGTTATCAATGGCTATCAGTGGCTCAGTGGCTGTCAGTGACTATCATGCAGGTTTTTGTTCAGCACTAAACAGCTTGATATCACTCAACAAGCCAGCTACCGCAGTATCGATGATCTGCTGCCCCAGTTCTATCGTCGCCAGGCTGGAGTCGGCACCGATGCGGCCATCCGGGAAACGGGCTCGGTAATCGAGGGCATCAAGGATGGGGCCAGTCGGCGGGATTTTTGGTGTCAGTTCTACCTCGCGCACCTGATCGGGATAAGCCGCATAGGTGACCGCGATTTCTGACGGTGTGGCATGCGAACCATGGCCGACCGGGAACATCCCATGGCACAAGCTTGCAACGCCAGGCAAATCCCACCAGTTTTTCAACCGCAGCGTCAGCGGGCAGGTCTTGTTATTGTACGAATAATGCGAATAAATTTGCGAAAAAGCCGCCTCTATGGTGGCGATATTGCCACCGTGGCCGTTCAAAAAATATATGTGGTCAAAGCCATGGCGTGCCAGCGACAAGACCCAGTCTTCAATCGCCGCCATGAAGGTTGAAGGGCGCAGCGAAATCGTCCCGGCAAAACCCAGGTGATGCTGCGCCATGCCGATGTTGAAAGTCGGTGCCAGCATCAGCGCTTCACTGCCTTGCGCGACTTTTTCAGCAGCGGTGGCGATGATCTCCGGGCACATCCAGTCCGTACCCAGCAAACCCATCGGGCCGTGTTGCTCATTCGAGCCTATGGGGATGATGACGGTTTTGGACGTGTTCAAAAAAGCCGTGATTTCGGGCCAGGTGGAGTAGGCGAGACGCATGGGGTTACTTTCAAATCGGGGTTGGCAGATGCAGCTGATTCGTCCGCTGTGGGCTGGTACGGACGACAAAATTCGCAGCCATCATCTTGCCGCAAATTTTGAAAATCGCCAAATTTTTTTATCTCACACGTCATCGCATGGATTGCGATGGATGAAGGGGAGAGGGAATCAGGAATCAGGTTAAGGGAATCAAGTTAAGGGAATCAGGAATCAGCCGGGCTAGTATAGGGTTGAACCCTGAACTAGCCTCAGACTAGACTGAGGCTAGAACTGGATTAAATTGATGTACATTCAAAATCAATCCTGGATTAAATCGATTTATATCCAGAACTAATCCTGGATGAAATTGAGGCATGTTCAAGAAAAATCAAACAGGGCATGCGCACAGCCTGATGACAAAAAATACTTAACATCAGACCAAATCTTTGCACTAGAATTCAAGCACAGCGACAAATACGGTTGCTTTTTTTGATGCTTTGGATCGTTCAAAAATCCATCAGCTTCATCCTTCATTATCTTTGCCAGACCAGGAGTTTCAGCATGAGCTACGTTGATGGATTTGTACTCGCAGTGCCCAATGCCAACCGTGAAGCCTATCGCCTGTATTCGGAAAAAACTTCACCAGTGTTCAAGGAATACGGCGTGCTCAGCATCGTCGAATGCTGGGGCGATGATGTGCCACCCGGCAAGCTGACTTCTTTCCCCCTGGCCGTGCAATGCAAGGAAGATGAAACTGTGGTGTTTTCATGGATGACCTGGCCATCAAAAGAAGCACGCAATACCGGATGGGAAAAAGCCATGCAAGACCCACGCCTGAGCCAGGAAGCCAATCCCATGCCTTGCGACGGCAAGCGCATGATTTATGGTGGTTTTGAGGTGATGGTGGAGTTGTGATTTGTTGACGGATGCCGGATGAGAAAATTGTCGGGCGTAGGGGGCGTAGGTTGGGCTACGCTTCATCAGCCCAACACTCGGCCTCAAAAAACGTATGCGTTATTTAAACGCTCAGTGTTGGGCTGATACCTCGTAGCCTAACCTACGAGACTACACATCAATAAGCAAGTAATTACCAAAGCTATCCTTCAGTGGCGTAGGTTGGGCTACGCTTCATCAGCCCAACACTCGGCCTTAAAAAATGTATACGTCATTCAAACGGTCAGTGTTGGGCCGAGCCTCGCTAGGCTGGTGAAGCGTAGCGTCGTAGGTTGGGCTACGATTTACCAGCCCAACACTCAAACTGAACCAACGTATACGTCTTTAAATGCCCAGTGTTGGGCTGATACCCCGTAGCCCAACCTACGAGAATCGATAACTGTCAGCACTCCAAAAAAATACTCGTCCTCTTATCATCCTCACCCCATCTTGCCTTCAAGCGCCAAGACCCCAAACTTCTCCTCATACAAACCCACCAGCCAATCCACAAACACCCGCACGCGTGGCGATAGCTGGCGGCGGTAGGGGTAAAGCGCAGTAACCGGTAGGGGCGGGCTTTGCCAGTCTGCCAGCACTTCTACCAGGCGGCCATCGCGCAAGGCGTCGGCGATGTGGAAGCGCGGCAGCTGTATCAGGCCGCAGCCAGCAAGGGCGCAGGTCACGTAGTTCTCAGCATCATTGACTGTCATCCAGCCGCCGACGTCAAATTCCTTCACTTCGCCGTCGATATTGAGCACGATGGGATAGTCTATCGCGGTCGTGCTGGAAAAAAACCTGACTGCCTGGTGCAACATCAAATCATCCGGGTGATGTGGTGTGCCAAATTTCGCCAGATATGCAGGGCTGGCGCATAGTACTTGCGGCATCAGCGCCAGGCGGCGCGCTACCAGAGTTGAATCACGCGGGTTGCCGCCGCGTACTACGCAATCGACACCTTCACGCACCAGATCGACCAGACGGTCACCACTGCTGATCACCAGGTCTATGCCGGGATAACGGTCACGAAATTCATGTATCCGTGGCAGCACCACTTGCGTCGCATGGGTGCCATGCATATCCACCCGCAAGACTCCACGCGGATTGGCGGCCACATGGCGCATTGATGCCTCGGCATCATCGAGTTCACTGATGATATGCACACAACGTTCGTAAAAGGCCTGGCCATCCAGCGTGGTACGCACCTGGCGCGTGGTGCGCTCGAGCAGGCGGGTGCCCAGACGAGTTTCCAGTTGCTTGATGGCATGGGTCGCGCTGGCTCTGGGGATGTCCAGCATATCCGCCGCCCGGCTGAAGCTGCCAGTTTCAACGATGCGGGTGAATAGCTGCAAGGTATCCAGTTTGTCCATGATTGTTGAGCTGTGTTGAATTATGTTCTGAGTTTATCAGTATTTATCTTGCTGGGTTGAATGCTTAAAGTGTGAACCAGACAGACGCATCAGTCTGTGCAATCTGGATTAAGGAAAAAACATGAACAATGAAATAACAAAAACCGCCATCGTCACCGGTGGTTCACGCGGCATAGGACAGGCCATCTCCCTGCGCCTGGCGGCAGATGGTTTTGCCGTCGTCGTCAATTACGCAGGCAATGTGAGCAAGGCGCAGGAAACTGTCAGCGCCATACAGGCGGCAGGGGGTAAGGCTATCGCCGTGCAGGGTGATGTCAGCAAGCCTGAGGATGTGGCGCAATTGTTTACCACCGCCAAAGAAGTGTTTGGTCGCATCGATGTGGTCGTCAACAGTGCTGGCAGCATGACGATGACCACCATCAACACCAGCAATATTGATGCCTTTGACAAGCTCATCGCCATCAATCTGCGTGGCACTTTTCTGGTGCTGGCACAGGCGGCGCAGCATGTAGAAAAGGGCGGACGCATCATCGCACTATCGACCAGCGTGATTGCCAAATCCTTTCCTGCCTATGGCCCCTACATCGCCAGCAAGGCAGGGGTAGAAGGCCTGGTACATGTGCTGGCCAATGAGTTGCGTGGACGCGATATCACCGTCAATGCGATTGCCCCAGGGCCGGTAGGCACTGAGATGTTTTTTCACGGCAAAACGGAAGAACAGGTCAGCAACATCGCCAGGATGAATCCTATGGAGCGCATAGGCACGCCAGCAGAAATTGCATCAGCGGTTGCCTTCCTGGCTGGCCCTGATGGTGTGTGGGTCAATTCACAAGTGTTACGTGTCAACGGCGGCTTCGCCTAATTTATTTAAAAGGAAATAATCATGCCATTTGCCAATTTCAAATTCCCTGAAGGCATCGTCGATGCTGTCCGCAAAGAAGAAATCATCCACCGCACCACCGCCATGTTTGTCGAATATTTCGGTGAAGGCGTGCGGCCTTATACCATGGTGTTGGTGGAGGAGGTTGCCGACGGTGGCTGGGGCAGAGCGGACGAGACCCTGACGCTGGAGAAGATGGGGATGAAGGGGAAGTGAACCTTGGGCGGGTTAAATGCGTAGGTTGGGCTGCGGTTTACCAGCCCAACACTGGGCCTCAACCAACGTATACGTCATTTAAACGCCCAGTGTTGGGCTGGTAAACCGTAGCCTTGCGAGGCCCGGCCCAACCTACAATGCTAGCAAGGCCCGGCCCAACCTACAAATTTCCACTCATCAACCTCATCAATATGACACGGCGCGTTTTGAATTTCGCAAATTCAAGACTATATTGTTTATTGGACTCGCGTTGACTTGTCCGTGCTAATGTCCACAGTGCAAGTTGCAACACACTCTGGACCATGCAAGCAAAGCCATATTGAGGAGCCCCGATGAAAACCGCCCTGATCATCCACCACGTCGCTTTTGAAGATGCAGGCAGTTTTCTTGCCCTGCTGAAAGAGCAGGATTTCAACATTCAGGAAGTTAACGCCTGTACCCAGGGCTGGGCTGCGCTAGACCCGTTGGCGGCCGATGTGTGCATCGTGCTGGGCGGCCCTATCGGGGCCTACGAAGATGACAATTATCCCTTCTTGTTGCGAGAGGTATATTTCTTGCAGCAGCGCCTGCATGCAGATTTGCCCACACTGGGTATTTGCCTGGGCGCGCAAATCATGGCGCGGGCGCTGGGTGCCAGCGTTTATCCGGCGGCTGCCAAAGAGATAGGCTGGTTTCCGCTGAAGGTGACAAACGAAGGCAAGGACACGCCAGTGCGGCATTTTGATGCACGGCATTGCAATATGTTCCACTGGCATGGCGATACCTTCGATTTGCCGCAGGGTGCGCAATTGCTGGCGTCGAGCGAGGCTTGCCACAACCAGGCATATGGCTGGGGCAAGCATGGACTGGCATTTCAGTGTCATCCAGAAGTGACTGCCGCAGGTTTGGAGGCCTGGTTTGTAGGCAATGCCTATGAAATGGCACATGAGAAATTATCGATACCACAGACGCGCCAGCAGGCGGCCAGCAATACGCTGGACCTCGCACATCAGGCGCGTTTGTTTTTTACTGAATGGTTGAGTGTGTGTGGGGTGTGATGCAGGATTATTTCTGCCTCTGCATCCATATCTGAGTTATTTTTTTGCTTCAGCCTGCAGCCAGTCGAACACTTGTTTGACGATGTCGGTCCTGGGCTCTGTGACCATGCCAGACAAGTACCAGGTCTGCCCCGCGATTTGTTGATAGCCATCCAGCATGCACAAGCTGCTATTCTGCAAGCTTTCTTCTGCCAGCAGGCGCGGCAGGCAGGCGATACCACGCCCCCGTTGTACGGCATCGAGCAAGAGACGCACATCATCAAACAATGCCAGTTTGCGGAAATGCGCCAGCTCCTGCAAAAATAGCGATGCAGTTGTTTCATCTGTCAGACTCTGCTCCAGACAGAGCAAACCCGCATGCAAGTGATGCTCGCTGGCGGGCAGTGCATTGATGTGCCCGGCCAGCGATTTGCTGGCAAGCACCACCCAGCTATCCTGCAGCCACGGCAGCTCAGTCAGGCCTTCCTGCAGCAAGGGCCGGTCACTGATACTGATATCGACATCCACTTCATCGACAAAGCGCGCCGTCATATCGGTGGATAACATCATGCATAAGTCAGGCAAGCGCTCCTGGAGTCTGGCAAGCCGGGCTTGCAACCAGCCATGCGCGATATGTTCAGGGCAGTTTACTACTACCAGGCCAGGGTCCAGATAAGTGGCAATCTGCCCCAGTCCCGCCTGTAACACCGTCATCGCACGCTGTACGCTGCTTAGCAGGGTTTCTCCGGCCACATTCAGTTCCACCCCACGGCCTACACGGCGGAACAGCGGTTGTTTCAGTTGCTCTTCCAGTTGTTGTACTTGATGGCTGATAGCCGATTGGCTAAGGTGTAATTCATCCGCCGCTCTGGAAAAATTGCCATGCCGGGCGGCGGCCTCAAAACCAGACAATAAAGTCAGGGAAGGAAGTTTCTTTTTTGGCATGAATAAGATATGAGAAAATTTGATTAATAAAGGCAAATAATATCGCTTTTTCTCATATTTAAATTCAAGCACAATCCTGTTCATACCCACACCGCTCAAATATCTTGTTGTTTATATATGGAGCGGTATTGAAACACCCACATGAACAAGCCTGAGAAAATGATGAATACCAAACGCAGAAACTTTTTGAGCAAAACCTTGCACAGCACAGCCATCGTGCTTGCTCCCGGCCTGCTGTATGCCTGTGGTGGCGATGCCAGTTCAGAAGTTGCCAGTCCGCCAGCAAGTCAGCCACCGAACCTGGCAGGTGGCAACAATAGCGCACCAAGCCAAGCGGCTGAAACCTGGCGCATGCCGGATGAAGCAGAGCCACACGCAGCAACCTGGATGGCCTTTGGCGCCTCAGAAGCGATCTGGGGCCGTCGCCTGCTTAATCCTGTGCGTGACAGCCTGGCAGGCATCGCTAATGCGATTGTCGCCTTTGAACCTGTGAACATGCTGGTGCGCCAGCAAGACCTGGCCCTGGCAAAACAAAAGTGTGACCCGCGCATCAAACTCATCGTGCAAGAAATCGATGACCTGTGGTTGCGCGATACTGGCGCCGTATTTGTACTGGGCAGCAACCGCAGCAAAGCCGGGGTGGGTTTCAATTTCAATGGCTGGGGCAAGAAGCAGGCTTATGCGCAGGATCGCCAGGTGGCCGCAGCCATGGCCAGGCAGACTTCCAGCAGCTTCATCCAAAGCAGCCTTACGCTGGAAGGTGGCGGCATAGAAGTCGATGGCAAAGGCACGGCCATCATCACCGAGAGTTGCGTGCTCAATGCCAACCGTAATCCCGGTGTGACAAAAGCAGCATGTGAAAAAGAACTCGTGCGCGTACTCGGCATCAAAAAAGTCATCTGGCTGCCGGGCGTCGCCGGGGCGGATATCACCGATGGCCACACCGATTTTTATGCGCGCTTTGTGCGGCCCGGTGTGGTGGTGGCCAATCTCGATGATGATACTTCATCGCCAGAATACCAGGTCACCAAACGCCACCTCGACATTTTGCGCAATAGCCGTGATGCACAGGGCCAGGCCTTGCAGGTTTTTCCTATCCCTGTGCCAAGGTCAGTGCGGTCGGAATTTGAAAACAAGAATTTTGCAGCAGGCTATATCAATTTTTATGTCTGCAATGGTGCCGTCATCCTGCCAGAATTTGGTGATGCAGAAGCGGACAGCTACGCAAAAAAACAACTGGCCGACCTGTATCCGGGCAGACGCATCGTGCAGTTGAATATAGACCCGATTGCCGCAGGTGGTGGTGGCATACATTGCACGACGCAGCAAGAACCGCTGGCATGATCTGGTGGCCGTAGGAGCGGCTTTAGCCGCGAAATGGGCATTTGCAACATTGACGATTCGCGGCTGAAGCCGCTCCTACAGGCAATCAAATCACCAGGGCTGGCTGGCAAATTCTTCCACCAGAAAATCCAGCAAGGCCCGCACCGCGGGCGACAAGTGACGGCGTGAAGGGAAGAGGGCATAGATAGTCATGGGCGGTGCCGTCCATTCCGGCAAGATGATTTGCAGAGCACCCTTGTCCAGATGATCATCAATCAAATAAGTCGGCAGCAGGGTAATGCCCGCACCAGCCAGCACTGCCTGCAACAATACCGTCGCATCATTGGCACTGAAATGGCTGGCGATATCGACCTGCACGCTCTCATCTTCATGCACATTCCCACGCACAAAGCGCCAGGTGTTGCGGCCATAATTGGCATGGCTTAAACAGCGATGGGCAGGCAAATCCTGCGGGTGTTGTGGTACACCCGCCTGCTGCACATAAGAAGGCGAGGCGACCAGCACAGAGTCACATATAGCCAGTGGCCGCGCGATCAACAAAGGGTCAGGCTCGCTGCTGATGCGTATCGCCAGGTCTATGCGCGCCTCAACCAGGTTGACTGTGCCATCACCGACATGCAGGTCTATTTTCAGCAAGGGATGTTGCGCGAGGAACTTGCTGATGACACGCGCCAGATGACCAAAGGCAAACGAGGTACTGCAAGTCAGGCGCAATTGCCCGCGCAATTCTGCATCATCGCTGCGGGTTTCTTCTTCTATATTCTCCATCAGCGCCAGCATTTGCTGGCTGCGGCGCAGGCATTGTTCACCCGCATCCGTCAGCGTCACGCTGCGTGTGGTTCTTTGCAGCAGGCGGGCATTCAGCCAGCTTTCCAGCTCACTCACATAACGCGTCACCATGGCGCGCGACATGTCCAGCTTGTCTGCCGTGGCACTAAAGCTGCCACTGCTAGCCACCTCACAAAACACCCGCATTGCTGTCAGTCTGTCCATGATATATCTGCCATTTGCTCGAATATTGAAACAGTTATGTGCATTTTAGCTCGTTTATCTGGCTAATAAATGAAATTAAACTACAAACACTGAATCAATACAGATTCAAAACCCCTTAAAATCTGGAGCCCACCATGCTGCGCACTACCATCCTGGCCACTACCCTCGCTGTCACTTTCGCCTCTGCCGAGGCAGCTACACCCTTGCAAGTCAAAGTCTATAACGCTGACGGCAATAGCTTTAATGTCAATTCCACCCTGGTCTTTGGTGAAAAAGAAGCCATGGTCATCGATGCCGGTTTCACCCGAGCAGATGCCTTGCGCATCGCAGCCAATGTGCTCGACAGCGGCAAGCAACTGAAAACCATCCTGGTCAGCCAGGCTGATCCTGATTATTACTTCGGTGTAGAAACCCTCAAGGAAATCTTCCCGCAAGCCGATGTTGTCGCCACACCCGCCGTGCTGGAAAAACTGACAGCCAAAGTCGCAGGCAAAGTCGCCTTCTGGGGCCCAAAAATGGGTGCCAATGCACCACGTACACCCATCCTGCCAAAAGCCCTGAGCGGCAATAGCCTGACCGTCGATGGCCAAGTGGTCGAGCTGCGCGGCAACCAGGGTTTGCTGGCACACCGCCCTTACTTCTGGATACCTTCCATCAAAGCCATCGTCGGCAACATAGGCGTGTTCGGTAATTTGCATGTATGGACAGCAGACACCCAAACCACGGCAGAACGTGCCGCCTGGGTCGCACAACTCGATGAAATGGCAGCCCTGCAACCTAAAATCGTCGTGCCCGGCCACATGAAATCTGGCACCGCTATTGACATCAGCGCCATCACTTATACCAAGGCCTATCTGCTGTCGTTTGAGAAGAATGCAGCGGCGACCAAAACAGGTGCCGAGCTGATTGACGCGATGAAAAAGGCCTATCCTGATGCGCCACCAGGTTTGTCTCTGGATATTGGTGCCAAGGTGAATAAGGGTGAGATGAAGTGGTGAGTCTGGTTCAGTTAATTCACTAGAACGTTACCAAACATGGCGAACGATGGTTTGCCATGTTGCTACCTGCGGAGCGTAAAAAATATGAGCAACCTCGATATCATCAAAAGCACATACGAAGGTAAGACCTCGGAAGAAAACGGCAAGAACCTCCAGCGCTATCTGGCGACAGACGCCAGCTGGACCGAGGCGAAAGGTTTCCCCTATGCCGGTACTTATATTGGCTTCGCCGACATACAAAAGAATGTCTTCTACCGTCTCGCCACAGAATGGCTAGACTACAAATTCACCGTAGAAGATTACGTCGCCAGCGACGACAAGGTCGTGGCTTATGGCACTTATAGCGGTACGCATAAGACGAGCCAAAAATATTTCACAGCTAGAGTCGCCCATCTATGGCAATTGAAGGACGACAAGATCTTCCGTTTTGAGCAGTTTGTTGATAGCTACAGCGTTATTGTTGCAATGACCTAGGTCGCGCTACACCCCACGCCGCTCACTCAACCCCTGCATAATCTCATTCGCCAGACACTCCGCCGCAGGCGAATTATTTTTCCGGCCCTTGATGAGCACAATATCTAGCGGCGCTATCGGTTTCAAGCCTTCCGCTTTCCCCAGTCGCACAAGATGTGCAGGTGCGCTGCATTCTGCCAGTGCTGCTATCGCCAGGCCTGCTTCCACCATCGCCAGTATGCCCAGCAGGCTGGGGCTGCTGTAGGTGGAGTAATACGGTAAGCCGCTTTTTTCCAGTGCGGCCAGAGTATGGGCGCGGGCGACGCAGCCTTTGTCGTACAGGGCGACTGGCA
Organism: Undibacterium sp. Tian12W; assembly: GCF_049339405.1. Taxonomy (NCBI): domain Bacteria; kingdom Pseudomonadati; phylum Pseudomonadota; class Betaproteobacteria; order Burkholderiales; family Oxalobacteraceae; genus Undibacterium; species Undibacterium sp. Tian12W. Next base: position 115,606 of record NZ_JBMPPK010000015.1, read on the forward strand.
GCGGGCTTTTCTTCCAGACGGCATGTTTTTCTGAACCTACCCAGACCATGGGTTCACGGCGTATGAAGGCACCGTCGAGGCCTTCATCGCGGGTGACGAAGGCCAGGTCGATCGCACCTTTCTTCAGCAAGGGTCTGAGTAACAGGCTTTGCAGGCACACCAGTTCTATTTCCACGCCAGTAAATCTTTTTGAAAACCGCTCCAGCACAGCAGGCAGTAGCGAGGACACATAATCATCCGGTGAACCCAGCACCACCTTGCCCACCACTTGTTGCGTGCGTAATGCATTCAGTGCCGCCTGTTCAGTCTGCAATAACTGGCGGGCATAGGGCAGCAAGGTTTCACCTGCCAGCGTCAGGGCAATGCGCCGGGTATGCCGTTCAAACAGGGGCTGGCCCAGGCTGGTTTCAAGCTTGCTGATCTGCATGCTGACCGCAGCTTGTGATCTGTGCACTGCTTCTGCCGCGCTGACAAAGCTCAGGCGTTCGGCTGCCAGCACAAAGGTGCGCAACTGGCTGAGGTTGAGTTCAGATAAATTCATGATTCAGTTATTCGAAAGTATGACTTCAATTTAATCAGCTTGTCTGATGCATGGACAAAATTCATGATAGCGCAATAATCAATCAGAGAGCAAAACATGTCTGCGCCATCAGCCGTCATCCCATACAACCGCAATGCCACACTGGCTTACATCGCCGCCATGCTGATGCTGGCAACGCTGGGCATCTTTATTCATGAAGCTGGTCTGGATGCGGTGACGACGGTATTCTTCCGCTGCCTGTTTGCCTCCATCGCGCTGGCACTGTATTGCACTTACAAAGGCATGTTTGTTGTTGCCAATTTCTCACGCAAGAACCTGGGGCTGGCAGTATTTGGCGGTGTGCTTATGGTGGTGAACTGGGTGACCTTTTTTGCAGCGATACAGCGTATAGGTATCTCGGTCACCACGATTGTTTTTCATGTGCAGCCGTTTATCGTTTTGCTGCTGGGGGCAGTGCTGTTCCGCGAAAAAATCGCCGCCAATAAACTGGCCTGGATATGCCTGGGCTTTGCCGGACTGGTGTTGGCTTGTGGCTTGCAGATTGGAGGTATGCAGCTGAGTGGGCAAATGAGTGAGCAATATCTGCTGGGTTTGCTGCTGACACTGACAGGTGCCTGCGCCTATGCCGGCGTCACCCTGACCACCCGCGCCATGCGCAATATGCCAGCACATCTGATTGCACTGATACACTGCCTGGTGGGTTTGGTCTTGCTGGCCGGTTTGGTCACCATCCCGGTTGATGGCATCAGGATGCAGCAATGGGCATGGCTGGCTGGACTGGGCCTGATGCCTACTGCGCTGGCCTATGTCTTGATCTATGGCGCATTGCCCAAAATGCCTACGACGGCAATTGCGGTGCTGACCTTCATCTATCCGGCGACGGCACTAGGTATGGATTATCTGGTGTATGGGCAACACATCAGGCTGCTGCAATTGGCAGGACTGATATTGATCGTGCTGGCCAGCCTGGGTGTCAACTTGAACTGGTCGTGGTATGCAGTCAGGCAAAAGCTGGCAGCTTTGTGACACTCAGGGTTTGATCAATTCACCTGCTCATCTACGTTTATTTATGTCTACTTATCTACGTCTATGCAGAGTCGCCCAGGGCACTTCATGATCATGCTTGCCTGCCACAATGACGTTACCGTCTATATCTGTCACTCCACACAAACCCACTCCCTGTGCTTTGAAACCCAGGCGTTCCTGGTGTTCGCTGTAGTCGATGCGGTCGTGATGATGACCGTGGAAGCTGCGGCTCACGCGCATGCTGCGGGCCAGTTCATCGATGGCGGCAAAGCCGTGTGGGTGGGCGCTCGGAGCTTCATGCGTGACCAGGATGTCGGCGCGCTGGCTGGCAAGGTAGTTGTAGTCGGTAGGGAAGATGGAACTGTAATGTTTGCGCGGCAAGCCATCGCGCCAGCGGTTTTCTTTGCCGGCCTTCTGCGTATATTCTCTTTGCGTCTGGAATTTCTTTGGCCCCGGCGGCATCCAGATATGACCCCTGAACACACCACCAAGACCGGCGATGCGATAACCGGCAACATCAACTATCCGCCCATGCAGGTTGCGGCCAGCCAGGGCTGAACCAAACAGGTGGTCGTAGTCGGCATCGGTATCCGTGTCATGGTTGCCGTGGATGTACCAGACTTCAGTCAGATCAACGATAGCTGCCAGCTCCATTTCCAGCGGCTGGCGGGCTTGCAAATCTCCGAGAAAAATGATGGCGGCGGGGCGCTTGTCCAGTACCGCATCAATCACATGCTGGAAATTGCCGTGGGTGTCACCGCAAAAATAAATGGCTTGCATAACATTGCATTTAAAATAGTGGCGCACCAAAGACAGCGCCGCAAGAGTTCAGATGCAAAGAATATACCTGAGAAACAAATTCAAATAAGATGCAGGTAACAAATATATTTTGAAATTTCACATTCTTCACGTTCTTATTCAGTAAATCAATTATGTCACCATGGAAATGGATCATCGCCGCAGTCATCCTGTTCTTTGCCGTACAACACTGGCGTAACCGTCCTTTGCCAGTGCCACCAGGCAGTATCGCGCCGAATGATCCTGTGCAGACCTCAGGCTCTGGCAAGATTTACGATCAGAATAATTACAAGCTGACAGCGCTGGCAGACTTTACGGTAGAGGCACGCGTCTTGTCGAAGCAGACTTATTCATCTGACCGCGAAGCCGAGCTGGCCCCGGTAGATCTGGCGCTGGGCTGGGGTTCGATGTCAGATACGGCGGTGCTTGATCAGTTGTCGATAGGTCAGAGCAACCGTTTTTATTTCTATCGCTGGGAAAAGGAAGCACCAAGGCCACCGGCAGAAATCGCCACTCACAGCGCGAACATGCATTTGATACCCACCACGCCCGCGCTGGAAAAAATCATGAAAGACGTGCGCGTTGGCCAGGTCGTCAAGATACGCGGACAACTGGTTGAGGCCAAAGCTGCCGATGGCTGGCGCTGGCGTTCATCCCTGACCCGCGATGATACCGGCGCAGGTGCCTGCGAATTGATCAGGGTAGAGGCGATTGAGGTGAAATAAGCCTGAGATGAATTGATAATGAGTAATAAATTTGCAAATTAGTTCTGCCAGATGGTGCCTTGAGGATGAAAATGCAGTACTTTGTCCAAAAATATAGCACCATGTATCAAAAGTGAGGACACTTTGAAAATTGTTGTGCCGGTTTCTCCCCAATTTTTGGCTGTATGGGGTGCAGGCACAGGCTGCCGGGCGGCTATGTATTATCCAGCCCCGGCAGCATAATCATTCAAGGAAATGTTACATGCCCTCAGTTTCTGTTTTCACTCCCGCCAGACATGTGGCCACGCTGATGCTCACGCTGCTCATGATGTCCGCACATAGTAGCCAGGCACAAACGCAGGCAAGTTCGCCTGCAAATACGCCTGCAAATACGCCTGCAAATACGCCTGCAAGTTCGCCCGCCAGTTCGTCGGCAAGCTCATCCGCAAGCGCGGCTGAAACTGCAGCAGAAGAATTACAAAGTGTAGAAGTCAAAGCCGTCAGGGATCCCGCCATCATGCCGTATAAGGTGGCGTATGAGCTGATGTCCAAAGTACGTGCGGCAAGCAAAGACAAGGTGCAGATACAGATACGCATCACCTCGGCAAAAACTCATGCACCCGTACCCAACCTGAGTATCTACCTCGACGGCAAGAACACCCGTCAGCAACTGGAAATTTCAGCAACCGGTTTTGTCAACGTGCCGCTGGATCAGGCTGCTTATGCCGATGGTGCCGAGTTTGTCACCAACCAGAAAAAAGGCTCGATGGAAGTCAACATCCTGCTGCTGCCTAAACTACCGCAAGATGTCTTCAAATATGCCGACATCAGTGACAGCATAGAAGCCGCCCAAATGGCCATCAAGGAACTGGTACCCTGGTATTTTCGCGTGTTCATGCCGTCGGTCAATAGCATAGGCATTTGCTATGCCGGACAAAACCAGACCGTGCTGGTCAAGGGCAATGAAGAACAGCAACTGCCCGCCAACAGTGATGCGACCGACCCTCTCAAAAACAAAGTCCATTGCGCCCGTTTTGCAGCCAAGGATGTTGCCAAGGAAAAGGGTAACCTCATCATGCCGGCAACTGGCTGGCAGGCGATTTATATGTGACAGGGAAGGTATCTGCAGAGGCGCTTGCTACCTGATTACCAGACTACGGAGTTGACGGTGCATGCAGTCTATCCGACTGCGCGTTACGTGCCATCTAAAGTACGACAATTCATTGACTATGTTGCAGAGCAATTTGCAGGAGATGCTTACTGGGGGAGTTAATTATCGATCTTCTTTTTTCGCGCGGCGATGCGTTCTTCAAGAAACTTTGTGACCACAGGGTCGTTATTGCGCAAGTCCCATTTCCCTGCATCGACCGAACCGAAGTAAGACATGCACATTGATGCCTTTTGCTTGTCGTCACTCAGCATGGTAATGGAAGTCTCCAGTGTTTTGTACTGGGAATCGATCATATTCGCCACACCAGTTTCGAAAGTATTTTTAAATACTTTTCTTTGCGCTTCTGGTGTTGCCGGATCGTTGATAAACGCCATGACTTCTCTTTGTATCACCTTGTTTTCATCAAGGTAAGGCTGGTGTTTTTTCTTCCAGCTATTCAATGAATTTTCGCCAGCACGCCGGACAGGCTCGCCATATTGAGAGCAATGGGCCAGCAGTTTTCCCAGTAATTTCCCACCAGCGTCTGGTGAGACAGCGGCTGCGCCATAAATTTGATCCTTATTATCATAGGCCAGTAACTGCGCATGGCTACTCGCGTTGATGCCGATGAGCAGGGATATGATCAGGCTGATTTTTAATTTACGCATATGGTATTGGGGCAGTATTTTTATGGACTCAGGTAATTTGGAGTAATTGTATTTTCTATATGAGTATGCCATTACCTGGTCAGTTTTTCAAAATGCATGAATCAAGGTGTTACGCAAAATCTTCCGGGACGCTAGCGAGCAGCAAGTTCAGAAGGCGCTTGTTTTCTGAATTTATTGTTGTACTATGATCATCTTTTAAAAATTCATCATACTGCATGGTTCAACTGAGTCGTGCGTGGCAGTTGACATATTTCTTTGTGCTTGATTGCGGTATTTGATTGTAGTGCTTGATCTGTATAGGAATGTTCATGAAGATATCTTCAGCCCTGCTTGCAGTATGCGGCCTTATTATCCTGGGGCCAGTCGTTGCAGCAGAAGACCTTGCCGCAGCCGTGCAAAAAATTGCCAGCGCCCGCGTCAGCAGTGCTGCGATACCTGGTCTGATAGTCGTGACCGTGAATGGTCAGGAGCAAAAAATACAGGGCTTTGGTCTTGTCACAAATAGCACAGATAGTAAAAGCCAGCCTCACTTACCAGATGCCAATACCGTTTTTGAAATCGGCTCGGTCAGCAAAACCTTCACGGCCTTGTTGCTGGCAGATATGCAGGTGCGTGGCCAGCTCAAGCTTGACGATGCTGTAGCAGCCTTGCTGCCTGCCTACACCATACCGCAATATCAGGGTCGGGCCATCACCTTGTTGGATCTGGCTACCCAGACTTCGGGCTTGCCACGGTTGCCTGCCAATCTCTTGCCCAGACAGGCGGATAACCCCTATGCTGATTACTCAAAGAATAATCTGCGCGACTTTTTGCGTAGCTATCAACTGACACGCGCGCCGGGCGCTAAGTATGAATATTCCAACCTCGGCTTTGGCTTGCTGGGCCAGGCCCTGTCTGCACGCGCAGGCAAGTCTTATGCAGAGCTGGTGCAAGAGCGCATTACCAAGCCGCTGGGCATGGCAGATACCGGCATCGCCCTGACTGCCAACATGCAAAGAAATCTGGCGACGGGCCATGATGCGCAAGGCCAGGCTGTTGCTAACTGGGACATGCCCACACTGGCAGGTGCTGGTGCCTTGCGTTCCAGCGCGCAAGACATGCTGCGTTACCTGCAGGCGCATATGCACGGCGCCAATGTCAAAGAACCGGCAGGTTTGCAACTGGTGCAACAGCCACAACGTACTACCGGCATGCCGGGTTTGCAGATAGGCTTGGCCTGGCATGTGCAAAATGCGCGCGGTCAGACTGTGGTCTGGCATAACGGCATGACCGGTGGTTATGCATCCTTCATCGGTTTTACCGCAGATGGCCAGCGCGGTGTCGTGGTGCTGGCCAATGCGAGTGTCAATGTTGATGACATAGGCATGGCAGCCTTGTTGCCTGCTGCTCCTGCTGCCGAAGTCAGCAATACAGCCAGCACTGCCGCAACTGTCACAACCGAGAAGCTCAGCGCAAAACAACTGGCAGAATACTCAGGGCGCTATCAGCTTGCCCCTGGTGCCATCCTTAACATCAGCGCCGGGCCAGATGGCTTGCTGGCGCAACTGAGCGGCCAGCCACAGGCGCCAGTGTTCCCGCGCAAGAAAGATGAATTCTTTTATAAAGTAGTGGAAGCCAGCCTGCAATTTGAACGTGATGCCAATGGCAAGATACAGTCAGTGACCCTGCATCAGAACGGCCATGCATCGCCCGCGCCGCGCATAGGCGACGCTGCACCAGAAGCCGCTTTAAACGCAACTAAGCGCACAGAAATAAATTTACCCGCTGAACAGCTCAAACAATATACCGGTAGCTACACTCTGGCACCGGGCTTCAAGCTCATCATCAGCGAGCAGGCCGGGCAATTGTATGCCCAGGCTACCGGCCAGGGCAGCAATGCTATCTTTGCCGAGGCAAAAGACAAATTCTTTTTGAAAGTGGTTGATGCCCAACTGAGTTTCCAACGCCAGGCAGATGGCAAGATCAGCGGCCTGGTCTTGCACCAGAATGGCCGCAATATGCCGGGACCGCGTGATGCGGATTAGCAGCTTCCACAATTCATGCAAGCTTGATCAAAGCATGTACCGTTGATGCCAGCATGAGCAAAGCCAGGCCTATACTGGGAGGGGAAAGTTTTTTAGGCCTGCGCCTGTTTATTTTTTTGTTGCTGGCATTGTTGCCTGCATTGTTGTCTGTATATGAGTTCATTTTTGTTTCCCCCGGGATATTGTGATAAGCAAGTGAAATTATCTGTCCATGAGGCGTATGATGAATTTTCCAAGTCAAAATGGATGTAGGAAGACGCAACCAGCTCGCGTAGGATTTTGCAGGAAGCGTATGTTTTAGTATTATTTTTGCCAGAATCCAGCAAAAAAAAACGACACTCAGGCTGTCATGCATTGCGAGCAGCAAGTGAATCAGATGTTGTTGGAATATGTGGGCTGGGTAATTATGGCACTGCATCTTCCATCACAGTATTTGCGGGCTGAATGCGTAGTTGAAATTCATGGCCAAAATTCACTCCACATCCAGCACATACTGGCTTCACATGGTCTGGTTAAGCTAAGTGTTTGCTTACTACCGCCGTCTTATCTGGTTTGACTATGTCTTCATTGCGGGCCCATGTTGCTGCTGGCCTTACCCTGTATTTTTGCAAGCGCGACGACCAGGCAAACCCGGCGTATCCGGGGATGGCATTGGCGGGCTTGTTGGTCGTCAGCGGTGTGTCGACGGCAAGCTGATGGCAGCCTGATCCGACAATAATCAAGCAATGATGCGGTGATGATGACACAACAATGCGGCGATGACATGGAATATGGAAGCAGGTCCATGGCAGCACAGGTGTCGCTTTATACCCACATCCTGTGATTTTAAGTCTTTGTTTTAAAAAGACTTTTCTCGAAAGGCGTGATTGTAAAATGCGCTAATCCGTTTGATATTGTGTTTTATAATGGCAGGCTCGCATGAACCCCGCGTTATTGCCCTTTGATGGACTTGGCGACGGGTACCCAGATACCATTTACTAAGCCAATGATCAATTCCATCCCTAGCAAACGCGCGCATCAGCCTTTTTTGAACGATACCGGCGACATTGGTGAGCTGGTCAGTCAATTTGACTGGGCAGCTACTGCTTTAGGTGATATCGATACCTGGTCTGCCGGTGTCAAGGCCGTGGTGGCAATGATGTTGCGCTCGCCCATGCCCATGGTGATGTTGATGGGGGTGGAAGGTGTCATGATCTATAACGAGGGTTATGCAAAATTCGCTAGCCCTCGTCATCCCTACTTGCTCGGTATGACGGCCAAAGAAGGTTGGCCAGAAGTGGCAGAATTCAATGCCATGATTATCAGCCGCGTGTTTGCCGGTGAAAGGATCACCTACACCGACCAGGAGTTTGCTCTCAACAGAAAAGGCATGCTGGAAGAAGTTTTCCTCAGTCTTGATTACTCCGCCGTCTCTGATGAGAATGGCGTCACTGTAGCAGTGCTGGCAACCGTAGTGGAGACGACAGATAAAGTAAGGGCAGACCGCTGGGTCAAGGGTGAGCATCAGCGCCTGCAAGCCATGTTCGAACAGACGCCTGGTTTTACTGCCATGCTGACCGGGCCACAGCATATTTTTACACTGACCAACCGCGCCTATTCATCGCTGGTGAATAATCGCCAGGTATTGGGTAAAAGCGTGGCGCAAGCTTTGCCAGAGGCTGCAGAGCAGGGCTTTGTTGATTTGCTCGACAAGCTGTATGTGAGTGGCGAAATCTTTGAAGGCCATGCAATACCGTTTTCTCTGGCTGATGATAGTGACGGCGGCAGCAAAGAGCGCTTTCTCGATTTTGTGTATCAGCCACTGAAAAATGATGCGGGCGAGATATTTGGTATTTTCGTGCAGGGCTTTGATGTCACCGACCGCGTGCTGGCAGAAAAATCACGGCTGGAAAGCGAAGCCCTGTTCCGCACACTGGCGCAAGCCGTGCCCAACCAGGTGTGGGCTGCATCGCCAGACGGTTTGTTGTACTGGTTCAACGACCGGGTGTACAGCTATAGCGGTGCCAGGCCGGGTGAGCTTGATGGCGAAAAATGGGCGAGCATTCTTCATCCTGATGAAGTGGCAGAAGTGGCTGCGACATGGATAGCCGCGGTTACTTCTGGTGAAGTCTATCAGACAGAATTCCGCATCCGCCAGCATGACGGCAATTACCACTGGCATCTGGTCAGGGCATTGCCCATCCGTGACGAACAGGGCGAAATCTTGCGCTGGATAGGCACCAATACCGATATCCACGACCAGAAGAGTGCGTCCCAGTTCCTGACCCATGAAAACCTGAACCTGACCCAGCAAATAGGCAAGCGCACAGAAGAACGCGACCGCATGTGGCGGCTGGCAACAGACCTGATGCTGGTGGCTGATGTGGATGGCAATATCACCTCGGTCAACCCGGCCTTTACCGCGCTCCTGGGCTGGGCAGAAGCTGATGTCACAGGTATGCCCTTTATCAGCCTGATACATCCTGACGAACAGCAACGGGCAGGCGGCAAATTATTTGCATCCTCTGACGGTAACAATACCTTCAAGTTTGAAAAGCATGTGCGCCGCGCTGATGGTACTTACAACCTGGTGTCGTGGACGGGTTCACGTGATGCGGGCCTGTTCCACGCCGTAGGCCGTGATGTCACCGCAGAGCGCGCCGCCGCTGCTGCCATGAAGCGTACCGAGCAGGCGCTCATACAATCACAAAAAATGGACACCATAGGCAAACTGACCGGTGGCGTGGCCCATGACTTCAACAACCTGCTGCAAGTCATCTCTGGCAACCTGCAATTGCTGGCTGCCGAAGTCAAAGACAACCCGCGTGCGCAACGCAAGATCGACAATGCGCTCGATGGCGTCTCACGCGGAGCCAAGCTGGCCAGCTATCTGCTGGCCTTTGGCCGCCGCCAGGCGCTTGAACCCAAGGTCGTCAAGGTCAGCCGCTACATAGGCGCGATGGAAGACATGCTGCGCCGCAGCCTTGGTGAAGCCATCGATATAGAAATGATCGCCTCCGGTGGTTTATGGAATTGCCTCGTCGATGTGCCGCAACTGGAAAACGCCATCCTGAATCTGTGTATCAACGCCCGTGATGCGATGGAATCCAACGGCAAGCTGACCATAGAAATGGGCAATGTTGCCCTTGATGACGACTATGCCGCCAACCACCTTGAAGTAGAGCGCGGCCAGTACATCATGATCGCCGTCAGCGATACCGGCAGCGGCATGACACCTGAAGTCATGGCGCAGGCTTTCGAACCCTTCTTTTCGACCAAGCCAGAGGGCAAGGGCACCGGGCTGGGCTTGTCCATGGTCTATGGTTTCGTCAAACAGTCTGGTGGCCACGTCAAAATTTACAGCGAAGTGGGCGATGGCACCACGGTCAAACTGTATCTGCCCCGCTCAATGGCGGCAGAAGAAATGCCCACTATCATCGACAGCCGCGAAATCGTCGGGGGTGAAGAAACCATATTGGTGGTGGAAGATGATGTCGGCGTGCGCAAGACCGTCGTTGAAATGCTGGGCGGCCTCGGTTACCGCGTCTTGCAGGCCGGTGAAGCTGAAGGTGCGTTGGCCATTGTACAAAGCGGCCTCGCCATCGACTTGCTGTTTACCGACGTGGTCATGCCCGGCCCGTTGCGCAGCCCCGACCTGGCGCGCGAAGCACGCGGCTGTCTGCCCAATCTGGCCGTGCTGTTCACCTCTGGCTATACTGAAAACGCCATCGTCCACGGTGGCCGCCTTGATGCTGGCGTAGAGTTGCTGGGCAAACCATATACCCGCGCAGCGCTGGCGCAAAAAATCCGCCACGTGCTGGCTAATCAGAAGCAGCGCAAACAAGTTGCTACGACCACGCCTGCGATTAACAATACACCCACTATGTCATCCACACCACTACGCGGCAAACGCATCCTGCTGGTGGAAGACGATGAGGTCATCCGTGCCAATACGACGGAGTTACTTTCCCTGTTAGGTCATACCGTGCTTGAAGCCAGTAACGCCGAACAGGCCCTGAGCTTGCTGCCAGCAACAGCATTCGATGTCCTCATGACCGACATCCAGCTCCCCGGCATGTCTGGCGAAACCCTTGCCACCCAGGCCCGCAACATCCTGCCCACATTGCACGTCGTGTTTGCATCAGGGCGCCACCAGCAAATCAGTTTGCCGGGTGCTGTCACGCTCATCAAACCCTATGATGTAGCGGCTCTGGCGGAGGCGGTGAAGGGGTGAGCGATTAACCAGCAAGTCAGCAAACATGCCGGATCAGGTCAGCAATGCTGGCTTTGCCGAGGCAGAAGACAAATTTTTTAAAAATCGTCGATGCGCAACTGAGTTTTCAGCGTCAGGCCGATGGCAAGATCAGCGGCCTGGTACTGCATCAGAATGGCCGCAATACCCCAGGGCCGCGTGATGCAGATTAGTCATGGTGACGCCAGGTTTTTTAAATGGTAGTCGTTGGCAGCGAACGTCGAGCATGAGTTCGCTGCCAGAAATAAGGCATAGTTTGCTGGTTTATTTCAATTGCTGATTCAGTGAAGAGATTGCAGCATTCAAAATCGTATCAACCCGATTTCTGAAATCTGCCACGGTTTGTGCAACTTTAATATCTGGCACAATACCTTTGCCGACAAATTCTGTGCCGTCAGGGAAGGTGTCATTTTTGACGCAGACCCTGCCAGAGCCGCCTCCTGGAAGGTTAAAACTGATTGGCGACCCTGTGCTGCCAGCAGTCGCTCCACCGATGATCAGCCCACGTTTCATGTTTCTGAATGCAACGACAAAATCCTCAGCGGCAGAGAACGTTTGTCCTGAAGTTAACACCACGACCGGGCCCTTGAATTGATGGTTCGCATCTGGCGTGACCTTGTATACCGGGTAGGTGTATTCTGGATTGCTATTGTGTTGAGATCTGTCAATGGAACGGTAATTGCGTATGGTCGCTTTTGAAGCTGGAAATACATCCATGCCCAGCGTTTTCAATATATCGTAGCCGACATGGGCATTGCCGCCACCATTGCGGCGCACATCCAGAATGAGGGCTTTTGCTTTTGAAATTTCTGGAAAATCTTCTAGAAAAAACTCTGTGACTTTGGTGCTCTCAAATGTGGTCATCCATACATGTGCAATGCCGCCTTCCAGCATCTTGAATGTGTACGATGATCCTCCAATCGCGTTGCTTCTTTCTTCATTACTGACTCGCTTTGCCGAATAGTGTTTCACTACACCGTTTTCATCCCGTGCTGAAAAGGCTATTTTTTCGCTGATTGGTCCCTGCAGGAATTGATATTGATATATACGAACATCTTTATCCTGTCTGGTGCCTGAAGAAATATAAGGAGCCAGGACTTTTTCTGAGTATTCCTGCACCGGCATGCCATTTACACTGACTATCTCATGTCCACGCTTTAATCCTGCCTGTTGCAGTTCAGAATCACCTACCCACTTTACCATGACCTTGCCTTCCATTAGTTCGATGTAAATAAGCGGTTTGGTTTGGTATTTGTCATACTCTTGTTGAGAAGGATAAACATTGGTATGCCCATCCTGCAATAAAGCGACCATTTCCGACAGTAATTGGTAATATTCAAGATTTGTTTTTGCTGCCCGAATTTTTGGTAAATACTGTAAATACAAACCATCCCAATTGATGTCTTGAAGTTTTTCGACAAAGACAAAGTTATATTTTATTTCTGACCATACCCTGGATAAACCAGCGACGCGTTCATCTTCGGTCAATGATTCTTTATAGGGTGTTTTCCAGGCGCTACCGTTCCAAAATTCAGCCTCTTTTTTGGAGGCTGTTTCGAATTGGGTCATCAGCTTATCCCAGCGCGGATCCTGGTGCAAAACATCGAAATCCTTATTATTCTTGAGTTGCCTAATGTTGAAATATTTGACCCTGTATGCATTTTGCAGCCAGGTAAAAGCCAGATCAGTCTGCTTCAATCTGCTTGCTGACGCAGCAGCGCCGTATGCGGCACTGCCCATCGATGGGTCTATTTCGTAAGCTTTTTGAAAGTACTGTAATGCAATCTGGTAGCGGGTTTCCTGAAGCGCGCGAATACCCAATTGTTCGTTTTCTGCTGCACTTATTCCCCATTGAACGACAGCCCCGGTGTTTTCTGATGCCAGGATATTGGTGGCCGGTAGCAGAAATGCTCCTGCCATGAATGCGATGTGTGTCAGTCTGCTTGCTGCGTTAATGAAGGGAACGGGCATCATTTTATTCAGAGAAGTTGGTTAATAGGGTAATTAATAAGGTAATTAATAAGGTAATTAATAAGTTTATTGTTTATTGCAATAATATAGCGACTTTATCATGTGAATGTCATAACACATTCTGCTTGTAAATTTTTCAGCTACTTCATATTCCCTGCACACAGGCTTCACACTGCAAGGCTAAGCTGGCGCATCTTTATTCTCTGCCATTTGGCCACCTTCACCGATGTCTTCTTTGCTGGCCCATGTCGCCGCCGGCCTGACGCTGTATTTTTGCCGCAGCGATCAGCGGCCACGGTTGCATGTCAGTATGGCTCTGCCGGTTTTGCTGGCGATTGCACCTGACTTTGATTATTTTGGCATCTGGTTTTTTCATCTGCGCTATGAACAGCGTTTCACGCATTCGCTGCTGTTCTGCCTGATGACAGGTGCAGTTGCTTGTTACCTTGTTCGCCGCATCTGGCGGCAATCGCCCGCCATGCCGGGGTTCTGGATATTGCTGCTGGCAGCATGCTCGCATCTCTTGCTTGATATGCTGGTAGGGCGGGCTCTTCCTTTGTTGTGGCCGTTTGTGCCAACTGAGTTTTCCCTGCCCTTGGTGTTGTTGCCAGGGGCCTCACATACCGGGCTGGTCAGTTATGCGTTCTGGCGCAACCTGATCATGGAAGCGTGCCTACTTTTGCCCATGCTGGTGGCCATGGTGATACTGGTGCGACGCGTGCCTGTGCGCAGCTACATGCCAGAAATCCTGCTGGTGCTGACGATGTGGTCAGGCCTGGTCTTTGCCGGAGGGAGGCTGGCAGCTATCTGATAGCTGACTCCAGCATCATGGTAAATTTTTTAACCAATACCTAGTATTTGGTCGTAATACCACTTTGATTAATTGTAATTATTGGTATTGTTATGGTATCTCAAATGCTTTACCTTTTTTTATCCTTACGCCCCACAGTTTTTAATTTCCAAAGCCCGATGCGCTGAATTGGACTCTTACTTTGTAACAATATTTTGTTTCCAAAAAAACCACTTGACCGCCTGATATTTAAGCAACATCGTTGCCTCAGTTTCTGCTCAAAATGAAACAGGAACGACGAAAATGACCCCACAAAACCGGGGCATTTATCTATCAACAGTTCAGGGGGAATAGGATGAGACATAGAACTGGAATTCGCATTAATCACCTCATGCTCAGTCTGGTCGGCGGTATGCTGGCAGCCTGCGGTGGAGGAAGCAACACCAATAGTTTGACAGATACACCCAAGGCCGGTGCGCACATGGCAATGCCGCCAGCAGAAGTGCCCAGCAGTTGCGCAGTCTGGAGCAATACCCAGGTTTATACCCAGGGTAATTGCGTAACTTATCAGGGCGTTACCTATAAAGCCAAATGGTGGACGCAGGGGAATGTGCCGGGCACAGAACAATGGGGACCATGGGAAGTCAGTGCGGTCACGCCAACACCGACTCCAACGCCCACGCCGACTCCAACTCCAACTCCAACTCCAACACCTACGCCCACTCCGACACCAACGCCCACTCCTACGCCTACATCAGGATGCGCGCCTTATGTGGCGGGAACCAGTTATCTGGCAGGCAGTGTCGTCAGCAATGCCGGTGGCTATTATCGCTGTGATGTCGCGGGCTGGTGTTCTACCGGTGCTTCTGCTTATGAGCCCGGTGTAGGCTGGGCCTGGACCAGTGCCTGGACTGCGGTGACTGTCAGTTCCTGCCCAACGCCAACTCCGACACCAACTCCAACTCCAACGCCGACACCAACACCAACACCGACACCTACTCCAACGCCGACACCGACGCCGACGCCCACACCTACTCCGACGCCAGTCGGTGGTCGCGAAGTTGGTTCTTACTTTGCACAATGGGGTGTGTATGGCCGTGGCTATGAAGTGGCAGATATCCACACCACGCAGACACCCGTCAATGGCGTGCAGACCAGCATCGCTGATCAACTGACCTTCATTAACTACGCCTTCGGCAATGTGTATGCAAAAAATGGCGGCTATGAATGCGACATGGTGACCAAGGCAGAGACTGGCAATAACGTGCCGGCACCAGCAGACGCGGGTACCGGTGGTGATGCCTTTGCCGATTACCAGCGTCAGCCGGCCCGCACCGTCGATGGCAAAACCATCCCCTGGGACGCCAAACTGACCGGCAATTTTGCCCAGCTGAAATTGCTGAAGGCCGCACATCCGAACCTGAAAGTCTTCATCTCACTCGGTGGCTGGACATGGTCGAAGTTCTTCTCTGCCGCAGCGAAAACCGATGCCCTGCGCAAGCAGTTGGCGAAGTCTTGCGTCAAGCAATTCATTGCAGGTGATTTGCCGGTGCAGGATGGCCGTGGCGGCCCCGGTGCAGCCAAAGGTGTGTTTGATGGTATCGACATCGACTGGGAATATCCAGGCGGTGGCGGGCAGCCATACAACACTTTTGATGCTGCCAATGACAAACATAACTTCACTTTGTTGATGGCAGAATTCCGCGCGCAACTCGATGCGCAAGGGGCTCTCGACAGCAAGCGTTATGCATTGACAGCAGCAATAGGTGCAGGCACTGAAAAGATCGCCCAGACCGAACCTGCCTTGTATAGCCAGTACATGGATTGGGTGAATGTCATGACCTATGACTTCCATGGCGGTTGGGAAAACACCACCAACTTCCATTCACCGCTGTACCATGACAGTGCAGACCCATCCACGGGTGTGCTTGCCAAGTACAATAGTGATGATGCGATCCAGGCGCTGGTCACGGCTGGAATGCCACGCAATAAAATCTTGCTGGGCATTCCATTCTACGGGCGTGGCTGGAAAGGCGTCAGTGCCGGGCCAAATGGCAATGGGCTGTATCAGGCAACCGGTGGAGCTGCACCGGCCACTTATGAGGCAGGGATAGAAGACTACAAGGTCTTGAAGAACAAGACCGGTACGCGCACCCTGCACCCGGTGACAAAGCAGTTGATGCTGTTGACCAATAATGGCGAATGGTGGAGTTATGATGATCCGGCTGTCATTGCCATTAAAATGAAGTATGTGCGCGACCAGAACCTGCGTGGCGCATTTACTTGGGAACTGGATGGTGATGCCAGCGGTACTCTGGGTAGCGAAGTCTGGAAAGGGCGGTAAATCTGAGGAGTGAAATGTTATAGTTCATCTCAGGTGGACTGTCACAATGTAGGGTTGCGGATGTGATGTGTATATCAATCACATCCGCAGTTTTTTCAGCGAGAGGATAGCAAATGAATGCACAACTCGGTTTGCATGCGCAGACAAAGCAGGCAACTCAGTCAAATCATGCAACTCAGTCCATGAGCGATGAATGGCGCCGCTGGATCGCAGAAAATCTGCTGCTCGGTGCGCATCCGGCAACACTGGAAAATGTCTTGCAACAAAATTCCTTCAGCCTGCATATTGCCAGGCTGGAAATCAGCGCGGCTTTGTCCAGCCCTTATTTCCAGGGCGTGCAAAGACTCAAGAACCGGCTCGACAAGCGTGACTGGGTGTTGGCCATCACTGCCAAACTCGATCAGATAGCGCCGCTGGCACTGCAACGTCAACATCAATTATCTGGTGAACAGTTTTTGCGTGATTATTATCAGAAAAATCGTCCCGTCATCATTACCGGCATGCTCGATGATTGCCCGGCGCGTAGCCGCTGGAACCTGGCCTGGTTCCGTGAACATTTTTCCGAGCGTCAGGTAGAAGTGCAATTTGGCCGCAATAGCGACGCCAATTATGAAATGAACAGCATCGCCCACAAACGCCAGATGCGCTTTGGTGAGTATGTCGATCTGGTGGAAAAAAACGGCCATAGCAATGACATGTACATGACCGCGAATAATGATTCCAGCAACCGCAAGGCACTCAATGAACTGTGGGAAGACGTGCCTTCCTTGCCAGGGTATCTGAAGACCGATCAGGGCAAGCAGGGCTTTTTCTGGTTTGGCCCGGCGGGCACGATTACGCCTTTCCACCATGATCTGACCAATAATTTCATGATGCAGATCATGGGTCGCAAGCGCATCAAACTCATCGCGCCATGCCACCTCGCCAGACTGCAAAATGAACGCCATTGCTTTACGCCAGTTGATGGCCGCAACATCGACCTGACGCGCTTCCCCCAGATGCGGGATGTGCCCGTGCTTGAATGCGTGCTGGAACCGGGCGAGATATTATTCCTGCCTGTGGGATGGTGGCATTTTGTAGAATCACTGGATATTTCTGTCACTATCGCTGCGACAAATTTTCGCTGGGATAATGACTTCTTCAGTAATTACCCGGCCAATCACGACTTCTGATCAACAGTCTTTCATAAGAAGAAAACTGCGCTTCCGGCAAATGCCGGAGCGCAGTTTTTTTGTATCAGCTATCCATACCTTGCCTGTCATCTGACAGGCAAGGCATTTCTACATCAAGGCAAGGTTTTCAAGACAGCCTTGGTCGGCGCGGAGAAGTTGTAGCCGTCATGTTTATCCCAGTTGATAGACCAGGTCATGACCCCTCTGAAACCAGGGTAAGCCTGTTTGGGGACGATGGTGCCACAGTTCAGCAACTTGGTTAAACAGTTCAGCGCATTGCTGACGTCTGCCGAAGTGGTAAAGCCGGAATTGGCTGAACTACGGCCAGACGGCACACCAAAAGCAACCTGGTCAGGGCGCAAGCCGGCAAAGGTATTGCCGCCATAGGTAAAGCCCTCAATCAGCATTTTTGCCGTGCCCACCAGCTGGTCTGCCGACCCTGCCCTGAGTGGTGCAGCCTGGTAAGGTGTATAGATATCGCCATTGTTGTAATACTGCGGATGCAGGATAGTCAGCTCATCGCGCAGCGCATTGATGATGGGGATGTAGGCACCCCAGATCGAACCGTAAGAAGTAAAGCCACCTTCCACATAGACCCATTCCGGTGCCATCGACAGGTAGAAATTCGCCCCGACTTTGGCCTTCAGTTTCTTGACGGCGACTGGCAGATAAGTCTGGATAGCTGCACCCTGCGCCACACCGTTTTCAAGGTCAAGATCGATACCATCAAAGCCATATTTGCTGATGATGCCGTACAGGCTATTGGCAAAGTTGGTCGCCTCTGCATCAGAGCCCACCGAGACTGAACCATTCTGGCCACCGAGTGACAGTACTACTTTTTTGCCTTGCGCCTGCTTGGTCTTGATGTCTGCAATAAACTGCGCCTCGCTACCGGCACCTGGGTCCAGCGTAAAGCTCACATTGCCACCGCCTGCATTGTCACCAAACGAAACGACAATCACATCCCAGTCATTGCTGACCTGTGCGATAGGGTAAGTGTTACCGCTAGGGTTCGTAAAGTTGTGCCAGTAACCGACCAGCGCATGCTTGGCCAGACCAGGGACTGGCGTGGGAGTCGGTGTTGGAGTTGGTGTGGGGGTAGGCGTAGGCGTAGGCGTCGGTGTTGGTGTCGGAGTAGGCGTTGGGGTAGGTGTCGGCGTAGGGCAGGCACTTGATGTGACTGATGTCCAGGCGCTAGTCCAGGCCCAGCCTACACCAGGCTCATAAGCCGATGCACCGGTAGAACACCAGCCTGCTACATCGCAACGATAAAAGCCACCCGCATTGCTGACCACTTTTCCAGCGGTGTATTGGGCACCGGCGACATAGGCAGAACAGCTCGGCGTCGGGGTTGGTGTGGGAGTAGGCGTCGGTGTTGGCGTGGGCGTTGGGGTTGGCGTAGGCGTGGGTGTGGGCGTTGGAGTGGGTGTTGGTGTTGGTGTTGGTGTTGGTGTTGGGGTAGGCGTTGGCGTGGCATCACAAGCGCCTTTGCCTGTCCAGGGTTTGCCGCTTCCAGACGCACCGCTATTGGTCGCGGGGTTTTCATTTTGCGTCCACCAGTTCGCCACATAATTATTACCACCGGTGCTGACCAGGGCACCGCCGTTGTAGGCTGTTGCTGCATCCCATGCCGCATAGCAGGCTGTTGAAGCCACTGCCGGCGGGGCCTGTGGCGGCGTGTTTGTCTGCCCGTTGCCTGCCGCACTACCACTGCCACCACCGCATGCAACCAGCAAACTACCGCTCGTCGCACACACCAGCATGTTTTGAATCAGGTTTCTTAAAGTTGTATTTTCCACTGCCGTCTCCCCCGTGATTTTGTGAATTCAGAAAATGTGTTTATTCCCCCAGATACATTCTTGATACGCTTGCCCTTGCTGCAGACAAGCGCTCAGGATTCAAGCATGTAGGCCTTGAATTTGGACGTCAACTGGTTTTGTTTTTATCTTGCCACTTAAATACCACTTAGCTGGAAGGCAACAAGATGCAATGGAAATAAGAATCAGGTAAATACGGCATGCCCTGCTTTTGCCAGGCAATGATCAGACCAGCCATGGCGATTTACGATAGTGGTATTAGTGTATTTAATTTGCAGGAGTGGTCTTGGGTCAGGAGATGTCGCATGCAGATGCAAAACTGTATGCGATGGGGCAGAGCAAGCCTGCTTATTCAGGCCAGTAAAGGTGCAGGAAAAGGCGCAGAAAAAGGCACAGGCACGGGCTCACTCTTGATACTTTTCAAATAATTTCGCCAATGTACCCTGACGCTCAAGCAAGATGATTGCCGCCCTGATTTTCCTCGCATCTTCCACTGCCAGGGTTTTTGACAGTACCATGTAAAGCTCATCTTTCAGCATCACCTTGGGTAGCAGTCTGATCTGGCCTTCCAGCCCTGCCTGCCTTATTTCTGCAACGATGCCGGGCGAGCGGTGACAATAAAAGCGACCCCTGCGCGCAAGCAATTTGTTCAGGTTGGACTTGGATGAGACGGCGCTGGAATCAACCTGCAGGCCACCGAGACTCTTCAAACGCTCATTGATGGCATAGTTGTGCATGGACAGGATAATGCCATCCTTGCCGAGCTTGCGTATGTCATCCCAGCCTGATACCTGTATGTCGTCGTCGGCGCGCACGGCCAGCAGGTAATTGACTGAAATAACCGGCGTATCAATATAGTCGTAGAGCTGGGCACGTTCTTTGGTATGCAGTATCCCGCAAATCGCATCGACAGGCCCGCCCAGTATCCTGACCAGCGGCAACCAGTTCTGGTCACCGACAAATTTGATGCCAGGCTCCACCGCTTCTATGGCCCGCATGATATCGACACATACACCGCCAACCGCGGGTTTGCCATCTTGCAGTATGGGGATGAATTTGGGGGCAGATGCCTCTTGCGCAGCAATCCTGATCAGGCTTTGCGCATTGACGGGGCAGGCAAAAAATAACAGCGACGCCATGCACAGAATAAAGCAGCGTGTGCCTTTGATGCTCATCAATGCGAAAGCAGCCACGTAACGCCTCCATTTTATATTTTATGCGCCCCCTGATTGTTGCCACAGCCAGGCTCAGGAGAGGCTTTTTTGACATTGTACGCCAGCGTACCTGATGTCTCGGCTAGTTTCAACGCAGACTTTACGGGGCCAGCCACCGTCGCCCGTTAACGCCCTGGCTTAAACTTGAACATGGTCCATGGCAAAAGCCATTCTCCACCGCATGGCCCTTGCTTGTTTTGTGAAAAGACAGGCTCCAGCATGACTCCTGCTGCTGTTAGTGACCATGCAGGCTGGCGCCAGATATCTTGATCCTTGGCGGCACATCGCTCTCTGAGGTCGGCCATGTCGCTGCCGTGGAGATTTTGCATGGCATTTGCGATCCAGCTGGAAAGTGCAGACTGGTCCACTGCGGCTGGTTTATCCCCACCCCAAATCAGTTGTGCAAGCTCAAGTTCACTCAGGCCAGGAATCTGGACATTCATGCTTGATCCATGGATAAGCAATCCGCCGCTGTTGCAAGTGCTTACCGTGCTAAAGCGCAGACTTACCAGCGTTGTCGTTAATAAACGTGGCTCAGCACTGAAGCTGAAATCAGCGGCTTGCTCAGGGCCATAACGGCGCGAATAATCGAGCTGGCAAGCGAAAAAAGCGGTAATGGCAGTGGACTGTTCTTGTGCTAACCGTGCATTAAGTTTCGTCAGGACGATGGCATCATAGCCACTGTCAAAACGAAACGTCCTGACTCCGGATACGGGCTCTACCCACCATTGCAATTTTTTATCTGCTACCATTTCAGCATGGTCACGACGCAGCGGCAGGCCTTGCAGCCGTTCATGTTCATAGGCGCCTGGTCCAGTTACAGAGCTGGCAAGTGTCTTTAAGGGCGACAACTGCACAAATAGGGTAGCAGGGCGCGCATGGGCTTTCCAGCTCCCCTGCCATTTGCCATTGGGGCCTGGTCGCAATACCATTTCAGCATTCGCTGCAGTGGAGTTTGCAGAGACTTCTGTCAAGGCAAGACTACCGTCGTCACGCAACTGACCTTCAAGAGCGAGGTCTAGATAATGCCTGCGATAAAAATAACGGCCCTGCACATGTCCCTTATTCAAATTGAGTTCCATAACAACAGGCGATGTACCTATTTTGCCAGCGAGAGTGAGTGATTCTGCCCAGCATGACGTTGTGAACACAAGCATGAATATGCTGAGGATGAGGCTGCTTGATTTTTTATAGTATTTCCCGGCGCAGTGGACCATACCTGGCTTTCTCGGTGTGTTTAGTATTTTTCAAATCCCGGATGCGGCGAGATTTGCCTTGCCGCATAGTTCAAGCAGTATGATAGTCGGTTTCCATTATGATTTAATGGCAATATGAGAACATGCATCAATTCTGCTAGTGTCAGAGGTCAATACAGACATGTTTCATGCGAACACGCTACATCTGAGAACTCCTTAGGGAAAACAATATGACATTGAATACATCTGCGCCTGCGCCTGAGACGAGCGCACAAACTTCCACCCCGCTCCCGGATGTGCAGGCAGACAAGGTCGTGGATACCGTTATCGACCTGCTTGACAAGCACGCCGTGCATCTCAATACGCAAAGCTTTCCCGCCAGTCTGTATGCCGAATCGCTGTTGTACATGATTTACTGGTTCCATCGCCTGCGTGACCCGGCCCGCAAGAACTACATGCAAGAGTGCATAGGCAAATACCTGGATCTGGACCCTCAATCAGCAGTGGTGCAAGCCCTGGTGTCGGATCAGCAGCTTAAAACCGGGGCCAGGCAGCGCATAGATCAGGGCATCATGGTGCGCAAGACGGTTGATGTGCTGGTTATGCGGGAAGGGCAACATGGCCGCGAATTTCTGGTCCTGGACCGCACGATTTTTCCTGAAGGCATTGCGCTGCCCGGTGGGCTGTTGCAGGATGAAGATGAGCAAAATGCGAGCGGCATTCCCGCCAATATTTTCGCCGCATTGCGGGTCACTGGCAGCAAGGTGTTTGCATCCCTGGCACCAGAATACGGCATTGCAGAAGAAGATGGGCGCAAATACTATTTTGTCCGCGATGAAGTGAAGAGTGCAACCAGCAATGAAGCCCGTATCTACATGGACAGGACGGTGACGCACAGTTATCGCGACCATCTGAAAGAAATTGCCGTTCCCTCTGACCCGCGTCATATTGTCGATACGCTGGGGTTTCTCGTTGAAATTGCCGATACCAAAGGTGTACACGGCAGGTGGTTGCCCGAGAGTGTGATGACAACGCCGTATGCAAAAGAAGGCTCGTTCGCCTTTGGCCACCACAAGCAGATAGCCGCAGCGCTGGTCGCGAAAAATTTCAGCAGGACGCAGGGTGTTTCACATCATGAGTGGATACGCGAATGGGTGAAAAAACCGGTAGATTTATACCGAGAATTGCGCCAGCGCTTTGAACAGAACCACAATAGCCTGAATACACCTGTGCTGGAATTATTGCCCGTTGTCGAATATTTCCGCAGCCAGATGACACTCCCGGCGATGGAGGAAAAATGCCGCAACGACGCAGCACTGGCTTTCATGCGCGATCAGTTACTGCACAAGCTGCACCACGTCACGATACAGAATGGCGCGATGTGCCCGTATGAACCGACCTTGCGCATCTTGTTTGAGGCCGTAGGATTTTTTGATGTAGCCTGCCGCACTGAAAAGAATTTGAGTACGCATTTCCAAAAGAAATACTGGTACCGCTATGAAGAACTGATGCGGCGCTTGCCAGAGGTCATCATCATCCCCAGTTTCGATAATATCTCTGCGACTGATCTCATGAAAATACGCGGTACGCCGGTGTATTTTATTGGCGTATCAACCGAGCCTGTGTATGTCGATGAATTCTGGCAATCTCCACTCGAATTCCTGATCCATGACCTGAACCATGCCTGGAAGATGATGGATATGGATGACAGATTTTTCAAACATAAACCTGAAGTCAGCAGGGATGAGTTGATCAGTAAATCCAATGCTTTTATCCGTGAATATTTTCCGACGATTGCCATTCAAAAGACAGATACAGAAGAGCAAAAGGAAATGAAAAAGCTCAAGAAAATTCTGTTGTTTGAAGTCGGGCATGAAGATGCCAGACCACTATTGCCAGCAATCGTCAGCGAAGCACTGCTGGAAGATGAGGGTTATGAATTCCCCGACATCGTCGTCCGTTATGATGAAGAAGGCAAACAGGCTTATCTGGAGCAACGCACCATACCCGGCATCACAGCGCTCTCTTACGTCAGACATAAACTGCAGCACGGCTTCTTTGACCAGACTGATTCGCAAAACATACAGATTGTCTCGCCCAAGTATCGCAGCGTGGAATGGATAGTCAGAGCGACTGAAGAATTGTTAAGCGAAATGCGGGCGACAATTCCACCCGCAGTGCGGGCAGAAGGTTTGACGGAATACCTTATCCGGCAGGCATGTTCCAGAGGACCGGCTATACTTCATGCACCGGAAAATCTCGACCCTGCGATAGAAGAGTATGGCGATGGAACGGTTGACACGAAATAGCTGGCTTCATGATGCGCAATCACAAGTGCGGCGGCTTTGCCGCAGCACTTGTTCATTGCAATCTGTCAAGCATCGCTGTTCGCGCTGGCGGACTTGTTGAAATACCGCTTTGCATGAAACCACGACGCACTTGGTCATCTGCAGTAAGTCACAGCTGTTGCAAAGGCGCTTGCCCATGTAACAGAACCCTCATTCCTGCTGCCCCGCTTTTCCTGCCATACGCCAGGTATTGCGGCCATCCCTTTTAGCTGCGTATAGCGCAAGATCGGCAGCCGCATAGAGTTCTGCCTGCTTACTCCCATCAATACCGAAAACTGAGGCTCCGATACTCATCGACACGGTGAATTGCATGTCAGAAAAAGCGATAGGTACACGGCACATCTGCATAATTCGTTCACATGCCATTCTTATTGCTTCTTCTGTTGTGCAAGACTCCAGAAGCACTGCAAACTCATCACCGCCCAGCCTGGCCACCACATCGACAGCGCGTGTGGCGAGCGTTAATTGTCTTGCCGTGGCAACCAGGACAGCGTCACCGGCGTCGTGCCCGTAAGTATCATTAATGGCTTTAAATTTATCAAGATCAATCAGCAGCAGTGTAAAGCCAGTTTTATTGCGATTGGCCAGTTCGCTAAAAAAGTCGAAGCGCTCTGTAAAACGCCTGCGATTTGCAATGCCAGTCAATGTATCCTGAAATGCCAGTAACTCCAGTTGCAAGGCCTGTTGAGTCAGTTTCTCGTTGCTCCTGAACAGTTCTTCAGTGCGCTGGTTGACCAGACTTTCCAAATGGTGTTTAGCTTTGTTCAACTGAGCAGTGCGGGACTTGACTAACTGCCAGACAAACAGGATAGCTAAAAGCAGAATTGCTATTCGAAATAGCCATGTCTGATACCACGCAGGCAGCACACGAATCGGAATATCGAGCGTTTTTTCGGTCCACATGCCTGCACGATTGGCGCCGCGCACATGTAGCGTATATTTGCCCGGTGGCAGGTTTGTGTAGCTGGCAATTCGCCGCGAGGGGTCGGTATCAACCCAGTCTTCTTCGAATCCCTCAAGCCGGTAGGCATAGCGATTGCGTTCGGGATCTGTGTAGTCGAGGGCGGCAAATTCGACCGCAACGCTATTGGCTTCGGGAGTAATAATGAGTGGCTCACTATCTTGCGTTGCCAGTTGCCCATTGAATCGCCCCGACGGCACAAGCTTGCCGCCGAGCCGGACATCGGTAGCGACGACAGGTGGCCGGTAAGTCCACGCTTTCACCAATTCTGGGCGCACCACGGTCAAGCCACCTAAACCCCCGAATAGCAATTCCCCATGAGTGGTCACCGCCCCTGAATCGTTCCAGTAGGTAGGGATGGCAACGCCATCCGCGCTCTGGAGTGCCCGGATGGCAAAAGTCCGTGCATCGACAACGGCCAGGCCTTTATCGGTGCTGGCCCAGATATTACCGGAGCCATCAAGCAGCAATTTGTTGATATTTGCGTTCGGTAATCCTTCTTTGATACCCAGTCTTTTAAAAAGTGGGCGTCCTTCTGCATTGCGGGATTCGAGAACGTTGATTCCGCCGCCCTGGGTGCCAAGCCATAACCGTCCTTGCAAATCGGTCAATGCCGTTGATACATAGCCGTTTGACAGCGACTTTGGATCAGTGGCATCAGGTAAAATGCGTTCGATTGTCTGATGAAGCGAGTCAAGGAGATTCAGACCATTTCGTGTGCAGATCCACCATGAACCAGGTTTGCCGCCCTCTATGACAAGTATTCGTTGATCCGTCAAATTCCTGGTATATTCTGCGCGAACGCCAAGGGCTGCCTTGTCGGCAAAATCCAGGGTCAGCAAACCGTCTGATTGGGTGCCGATCCATAAGCGCTTGCCATCCACCCTGAGTGTTCGTATGCTGAGTATGGCTTTATTTTGCAGCAAGTCAACGCGGGTCAGGTTTTTTTCGTCACGATCAAGGCGATATAGACCGTACAGTGTGGCAACGTAGATATCGCCTTCAGGCACCGCGACCATAGAAGTGATGATGCTATGTGGTAAGGCTGTTTTTGGTTTGGTTGGATCGGGGCGCAAGGCGGTAACACGCCCTAGTTCAGGATCGATAGCATCCATTCCCGTAATGCCAAAACCGAGCCAGATTCGCCTGTCACTGGCAACCAAAAGAGATTCAATATCAGAATCGAAAATCCCATTCGGACGGCTGGAATCACCGTAAAGCGTGAGAATGGCAGTCTGAGTAGGGTCGTGCCGGCCGAGGCCGTGATTAGTGCCCACCCAGACCTGCCCAGCGCGATCATGTAGCATTGCCCATACATTGTCGTGACTCAAGCTTGCTTCGAGCTTTGGGTCATGACCCAGCCTGCGGGTATGCATGGTTGCCGTGTCAACCACCACAATGCCATGTCCGTGGGTGCCTAGCCAGATTTCTCCGGGATGTACTTCGACGATGGCATCAATCGCCTGGGAGGACAATAGCGACACTGTAGGGCCCGACTCTGTTACCACGACCACTTTTGCGGTCACCGGGTCCAGGACAAATGCACCACTGTTTTTAGTCCCGACCCAAATATGGCCGTCACTGCCTTGGTAGAGATGCCTTACTGCTGGCTGTGGCGCATTTGCATCCGCTGTCAGAGTGACAGGTACAAAGTGCTTGCCGCCACGCTCACGGCGCAGCAAATTTTTATTAGTTCCGACCCACAAGTTGCCGCGGCTGTCGTGCAGGGCAGCACCTGCCTTTACACGTTCCAGCGGACTGGCATCCGTCGGACCGAGAGGAATATGCTTGATTGCACCTGTGTTCTGGTCGAGATGATCCAACCCGCCGTTAGTTGTAATCCACATACCTTTTGCGTCGTCATCGGTGATATTGCTGATCGCGACATCGCTCAATCCATTGGCACCGCCTGATGGGTAACGGATGAAGCGATCATTGTCACGGTCATAGCGCGCAAGTCCACCGCTGCCAGTACCTACCCAGAGCAGTCCCTGGCGATCAGTGTGCAACGCTGAAATAAAGTTGTCTGGCAAAGTGTTGGGGTCAAGAGGGTTTGGTCCGAAAACACGAAAACGGTAGCCGTCCCATCGGGCCAGGCCATCTTGTGTGCCTGCCCAGATGAAACCATCGCCATCTTCCGCAATGGCGGTGACAATTGGGTGAGGCAGCCCATAGCCAACACTAAAGTTGCGGAACACCGTATCCGACAGTGACGACCACCGCGATACCAGGGAAGACGCATCAAGGTTTGCCTTTGGCAACGGCAATGATGCGTTTGCGTTGAGCAAAAACACCCAAAAAGCAATGATGCCAAAGACATATTGAATGGTCTTTGCAAGCTGCGACTTCAAGCTATGCCGACAAAGTTTTTCGCTAGTGAATTCCATAGATAGAGGGTAGTCCCAGGCTTATTTGCCAGTGCAGATAAGAGCAATACTTAAGCAAAACCAAATAAATATTAAAGATTACAAATATTAAAGAGTGCTTCGTAAATACTTAAGGCGTACATGCTTCTTGGAATTAAGGGTAGCGTATCTATTGTGATAAGCAAAGACGGCAGGCGCGGCTAACATCAAATTACCCATAAGTCTTATGCGTGTCAACATGAAGGAGGGTTTTCATATTCAGTAACATTATTGGCTGGAGTTGACACACAGGCTTCTTAAAACATCCCGGCATCAGATCGTGGCGCATAACCTGGAAGACATATCGCATTCAACAGAAGTTAAGGTCAGCCACAAGCTGGATGGCTGCGTTCGGATGGACGGTGATGCCTTTACCATGCCGGCGTGGGTATCGCTGCGCATGATCAACTATACGACTGGAGCCGTGGCTGTTGATTGTCCCTTGCTTTCGCGCATTTCGCAGCGGAAGGCATTGGCAGTGCCCATCTGCCAGGATGTGCTGGAGTATTTTGCACATAGCGCTGCTGGCATAGAAAGATTCAAACCCCTATCAGGGAAATTGCTTTGCACAATGATTGAAAACATACCATGCTCGCTCGTCGCCAGGGTGTAAATAGCTACTGTCCCTTGATCACAATAAGCGCTGCTTCCCAGCCAGGGTAACCGGCGCCACTGCCACCGACCGTGCCAGAAATGCCAAATGCACCAATAGCGGCCGGGCGCTGTTCATAGATACGCGAAGTAATATAAGTGCCTGCTTCAGGGCTCACCAATTGCCATGATCCGTTCGGGCTGAAGGGAATGGCATTGCCTATGCCCAGATCAATCAGCGCAAGCACGAGATCATTCGCTCTTGTGCTGGTCTGTGTTGGAGAAGACAACGCGGTAGATGCAAAGCGTGGGCCTGCGCTGGTTGTCAAAGGAGCATCCAGCAAATTCACAGTGTCTGCATTCTGAATTTCCACCACGTGTATGCTGCCCTGGTTGGGGATGCCTACGGACAATGTGTATGTCCCTGATGTCGTGGCCTTTACCGCATACAGGTCGGTACCCATTCCATCTACATAAATACGTCCCAACGATGTGAAAGAGCCGATATCGGCATGCCCCTGATTGTCGGACAATGTGCCTGACACCCCAAGTGCATTATTGTTTATACCCACGGTCACCAGTATCCAGTTGCCTGCCGATACCGTACTGGGCAATTGATGCCTGCTCGTTCCCGCTGTGATCACGCCAGAGTATTGTTGACGCACACTTGGTGGAGTTGATGGATCAGGGTTGCTCGCCAGGTTTGCACTGCAGCTTGCCGTTGTGCCCCCATTGCTGCCAGAGCAGCTCCAGGCCCAGCCGGTGTTGGTCGTTGAAACCAGCGAGGCAATGCCTGATGAACAAAGCTGGCTGCTTGGTGCTGCACTGAACGACTGGCCGTTGGCAGTACCACACATGCCATTTACTGGAGTAGGAATAGGTACTACAGCACCGCTGAGTTCAAATGCACCGATGTCCTTGCTGTTGCCTTGCGGACGAGCGGTATTGCTGATGTCGTCATTGACTGCAAAAATACCGGGCTGTGTCGCGGCATCTACTGCCGGGCTGGTCGCCAGCAAAGTGTAGTTTGCCGATGCTGCATTCTTGAACTGCGGGTTGCCAGAGATGGCCAGGTTATCGCCCAGTGTGCCTGGCGTTGGCGCAGTCTGGCCATTGCTGAAGTACAGGTTTTGTTTGAAGTCGTAGCTGGTGGTTGTGGATGGTGTGCTGTAGTCAATCAGCCAGGTCGTACCAGGCTGGGTGTCAGGGCCAAAGGCAAAAATATTATTGTAGAACTTGTTGCGTATGCCCGCGCCGCTGCCAAAGCCTTCGTCCATGACGTAGGCTTTGTTTCCTGATGCGCCAGTCATGGCGTTATACACCGTATTGTAGGCAAACCACATGTTTTGTATCGTGGCTGTTGAGTTGATACGTATCGGGTAGAGCTTGGTGCCGGTGATGACATTATTCCAGCTCTGGGCTTCATATGTACCCTTGTGCGTGCTTCCCTGGTCATTGAAGTTGATGCCGTATTTCGCGGCGTTTTCCAGCCAGTTATGATGTATGCGTATGCCGGTAAAGCCTTGCCAGATGCCGCCGTGCGGCAGTGTGTAAGAGCCTGCACCACCTTCGTTGTCGTTGAACTGCACGGCTGAGCCGCCGGTGATATTGTGTATCCAGTTATAGGCAACTTCCCAGTCTTGTGCCGTGGTGTCTGCATAGATACCATGGTTTTGCAGCTCGGATGTGCCGGCGATGTCGTGGATGTTATTGCCGAGTACCCGGTTGCCCTTGCCGTGGCCAGATACGCCTGCTGCATTGAGCGTGGCAGAATTACCGGCGATCCAGGGGCCCAGCTCATTGTTGACCACGCGCCATGGGCCCGCAGTGTATTGAAAGTTGACAGGTGCAGCATCACGGCTGGCGCCGCCTGCCACATCCATCCTCAGGTTCGATACCGAGATGTATTCACCGGTAGAACCTGCGATGGCTGACCAAGGGCCAGAGATACCGCCTGATGCGCCAACTGGTGTCGTGTAATGCACATCTTCTATCGCGTTGCCATTGACCGGGCCAGGGTAGGCCGTGATATGTATCCATGCAGCGGGGCTGCCGTTTCTGGCATAGATGCCGCCACCAAAACGCATCCATGTTTTATCCTGGCCGTTGGTGTCATGCCAGGCACCGCCTCGTACCACAAGCTGGTCGCCCGCCTGCATGGCAAAGTAGGCACCTTTGAGCGTGCTCATGTTTTGCAGTGAGCGCCAGGGCTTGGCAATATTGTTTGCTACCGCAGTGGTGTCGGAACCTGAGAGGGAAACAAAAAGTACCCGGCCAGAAGTGGGGGTAAAGTTATTGTCGGTATTTGAAGAGGCGCCGTTATATACAACCTTGACAGGCAGTGCGCCGCCTGCCGGCGCACCCTCAAGCGAGCCTACCTGCACTGTGATTTGCTGCAATCCAGTTTTTGCGCTTGATTTTGCATTGCCGAGATAACGGTAGTTGGCCACTTCTTTATCGTTGATATACACCCTGGTATTCGTACCGAGGTCGCTGGCAGAGCCAAAGTTCTTGCCGAAGATGGAAAGATAGCCACCCTGGTTGTTTTCCCCACCAGTGGTCGGCGCGCTTAAGGTATCGGTAAACAAGATTTGCGGTGCGGGGCTGCTGGATGCGAGTCCCTTCGCAGTATTCGCGCTCAAGGATGAAGCGGTCTTTGTCGTTGGTGCCAATACATTCTGCGGGAAAGAACCGTCGGCAGTCGCCGGTGGCGGGTTCGATGTCTGTGTTTGCGACGCAGTTGAAACCGCACTATTGTTACTGCCCCCACACGCACTGAGCAGGGCAACTACGCTGGCTTGTAGCATCCATGACATCCATCCCGACTTGCGAATTTTATACATCACTGTACCTTTTGAAAGAGCGCTTCCTGGCAAAACAGGCTGGGCGTTGTCATGGTCAACAACAAAAGCAAATGCTGGCAGATTTAGCATTTATTCACAATCGTAATGATTTTTTGTTACCAAAATCTACAATTGGTAACCACAGGATTGATGGAAACTGGATAGTGGAGAATGAAGAGTCAGACGAAAACCGCGGGGTGAAATGACAATGTCGATTTTTCTGTTGCTTGCGCTGGATGTCGGCCAGCACGTTGAAATGTCTTCACACATTTGTTTGCTGATTTGACCATGCCAGTTTGGTCGAGCTTGCACAAATCAATATCAAGACTGGCAAATACGTGGTCAACTGCCTTGATGGTAGTTCGCCATGCCAAGGGAATGACATAGCTTTAGCTTGAATGCCGACGACGATCTCCAGAAACTGAGGCATGCTGGGTAACCATGCCGTCGTTGATCATGCCCGTTGCCGAGATGGATAGGGCATAAAGAAAAAAGTTGAATCGTTCTTATTTGCAGTAGTGAGCTATTGTGATCTATTTAAGATCTATCGCACGTATGTGCATCTTGCCTTCGTGAATATATGACGGTTATCAACAATTGTATTTTCCAGCTCTGGTATATTCATGAAGCTAGAATAAAAAAGCAAAGCTGACTGTTTGGCGAGTTAAAAATGACAGTAGTACGGATATTTCTCCTGGATATGCATGATTGATCCCTCACAATCCACCAAGATCATCGGAATAAGGGTGAAGAAAGCTTCACTTACTGGATTAGTGTTGGGGTTCGTCATGCTGGTTTGTCTGTCGCTTATCTTCATGGACGGATGGCGAAGCTGGACAGCCAGGAAAAATCAGTTGCAAGAAGCCGAGGTTTCCACAGCCAATATGGCGCGCGCGATAGCGCAACATGCCGACGATACGATCAAGGCAGCCGATACTGCCCTGCTAGGCATTGTTGAGCGTATTCAGACGGATGGCACCTCTGCACCTGCGTTGGAGCGCCTGCACAAATTGCTCGTGCGCAGAACTTCACAACTAACACAGCTCAAAGGCTTGTTTGTTTATAACGAAAACGGGCGATGGCTAGTGAATTCATTGCCAGCGATGCCTGAGAACGTCAACAATGCGGACCGCGACTATTTTATTTATCACCGCACCCATCAGGAAGACAAGCCATATATAGGATTGCCTATACAAAGTCGTTCCAGCGGCGCATGGATCATGACAGTGTCTCGCCGTATCAATCATGCAGATGGCAGCTTTGCAGGTGTCGCCCTGGCGTCCATCGATATTGATTATTTCAATAAATTTTACGACAGCTTCAATCTCGGAAAAAATGGGGCAATCGTTTTAGTCATGGAACGTGCTGTTTTGGTAACGCGTCGGCCTTTGTTGGCTGACTCCGTCGGCAAGAGCATGGTGAATACCACCGTTTTTAAAGAGAGCCGCTCTAAAGCGCTTGGGATATTCACCGTAAATTCTGCGCAGGATGGCGTAAAACGATTGAACAGTTTCCGTCACCTTGATAAATATCCCTTGTTTGCCTCTGCAGCCTTATCAGAACAAGAAATTCTTGCAGAATGGCTGGCGGATACTTATTTGCATTCAACTGGGGTGGGGATACTTGTGCTGGTTTTGAGTTCAGTCGGATTTTATCTTGTAGGACAAATCAAGCTGCGTGTTGATGCAGAAGCAGAGAGCGCTGCTGCAAAAGATGCCATGCAGCGCCTGAACCTGGCTCTTGAACGGCTTTCACTGCAGGATGCATTAACTGAATTGGCCAACCGGCGCAATTTCGACATCATCCTGGAAGAAGAGTTTAATCGCGCAATCCGGAATTCGAGTTCCCTGGCGTTGATTATGTTCGATGTTGACCACTTCAAGAGGTATAACGATATTTATGGCCACGTAGCAGGAGATGAATGTCTCAAAGAAATAAGCCAGGCCGCCAAATCCTGCCAGCGTCGGGCAGGTGATCTTATCGCCCGTTATGGTGGTGAGGAATTCGCAGTGATCCTTCCAGCGACTGACGTCGAGGGTGCTCTACTGATTGCAGAAAATATTCGTCTTGCAATTCAAAAGCTCGCCATGCCCCACGCCGGCAATGCGACGGGCGTAGTAACGGTCAGCGCTGGAGTGGAGGCGATTATCCCGTTGAGAGAATTAAACAAACCGGTTGCTTTGATCGAGGCTGCCGATATGGCACTATATGTTGCAAAAAGAACTGGGCGTAACCGTGTTTGCCGCAATGAGAGCCTGACGAAAACAGCGTGAATAGAAAATCATGATATTGATATGCCGTGCCGGACAGGTGCTTATCGCGGGGACTTTCTATAAAGCTTGAATAAAGTAGATGAAACATCAATAGAAAAACCAGTGCGTCACTTGCGTGGACTGTTCATTAAGACTATGCCTTAAGCGATGAAGACAGTACTTTAGTACGCGGCTCCCAGGAGGCGAGCTACAACGTAGCTGGGGCGATTTTCCGTCAGTCCGAATAGTTTGATATGTTAAGAAAATTCAGCAGAGACCCGAAGATCTACTGAGCTCCGTTTGACTCATGCTGTATTCCCGTGGTGAGCATTGCATGACGCGTTTGAAGGCTGTGCTGAATGCGCTTTCAGATTCGTAGCCCAGTGAAGGGGCAATGACGGATATGGAGTCGCTGGTATTCATCAGCCGGTCCCCGGCTAGCAGCATGCGCCAGCGGGTCAGGTAATCCATCGGCGATTCGCCCACCAGTGTTTTGAATTTCAAAGCGAAGGTTGATCTCGACATACAAGAACGTTCTGCCAGGCTTTGCAAGGTCCATTTGCGGGCAGGGTCTTCATGCATGGCATGGATGGCGGCACTGAGCTGTTTGTCGCTTAGTGCATAAATCCAGCCTACGCCGCCGGCTGCGTCAGCCCCTGCAGCCCCTTCTGCACCATTCGCCAGAAACAGCCGGAGCGCCTGGATGAGCATGAGGTGGGCCAGGTGCCGGGCGATCAATGAACCGCCAGGCTGGGGCTCGCGCAATTCTTGCATGATTTGTTCCAGCGAACCACGCAAGGCTTTTTTATCGGATTCTTTACGAATATGTACGACCGCCGGCAAGATGCCCAGCAGCACGCTGGCATGTCTTCCGGCAAATTCAAAATAGCCGCCCAGCCCATAACAATCGCCCCCGCCGTTGTAGGTGACGATGCCCCCTTCTTTTGCCGTGGGGAATACCTTGCTGGCATCAACCGCGGGCAAAGCCGGGTCGCTGCCCAGGCTGGCGGGTTGCCCGCCAGGCAGCAGTACGCAATCGCCTTCTTTTAAATGGATGGGTTCAGGATAGCCTTCCACGCTGAGCCAGAATTCGCCCTCAAGCAGAGCATAGCAGCGTATGCCTTGCATGGCTTTGAAATACAGTGACCATTGACCACCCGCGTCCAGCCCGCGAAACATATAGCTGCGCGGCTTAAGCAGGGATAAGACATCTGAAAGTGGGTCCATCACGTTCCCGGACGATAGCAAAGATAAGCCGGACTATAGAGCATGGATGATCCCTGCACAAGCGCCTATCATCTGGCCTTTCTTGCCCGTGATGGGCGATCAGTACTTATTTCAGGGGACATGAATGACGACCAATACTGCGGCATGGATATTATCGAAGCGCGCTGATCTGGCGGTACAGCCTGCCAGTTACATCCCGCCCGGCGACAACGAGATTGTGGTGAAAAACCATGCCATCGCCATCAATCCGCTGGACTGGATATTGCAAAATGCGGGTGAGCTGGTGTTTTCATGGATCAGATATCCGTTTATCCTGGGGTCTGACCTGGCGGGCGAGGTAGTGGAAGTGGGCAAGAATGTCAGCCGTTTCAAGGTTGGGCAGCGGGTGCTGGCGCATGCCGTGGGGTCTGATCCCAAGCGCAACCGCGCCGCCGAAGGCGCTTTCCAGAATTACACTGTCGTTCTTGAACATATGGCCTACGCCATTCCCGACAGCATGTCGTATGAAAGCGCGGCGGTTCTGCCGCTCGGTTTGTCCACAGCCGCCTGCGGTCTGTTTGAAAAAGATCAGATGGCGCTCCTGCATCCTTCTGCCACTGCCAAACAAGCCAAAGCCACCGGACAAACCGTGCTGGTCTGGGGTGGTTCAACCAGCGTGGGCTGTAATGCCATACAACTGGCCGTTGCTGCTGGTTATGAGGTGATTGCCACTGCCTCGGCAAAGAACTTTGATTACCTCAGAAAACTCGGTGCCAGCCAGGTCTTTGATTATCGCAGCGACAGCGTTGTCACGGATATCATCCAGGCTTGCAATGGCAAAATCCTGGCAGGTGCAATGGCGATAGGCATGGGTTCGATGGAAGCCTGTCTTGATATTGTGCATGCCTGCAAGGGCAATAAATTTGTGGCGATGGCGACGTTTCCAGTGTCTTTCCAGAAGATGACAAAGGGAACCAACCTCAAGCTACAGTTCCTGCTTCAATTGCCAAGGCTTGTTGCGTTCATGCTGTCGATGCAAATCAAGTCGCGCTTGCGCGGTATACGCACCAAGGCCATTTTTGGCACATCGCTGATCGCCAATGAAGTCAGCCAACTTATCTATAGGGATTTTTTGCCAGCAGCGCTAGCGCAGGGCATCTTTGTTGCCGCGCCTTCGCCGCATGTCATCGGGAAGGGGCTGGAGTATGTGCAGGCCGGTTTGGACATGCAAAGAAAAGGCGTGTCAGCCAGCAAGATCGTGATTTCGCTGTAAAGTGGGTATCATCAACGCAGATATGAGGTTCATGTATGACATCACTCAAAGATGCGCAACAGGTGTTGCTGATGTACGGTCTGATGATGGGCGTAGGCATGGTGGTGGCCTGGGGCTGGTCGCACTTTGACAGGCGTACATTTCGTGGCGTTGGCGTCTGGGTCAAGCCGCTGAAATTCATGTCGGCCACGGCGCTGTTTGCCATGACCAGCGCAGGGTTGATGCAGATGGCTGAGGTGACACCAGCGGCCTTGCCTTGGTTTTACTGGATTGCTGTGCTCATCGTCAGTACATCGACCTTTGAAGTGGCTTACATCAGCTTGCAGGCCAGCCTGGGGCAGGCTTCGCATTACAATACTTCAGACGCTCTGCATGCGGCCATGGCGGCGCTGATGGGCATTATGGCGGTGTGCCTGACGGCCAGCCAGGTCTGGCTGGCCTGGGTCATCTGGGCGCACCGTAGCGGGCCAGCAGTGTCGCTCACGCTGATCGCCATCGTCACGGGTTTGATGTTGACTTTTGTACTGGCAACTGTCAGCGGCTTCATGCTGGGTGCGCGTCAACCCGCACCCGGTAAAGGCTTGCCACTGGTGGGCTGGCATGTGCAGGGCGATGTCCGGCCAGCGCATTTTCTTGGAGTGCATGCACAGCAATTCATACCGGCCTTCGGGCTGATCGCCTCCTGGCTTCCTGCCTATTTTCCGGCAAAGGCAGGCTATGTGGTATTCATCGTTCTCACTACAAGCTATGTGCTTGCGTGGTGGCGTTTAAGCGCCACTGCACTGCAAGTGCGTTCATGAAATTGTGGACAGTGTTTTTGGTAAGGTAAAAATATGCAGATCATCATTACCCGTTTTATTCTTGGCATCTTTTTGCTCCAGTTGGCAGGATGCGCACCCATGCAGCATTATCCCAAATCAGATCACTATGATGGCAGCAGGTTTTTTAATCCAGCTGATCCGGCAGGTAACAGCTTGTGGGATGGGCTTAAAGTCTTATTTGCATTTGATTTTGCGCACTGGCCAGACCAGGTCGACAATGCGCCGGCACTGCATATGCATGACAAACTGGCTGGGGATGAAGTTGCCATTACCTTTGTCAATCATGCCAGCGTGCTTATCCAGACACAGCACATGAATTTGCTGACCGACCCGGTCTGGTCGGAGCGCGTCAGCCCCTTAAGCTGGATCGGCCCCAAACGGCACCGTCAGCCAGGCATTGCTTTCGCTGATTTGCCAAAAATTGATGTCGTCATCATCAGCCACAATCATTATGATCACATGGATCTTGACACACTCAAGCAATTAGAAGGGCGCTTTCACCCGCTATTTTTTGTCCCGCTCGGTAATAAAAAGTTATTAGAAGATAATGGCGTGACGCAGGTCGTTGAGTTGGACTGGTGGCAAAGCCACCCGCTTGCTTCGGGCGTGAAACTGAGCCTGACACCCGCTGCGCATTTTTCTGGCCGCGGCCTGTTTGACAGGGACCGCAGCTTGTGGGGCAGTTACCATCTTTCCTTTAACGGCCACAGCCTTTACTTTGGTGGCGACACCGCGTATTCACCCCATTTCAAGGCGATACAAGAACGCTTTGGCCCGCCCGATATTGCCTTGCTGCCCATTGGTGCCTTTGAGCCAAGATGGTTCATGAAGCAGGTACATATTGATCCGGCAGAAGCTGTGCAAGCACACCTGGACTTGGGAGCCAGACAAAGTATAGGCATGCATTTCGGTACTTTCCAGCTGACCAATGAAGGTATCGATCAACCGGTAAAAGACTTGCAATCAGCTTTGCAAAATAAGAAAGTAATGGCGAGTGAATTTGCAGTTCTGGGAGAAGGGAGCACGACCAGGTTCAAACTAAAGTCCGCAACAGTGCTTAGTCAAGCAAAATGAGACACGAGTTTTTTTGAAAGAATAAGTGTGTGTAAATCAGTGAAGATTTGACCACTACCCGAGCCAGGCGTTATTTATACTACAATCCGAAATTACTTATCCTAGCCATTGGAATCTTCATTTTTAATAGCCATTAATTAACTAATCACGCTGACCCGTCTTTGTAAAATCAATTGAATCATCCAAAAAACAAATGCTGGACTACAGGCTACACAAGACCTTGAAAACTCCTTGAATGCCATGCCGCAAAAATTAACAAAAAAATGGTGAATCCGCCACATATTGAAAGGAAAATCAATCAGAAATATCATAAAATAATTGTGTGCGCTTAAAACTGTCTGGAATCGTAAAATGGAAAAAAATAAAAACCACCTTGACCGATTAGAGCGCATCGTTGAAACCCAATCACTTCTCGCCCAGGCGGATCTGGATCTTGCGGTGTTCATGCAGCTTGTTGTCAATACATTACAAGAACTCACAGACGCCAAAGGCGCGGTAGTCGAACTCGTCGATGGCGACTATATGGTTTATCGCGCCGCCAGCGGTGCGATATCCCAGCATGTTGGTTTGCGCTTGTTGAGGGCAAACAGCTTGTCAGGTTTATGCGTCAGTAGCGCACAGATTCTTCAATGCGACGACGCAGAAACCGATCCACGCGTCGATGCCAATGCCTGCCAAAAGGTGGGTGTCCGTTCCATGATTTGCACACCACTTTTTGAACGGGGCCTGCCCGTTGGCGTTCTTAAAGTCATGTCGGAGCAGGCATACGGTTTTGATGAAGAAGATTTACAGACGCTTGAACTGATGGGCGCGGCACTGGGGGCAGCGCTTGGCAAGCAGGTCGCTTTTGACGAGATGCTTCGTGTGCAGGCACAGCTTCGCGCCAGTGAAGAACGCATACGCACCATTCTGGAACATGCCAATGATGCCGTGATATCGATAGACAATGCTGGAATCGTGACACAATGGAACCGTTCTTCCGAATCCCTGTTTGGCTGGCACAATCATGAAGCCATGGGGCGCAATATAGTCGATCTGATCGTGCCACCGGCTTTCAGAAGTTCCTTCGTCAATATCCTGGCGCATTTGGATAAACTAAGAAAAACACCAACAACCGCCCGACGGGAATTCCTCGCCGTTGACCGCGACGGTAAAGAAATTTCTGTCGAGGTAAGTTTAAACGTGAATAATATTGCAGACCGGCTTGAATTCACTGCTTTTTTACACGACATCTCTGAACGAAAAAAATGGGAAGAAGCGCTGAACGCAATGGCGCTATCGGATGGCTTGACCGGGCTTCCAAACCGGCGTCACTTCATGGAAGTATTGCATCAATCGATAGTCAGGCAATTGCGACAAAACAATGGACTTGCTTTATTGTTCATGGACTTGAATGGTTTTAAAAAAATAAATGATACCAACGGCCATGACACGGGAGACCTGGTATTGAAAGAATTCGCAAAAAGAGTTTCTGGCTGTTTGCGAGAGAGCGACACCATGGCTCGTCTTGGCGGCGATGAATTTGTGGTGCTCGCGGAGGGGGTGCGGGTACTGGAGCATGCCCAAATCCTGGCCCGCAAAATTGTCACGACATTGGATGCACCTGTCTCCGGTTCTGCGATTGTTATGTCAACCAGCATTGGCATCAGTATTTACGATTCCCTGGCGAATGCCGAGCAATTCCTGAAGGAAGCCGATATCGCCATGTATAAAGCAAAACAGCTTGCTTCCAGTAGCAGCGCTATTGCCGCATTTGTGGAACAAAGCGCATTGCTAAAAGAATGTTGACCTTGGATTTTAGTGAAATTTCCACGCATTGCCTGATTATTTGCATCGATGCTGATCCACGTTCAACATACCCCCGTCTCTAATGATCTTGATGGACAGGGACGCACCCCTCAACACTCCAACCGATTTTATGGTTGTAAATTGCATAAAACTCATTTCATCAATAGGGTGTGATGCGGTTGTCTCATAACGTGGGCTGATAAGGCGGGCGAGGCAATCAATATGGCGCTATTGATAAAAGTCCAGCACAGTCCAGCGCAGCTGATGAGCAAATCCTCCGGGAACTGACGATTTGGGCGCATTCCAGCGTTGCGCCCTCGCTAAGGTAGCAGATTTAGCTTCGTACCACGCCTTGTACTCCACCCCAATCATCTTGTTCGCACGCATCCTATTGATGAAATGCGTTCTATTACATCTATTGTCATTTGACTGCAACCACACTTGCTACGTAGCGCGACATGTACACATCTACGCAAGGAATCGTAAATTTTCCGGTTTTTATCCTGCTATGCAAGGCTATGTCCGTTCCCGCACAGAACAATATCGCGCCAGATTTCATAATGAATAAAAACCTGTTCACTGAATCTGACCATGACTATCTTAAACGACGCACACTCCAATGTGGAAACCGATGGTGTACCGCCACCACCTAAGAGGCGCCGCGCGGCGTTCCTCTCACTTTCTGCATGGCGGCAATTCATTGATGTCGCCAAGCCCTACTGGTTGGGTGAAGAATGGAAAAGAGCCTGGATACTCCTGGTACTGCTGATCGTATTAATGCTGTTTGAAACCAAGTTCGCCGTCATGCTGAACGATCAGGCCGGAGAAATGACTTCTGCACTGGCAGCAAAGGAAGGTGATCGTTTTTGGACATCCGTGCAAACCTGCCTGATGGTGCTGGCCTTTGCGGTGCCGACTTATGCTTTCTACTATTACATGCGCGACCTGTTCGCCAACCAGTGGCGGCGCTGGCTCAGCGGGCGCTTTCTCGACGGCTACCTTAAAGACCGTAAATACTACGCACTGGGTGCCGATAGCACCCTTGACAACCCTGATCAGCGTATCAGCGAAGACATTAATACCTTTACAGGCAGGTCCATTAACTTCTTGCTCATTTTCTTGGGATCTGCCATGCAGCTGGTGGCGTTCAGCGCTGTACTTTGGAAGATTTCCCATTTGCTGGTCGGCGTATTGGTGGTGTACGCCCTCATCGGTACCGGTGCCGCGTTGTATGCTTTCGGCAACCCATTGATACACCTGAATTTCTGGCAACTGCGGCGCGAGGCGGACTTCCGTTACAGTCTGATGCGTGTACGCGAAAATGCTGAATCCATCGCTTTCTACCGCGGCGAAGCGCAGGAACGCGCGCACATCGACAGCAAACTGCACCGCGCTATCCAAAACTACGACAAGCTGATCAAGAAACAACGTTCTCTTAATCTATACCAGCGCACATTCAGTCAACTCACTTTGGTGTTGCCCGTGGCGATACTTGCCCAGCAAGTCTTGTCCGGCGAGCTGGAAGTTGGGCGTGCGACGCAGGCCATTGGGGCATTTTCTGCCGTGCTTGGCGCGGTGGGTGTGATCGTGGAAAATTTTGAGAGTTTGAGCCGCTTCGTGGCAGGCGTAGGCCGTCTGCAGGCATTGTCAGACCTGGTATTGCCCAAGACCGCACCCGAAGCGGCCACTGAAGCGGCAACTGAAGCGGCAACTGAAGCCGAGGCCGTACGCATACAGTTGCGTCCAGGTACCCGGTTCGCGCTGGAATCAGTCACCCTGCATCCCCCGCAATCGCAACGTGTACTGATCAAGGAACTGAGTCTTGCATTGCAACCCGGCGAGGCCTTGCTCATTACCGGCGACAGCGGCTGCGGCAAAAGCTCGCTACTGCGTGCGATTGCCGGATTGTGGCACACCGGCAGCGGCCTCATCCATCATCCACCACTGGAAAATTTCTTCTTTCTGCCGCAGCAACCTTATCTGCAGACAGGTTCGCTGCGCAGCCAACTGATCTACCCTAGTGCCGATTCAGAACTAAGCGACGAGCAGTTGCTGGAAATTCTGGATCAGGTATATCTGCCGCAACTGGCCAAGCGTGTAGGTGGACTGTCTGCGGTGCAGGACTGGGAGAAGCTACTGTCCGTCGGCGAGCAGCAACGTATGGCCTTCGCCCGCATCCTGGTCCATACACCTGAGATTGTCATTCTCGACGAAGCAACCAGCGCACTCGACAGCGCCAATGAATCGG
Source organism: Undibacterium sp. Tian12W (assembly GCF_049339405.1). Taxonomy (NCBI): domain Bacteria; kingdom Pseudomonadati; phylum Pseudomonadota; class Betaproteobacteria; order Burkholderiales; family Oxalobacteraceae; genus Undibacterium; species Undibacterium sp. Tian12W. Next base: position 157,062 of record NZ_JBMPPK010000015.1, read on the forward strand.
CCCTGTACGCACGCCTGCGTGAGAGCGGCGTCACCTTGATCAGTATCGCCCACCGCCCCGCCGTGCTAAAGCACCACACCCATGTCCTGCACTTGCTCGGCGACGGCGCATGGAAGTTGCATGAGGCGAGCACTTATCAGTTTGATGCAGCAGTAGTCAATGTGGTCAGTGTGAGCAATGAGGAAGTACAGTCTGTGCCTGCGTTACAGGCTGCAGCAGCGTAGGGTGCGGGCTCAAGAATGCAAGGCGGCTGCGGGGACGCATAGGCTGAACTATTGCACCTTCTGCGGCCATTGCATGTAGCAAGCCGTTTTCGACGCGCGCTTCGGCTCCAACTTATTTTGGAGCCGCCGACCATTATCTCGTTGCCAGCTAGCGCTTTGGTCTCAGTATTCGCCAACATCTCTGCATATAACAGCCGACCGCTTCAACATATTGGGTAGCAACGCGGGCGACGGTTTTAATGTCTCGTGAGCAACGACGTGGCAATCATACAGATGATTATCGAGACACGCATCGATTGAAACTAACCGAATTGCCATGCCGAGCTGCCCAAGCTAATTTCGCTCGCGAAGATCAAACAGTGGGCGCTTGAAGGCAGCATCCTGCAAGCGGCCTGCGTGGACCGCGAGTATTCCTACGTAAATGCGTAACAGGCGAAAACAGCTTTGGAATCAACGTATTTTTGCCTCACCGAACGACAGGTAACGACCCATAAAAGACACACGCTTGCGTCGTACAGGCCATTCTTTAGCGCTGATGTTGAGTAGCGTAGGCAAGTGTATGCGATTCTACTTCAAAGAAGGTGGCACAGATTGCAGCAGGTTGGCCACTTCAGCCTTCCAAAACCTCGCTTGAAATGCTGTTCCGTGCCCGGCCGTCTGGTCACTCATCGGTATGAGAAAAACATGTCCGTTCTTCACGCGCTTGATTTCACGATCCAGAATTCCAAGCTCTGGTGGATTGCGTTCGTCATCAGCGGAATTGATAGCCAGCAGCGCGGACTGGATTCGCTCAAGTCCAGATGACGCGTTGTAATCACGCGAAGATTTCCACTGATAGAGGACATCATTGGCATCAGCACTGAAGGGCGCGTTGAGCCGTTGATCAAGATTTTCGTCGGCTTTCTGGCGTGTCGGAGTCGCTCTTGACATTGCTTGATTGCCACCGTTCGTGGCAACGCCAAAAAACACGGAGGCGAATTTCGCGCTTCGCGGTTGCTTCAAGTAGTTTCCGCTCATCCATTCTGGATCGTTGCGAATTGAATCAATGATGAGCCGCCTGAGCATCCAGTTTCGGCTTGACATTGCGGTTGGCAGCGATGCCATCGGAACTACGATGTCCATTAACTTCGGATGTTTTTGAGCGAAAATCCATGCCTCCATCCCGCCCATGGAATATCCAAGAACAAGTCGCAGATGGGGTATGCCGAGGTGCTCTGACACAAGTTTGTACTGGGCTTCGACCATGTCCTCATAGTTATATTTCGGAAATTCCATGCGAAGCCCGTCAGAGGGCTTGCTCGATTTGCCGTGGCCGATTGCGTCGGGAATAATCACAAAGTAACGTCCTGCATCTAACGGCTGCCCCGGACCGAAGAGTTCGCCAGCGAATGCAGGTGCAAGCATACTGGAACTTGATTGAGTAGTGCCGTGAAGGATCAGTACAGGCTCGCCGGTTGGAGCACCAACGGTTGTATAGTGGAGCCTCAGCTCAGGCAAAATTTCTCCAGAGTGAAACCGAAAATCGCGCACGATCCAGTCACCTTCCTTTGGCGCCGGATAGTCCGCGGCGAAGCCATCAATGGCGGTCAGCATACAAAAAGTGGCAAATATTGCCTGCCAAAGAACATGAACGAGTTTCATTGAGTCTCCCTTTTAAGCGTCTTAAGCGTTCTTGAGATGTCTTCTCTACAGTTATTTTCGTTTCGTGAACTGCGCGCCCGTATGCTGCTACTTTGACGCAGGTAAATCTACGTCTAATGGTTCGGCAGCGTCGGAGGCGGCTCTTGGCCGATAATAACCCTAAATTGCTTATCATTTGCTTATGACAGCTCATACGGAACAATGCGCAACTAAAATCAACGCATCTCCGCTTGGCATAGCCCCTTTGGCGTCCAGTCATGAACTAATGTCGTTGGCGGAAGAGAGGGAGCATGGAGGATAAGTGCGAAACCTTTTCTCGGTTCGCGTCCTAATGCCATAAGCAGCATTGGCGGGCCGCCACGTATTACCATGCTATTCCCTGGTCCACGCCCCACTTGTATGCCTTCTGGCGTTTCCAGACAAGAATCCCCGCTGACGGCATAAAAAGCTTCGGGCCCAGAATGGATATGGATTGGTGCTGTCATACCCGGGCTAAAGGTAGATTTGAGAAACTCCGCATCATACGAAGTATTTCTATCTATTGAAATAGGTCCCACTTGCGCTACGTGCTCTCCGTTGAGCGGGCGCGATGCCACCGGTCCGACATTGAACAACCAGAAGCTGCCAAACGCTTTGATAACCGAAGTGCTGCGGACTACATCCCGCTGCGCTGCTTCGACGCTGGAATATTTATCCAGGTTCCAATAGACGGTATCTGCGTTAAAGCTGCCCAAACTCTCATGTGAAAGCAGACATGCGGGGCCAGCTTTTTCTTCGTTGACGTTCACATCTTCACAATGACGGGATGTGGCCTGGGCCCAGGCAGGAGTGCTTGCGATGATTAATTTGAATGCGACTAATATGCCTGCAATACTTTTGCAGCCGGAAGACATCCAAAATTTGTTGGTAGTTGACATAGGCACTCCAAAGAATTTAACAGCGGGATTAACATGAAAATGTACATTGATTGCTACGCCGACGGTCCGCTTTTGGCCATCCCCTGCCGATCCAGCTAGGTTTTAATCAAAATCTTCTGTTCCATTTGCTTCAACGTACCGTCACCATTCACACATGCATAAAGGGTCGTGGTCGTAATGTCCAAACGGCGTGCCACTTCGGCGGGATTGGTTTTAGGGGTAGTCGCAGTTGTTGTGTCGATCTGCGCGCCAGCACCGGTCAATATTTTTAAGCCGACGTTTCTAGAGCGCAATTCCTCCACTGTCGTTACCAAGTGCTTCAAGTCGCGACCAAGTCGATCTGGTTTCCACACCACCAGCGTATTGCCAGGCTCGAGTGCTTTGAGGCAAGCATTCAACCCAGGCCCGTCGTCCTTGTGGACAATGGTACGGTCTTCGTAAATCTGGCTTGGATCGATGTCAGCGGAAATCAGCACATCGCGTTAAGGCATTAGTGTCTGGCTACCATTGCTTTTAGAAACGCGAACATATCCGACCAACATGACGCATCTAATGTCGATGTTCATTTAACTTTGAACAGCCAAAACTGCTAAATCAAGCACTTACAAAACCACCAACAACTTAAGTCTGAACCAAGTTTTCATTTAACTCTGAATTCCTAGGGGTTTTTTTCATCTAAGTTTGAACTTTAAGAAATTTGCAAAAACGGATTGGAAAAATGAACTCACACGCCCCAAATCATTAAAAGATTAGCCTTTGAATTTATGTAAGCGTCAACTCAGCTACGTCTTGAACGGGGTGCCTAGTTCGACGATGATGGCATCACACCGCTAAGAAGTGGAGTGATTTCCGGCAGAGGCCAATTGCCCGGCGCAATGCCAGGGCAGGTACTCGTCAACTCGGTTAGCGGAGTAATCGGCGCCGTGGGCGCAGTGATGGATCCGTCGCGCAAACACCGGCGGGGTGACACAGTCCACTGCTACATGGCGAGCCGGTCAACTGCTCTTGTGGTGACGAATTGACGTCGCCTCGCGACAGCCGAATTTCTGCACCGTCGGGCTCATAATCCTAACCTCGCCTGTTACGTTGACCCTGCTGCCAGGTGCATCGTGGGCCTCTCCCTCCATGCAGAGTATCTTGGGCAACGTTGGGACATTGACATCCCGGTAGTCCAGCACATAGGTGTAGCCGACGCGCATGTTCACCTCGAGCTCAAACGTGGCGATATCGTATTCCGTCGTGAAGTACATCAATGAGGGCCCACCTCGAGCCTGGTAGGTGCTCACCTCGACCGTGAAGCGATGCAAGCCCGGCTTGAATTCCTTAATGTCTCCGTCATAGACGAAATTTACGGGAACGCCGTCGACTTGGCGATACTTCATGTTGGGGCGGGTATGCAGAAACAGCAAGGCAGCGTCCTTGCGCTCGAGCTTGGGGCCCTCGTACATTTTCGAGGTCCCACAGGCCGTCAATACTAGGCAACCTGCAACACCGAGGAATGCGCGCGTTATAAAATATACCATATCATTGAGCCGCCGGCCGTCAGCCTGTTGTGAAAAAATCTATATTACGCCGGATTCTTGTTTTTTGGAAGCAACATATGAATGAAAAGGCTAGGACGCCGGTAGGAGGTCTATTGTAAGCGACTGCCCAGCGCCGTCTGAGCTGGACCTGGATTTGTTAAATGATGCAGTGACACGGCTGGGAAGTAAGCGTCTGCCCAGGGCCGTATTGATGGCTGCGTCGAATTACTAGATGATGGCATCACACCGCTGGGAAGCGGCGTGTTGTTCAGGCAGGGGCCAACTACCCGGCGCAATGCCAGGGCAGTAATTCGTCAACACGATTGACGGGATGATCGGCGATGTGGGCTAGCACGTGGCGCAACCAAGCTTCGGGATCGACCCCGTTGAGCTTGGCCGTAAATGAAAATCGACATCTAACGTACAAGAAAAGCTAAATCCGAGGGTACAATATTGTGTATTTTTTATCAATGAGTGTCGATGTTCATTTAACTTTGAACTTCCGAAACAGCTAAATCAAGCACTTACAAAACGCTATGCAATTTAAGTCTTGTGCGTTTGCTAGCTGAATTGACCCTGTCAGTTTGATCCACCTTCCACTTCCTGGCGAAGGCTGCCACCCGGTCATACGACCCTTCAAATCCCAGTTCTTTCAGATCGAGATGAAGTTGTTTTAAGCTTCGTCGCTGCTTACGATTTTTACCCGCTTCGGTTTTAAGCCAGCTTGAAAGCTGTAATGCATATTTATCGATGGCGCTTGTTGTTTGTCGATCCGCATAGGCTGGCTCTGTGACTTCAGAGCGCAGATAGCGCCGGACAGTATTTCGCGAGATGCCCAGTCGTCTGGCGATCTCGCGTAATGGAATCTGGTCACGAATGTGCCAGCGTCGAATAATACCTAGTAATGCCACGTCAATCACTCCTGCTCCCTACTCATCAAGATAAGTAGGATTGTGTGCTAAACGTGGGTCAATTTTAGATGCAATTTATCCAGCAAAGTGGGTCAATTTTCAGTGCAAATCAACAGTCCCCGATCAATATGTCGCTGGATTTTACTGATGACGTTCAATGGCGAGTGAATTGCACTAACGATTCGGAAGATGCAGCTTAAATCAATTTTTGGATAGTGAAACTAAAATAAATTATTCTGTCATGAATGTACAAGCTAGTGTAGAAGTTTTTTCAGGGACGGCGATGGCAAAGGTTAAGACGATAAAACAAAACACTCTTTCTGTTTATAAATGGAAACGACTGGCCAAAGAGGCGCTTATCAACGCACTTCGTTTACACAAGGATGCCGTGTTACTTTTTGAAGCTGGTTCATATCCTTCTGCTTATCAAATCTCTGTATTGGCACTGGAAGAATTCGCGAAAGCAAAATGGGTTGATCACTATTATTATTCCTCGGTAACCAATGATGGATTTCCTGACGCTGAATTTGAACAGAGTTGGTTGAAACTGTTATATCTACACAGCGAGAAACAATTCGCTTTCATTAGCTATGATTTGTTCGAATTTACACCGGAGTTGGTCAAATTCATAAAATCTGGTCAACTAGAGCGAAAGAAGCAAAGCGCGGTGTACGTTGGGTTAGGGAGAGGAAGCAAAATCATTGATGTTAACAGTCGAATTTCAACACCAAAGTCGATCAAGTTAATTGATGCAAAAAGAATGATTTCGTGGGTGAACGCCGAATTTATATATATTCATAAATCCATAACGGTGAATTCTGGAAATTTCGGTATAGCTGATCTTGATGAAGTCATTTTGTGGAAAGCGAACCAATTCATTTTTGAGTGGCCGTATAAATCTAGAATAAGGTCTCGCAACAATAGATTCGCGCATTTGAATGCACAGACCCCCTAATTGCAAAATTTATGTCAGCAGCGTCTGTGCTCAAGATTCCTTGGTGCTTGGTCACACAATCAAGGCCTGGAGCTCTGTTTGAAGAAGACGCCACTGGCAGCCTACCCCGCACGCTGGTCAAACCGGCCTAAAATAGCGTGATTTCTCATTCTCTCAATAATCCTGAGTAAATCTCCATGATCATCACTCCAGCAATCACGAATTGGCTCAACTGGGTGGTCATAACAAGCCAACCACTTCGCCGCTACGACGCAAACGCGTTCCCGATAGGGTTTGGCTCTGCTGCTATCGTCGAATATGCTGGGCGAAGGTTTTTACTTTCAGTAGCCCATGTAGTAAATAATGACGAATCTGATTGGGTCATGGATATTGGACATGATCCGAAAATCGGCCCGGGCCAAGAAACCTGGCGGCCGCGTTCTTTTGTATACGCTGGCGAAGCAAACCACGGAACTGAAGTCACTGGCTTACTCGATTTCTGTTATGCCGAACTCCCATCGAGTCTAAAGTCGTTTTATCAATATCGATCCCTAGTCGCTTCAGGTAAAAGGCGTCTGCGTCATGTATTTCGATCAGACCTTTCGACCTTACCGAACGTCGAAGATGTTTACGCTTTTGCGGGCGAAGTAAATCCAGCACATCTTGGTTCAAATATTTTTTGCACTGACATGGTTATTTTCCCCGGTTTGAAATACCTCCGCACCGAAAACGAAATGCATGTCTTCAAATTGCCTGTTGAACATCCTGGACATAGCGAATTTAAAGGCTGCAGCGGCGCGCCTATTGTCGACATGAAAAAACGAATTGTAGCGTTGGTGTGCAAAGGGGATGAAGAGCAAGGTCTTGTATATGGCATTTCAGTGACACATTGCAAACCTTTTCTAGATTTTCTGTGTAACGTCAGTGTATAACGTGCCGCACTTTACTAGCCGTGCCGCACTTTACTAGCTTCCGATTCGAAGGGCAGCACCAGCGGCCAGCTACAAAGAGGAAACCAGCCGAGATTAACTTTGCCCGATTTTTGTCCATCCCCCTAATACAGCACAATGTGCCAGATGAGGCAAAATTCAAAGTTAAATGAGAAAAGTTCAAAGTTAAATGAAAATCGACAATGAGTTTTCTTGTACTAATTCTCCTTCTGTCGAAATTACAATCAAGTAACAAATGTTAATTTGCTACTAATGCTTGACTGTAAAATCCCCCATTCAGAAATCAATGCAAAAAGTCGCTTGCATAAATCACTGTTTTTTTATACAGTACTGCAAATCGCAGGAAATTAAGCCTGTATTCCTTTTTCCACCCGCCGCTTATTGAATGAAAGAATGTATGGACGATAAGAAACCAGAAAATGCCTCAGAAAAAGCAAAGGCACTTGCAGCAGCGCTGGCACAGATAGAAAAGCAGTTTGGTAAAGGTTCGGTCATGCGTATGGCCGATGGTGAAGTGGTGGAAGAGGTGCAGGTTGTTTCTACTGGCTCCCTGGGCCTGGATATCGCGCTGGGCGTCGGTGGCTTGCCACGTGGTCGCGTAGTTGAGATTTATGGCCCTGAATCCTCTGGTAAAACCACATTGACGCTGCAGGCAATTGCTGAAATGCAAAAGCTGGGCGGTACTTGTGCATTTATCGATGCTGAACATGCTTTGGACGTAGGCTACGCTCAAAAACTCGGTGTGAATCTGTCTGATTTACTGATTTCCCAGCCTGATACAGGTGAGCAAGCACTGGAAATTACCGATGCGCTGGTGCGCTCAGGTAGTGTTGATCTGGTGGTTATTGACTCGGTAGCAGCCTTGACGCCACGTGCCGAGATTGAAGGCGACATGGGTGATTCTTTGCCTGGTCTGCAAGCACGTCTGATGTCCCAGGCTTTACGTAAGCTGACTGGCAGTATCAAACGTACTAATACGCTGGTGATCTTTATTAATCAGATCCGTATGAAAATTGGCGTCATGTTTGGTAGCCCAGAAACGACAACAGGTGGTAATGCGCTGAAGTTTTATGCTTCCGTACGTCTGGATATCCGCCGCACTGGCTCCATCAAGTCGGGTGATGAAGTGGTGGGTAATGAAACCAAGGTCAAGGTAGTCAAGAACAAGGTGGCGCCACCATTTAAGGAAGCGCACTTTGATATCATGTATGGCGAAGGTACTTCACGCGAAGGTGAGATTCTGGATCTGGCAGCCGATGCCAAGATCATAGAAAAAGCCGGTGCCTGGTATAGCTATAACGGTGAGCGTATCGGCCAGGGTAAGGACAATGCACGTACTTATCTGAAAGAGCGTCCTGAACTGTCATTTGAAATTGAAAACAAAGTGCGCTTGCATCTGGGCGTGCCTTTGTTGATGCCGTCGGCGGCAACGGCTGAGTAAGTTGATTCACTAAGCTGAAGCCTAAGTTTTAGCGCTAAGTTGTAACACTGAGCTGCAGCGCTGTCAGCACTATAGTTTTGTATCATGCCGGTTGGTAGCTACCAACCGGCATTTTCGCTTTTAAAGTATGAAGAAACCTACCATTAGCCTGAAAGCCCGTGCCCTGCGTTATTTATCCATGCGTGAACATAGCCGCATGGAACTGGAACGCAAGCTGGCACGCTATGCGGAAGAGGGTGATGACGTGGCTGCCGTGCTGGATTTTTTGGAGGCGGCCAAGTATTTATCTGGCGAGCGGTTTTCTGAATCTTTGGTTAACCGGCGGCAGGCGAGGTTTGGCAATAACCGCATTTTGGCGGAGCTGCAAAGCCACGGCCTGGATGCGCAGGATATAGAAAACGTTAAAGAAGATTTAAAAGAGTCTGAGGTAGAGCGGGCTGTTCAGGTCTTGCACAGGAAATTTCGACATGCGCCGCAAGATCATCAGGAGAAGATGAAACAGGCGGCGTTTTTGCAGCAGAGGGGGTTTTCCGGCAGGGCGACGCAGGCGGCGATGCGAGCGCCGCGGGATGAGGATGATGAATAGTACTCACAATTCAATATGCTCACAATGTCAATAATGTCGCCCCAGCCTAGACTGGGGTCCAGCGGCGTTTGTTCATCTTGATTGCGGATCAATTATTTGTATAAACTTAAAAATCCTGAATAAGACCCCGACAGATTTAGCTCTAAGGGTGGTAACAAGATGGATTCCTGCCTGCGCACACTGCTGTCCGGAATAATTATCTTGACTCATTCGGAGAGTCAAGTACGAACAGCGTCTCGGCGATTCTTCTACGTCGAAGACTTAATTCTGCAATTGAATAATTTTTGTCAGCGATCATGCTTGAAGCTCCTTCCCCTTCAAGGGGAAGGTTGGGATGGGGATGGGTTTCTGTAGCAAAATCATTTACAGCCAATCGACTGAAACCCATCCCCACCCTAACCCTCCCCTTGAAAGGGAGGGAATTTACTCGTTATTGTTTGTCAAGGACATTATTCCGGACAGCAGTGAGCCTGCGCAGGAATGACGAAGTGGAGAATATTCTTATTATTGAAGCCGGGACATTAATTGAAGCCCTGGCATTGATTGAAGCACAGACATTGGGTTGATAAGCCGCAACTTGGTGAGTTCAATTCGATCTGCGAAAACTTTGCTTTTATCAGTCCGGTACTTGACACCGAAACTACGTATACGTTTATAAACGCCCAGTGGTGGGTTGATGGGGCTTAATCTGGCGAGACTCCGCATTAATCTACAGGGCTGATAAGAAACTGATAAAAGCATCCTGATGAACCCGTTCCTTACCTGCAAAGTAAAACTTCGGCCTGAACTTTGAAATAACAGGTATTGGGTTGCGGCATAAATAAGCACACCTTTCAATGGGATTCAGGTATTGCAAGAACAGACATTTACCTGATAATCGCCCGGTTTTCTTTTGCCAAACCACAAAAAACTTAATTTTCTGCTTAGATTTCTGCATAAGCATACTCAGAAAACTGCTTAAATTGTAGTCGTATGATGAGTTCGCGGCTGGTCTGTGCTACACTCTGCTGGTTTTTTTGCAGGGCCGCAGGAGCGGCTGTTATCGTAGAAGCTGCGGTAACGACACGCAATTGTGGCTATTTATTCAGTAATTCCGGTTTAGCCGCCAGCAGGCATGATGCCCTTATCTTCGTCAATCAACAGACGCGCCCTGAAGCATACGCGTACTATCCAGATCGAAGCGTTCGCGCGCGATGACGGATTGTGGGATCTTGACGCCCGTATCACTGACTATAAGCCTCGCGATATCACCCTCGCATCAGGCGTGCGCCCGAATGGCAGCGCGCTGCATGACCTCAGCCTGCGCATAACTATTGATTTGCAATTGACCATCGTTGATGTGGAAGCGTCTTCGGATGCCGTACCTTATCCGGGTTATTGCGAAGTCATTACTCCAGATTATAAAAAACTCATCGGTTTGAATTTGTTAAGGCAGTTCCGCCAGGGCGTGAAAGAGCGCATGGCTGGTGTGCAGGGTTGCACCCATCTGACGGAAATGGCACAAATTCTACCCACTGCTGCTGTCCAGGCTTTTGCCGGCGATGTGATCGATACCCGCGACGGGGCGACTGATCACGGCCAGCAGGCGCAGCAACCTTTTCAACTTGATCGCTGTCACGCCCTTCGTACTGACGGGCCGGCGGTTGTTCAATATTACCCACGTTGGGCAAAAGTATCGCCTGACGTGAAATCACCCAGCTAGTTTGTTTGTTTAATTATTTATACCTCAGTGTCTGAAGGGAAGTCGTATGAAAATTCATGAGTATCAGGGTAAAGAAATCCTCCGCAAATTCGGAGTGACAGTACCACGCGGTATTCCATGCCTGTCTGTTGACGAAGCTGTCAAAGCGGCTGAAACGCTGGGCGGACCAGTCTGGGTTGTTAAAGCACAGATACACGCCGGTGGCCGTGGTAAGGGTGGTGGCGTGAAAGTCGCTAAATCCCTAGAACAAGTGCGTGAATACGCTGACGCGATTCTGGGCATGCAACTGGTCACGCATCAGACCAGTGCTGAAGGTCAAAAGGTTCGTCGCCTGTTGATCGAAGAAGGCGCAGATATCAAAAAAGAACTGTATGTCAGTATGGTCACTGACCGTATCAGCCAGCGCGTGGTCTTGATGGCCTCCAGCGAAGGCGGTATGGATATTGAAGAAGTGGCAGAAAAACATCCAGAATTGATCCACAACCTGGCAATCGACCCGACTGCTGGCTTGCAAGATGCTGAAGCGGATGACATCTCCCGCAAAATCGGTGTGCCAGAAGGCTCCATCGCTGACGCACGCGTACAGTTGCAAGGTTTGTACAAAGCCTTCATGGAAACTGACTGCTCCCTGGCTGAGATCAATCCTTTGATCCTGACTGGCTCCGGCAAGGTTATCGCACTGGATGCAAAATTCAACTTCGACGCGAATGCATTGTTCCGTCAACCAGAAATCGTGGCTTACCGCGATCTGGATGAAGAAGATCCAGCTGAAATCGAAGCGTCTAAATTTGACCTGGCTTACATCTCCCTTGACGGCAATATCGGCTGCCTGGTGAATGGTGCCGGTTTGGCGATGGCAACCATGGATACTATCAAACTGTTCGGCGGCGAACCAGCCAACTTCCTCGACGTAGGTGGTGGTGCAACAGCAGAAAAAGTCACTGAAGCCTTCAAGATCATGTTGAAAAATCCAGGCCTGAAAGCCATCCTGGTCAACATTTTCGGCGGCATCATGCGTTGTGACGTGATCGCTGAAGGCGTGATCACTGCATCCAAGGCAGTTTCCCTGCAAGTACCACTGGTTGTGCGTATGAAGGGTACTAACGAAGACATCGGCAAGAAGATGCTGGCTGACTCTGGCCTTCCTATCATCGCGGCTGACACGATGGAAGAAGCAGCACAGAAGGTTGTTGCAGCTGCTGCAGCTCAAGCTTAATAATCGCAAGGAACAGATATGTCCATCCTGATCAATAAAGACACTAAAGTCATCACCCAAGGTATCACTGGCAAAACTGGCCAGTTCCATACTCGCATGTGCCGCGATTACGCAAACGGTAAAAACTGTTTCGTCGCTGGCGTGAACCCGAAAAAAGCTGGCGAAGATTTCGAAGGCATCCCGATTTTTGCTAACGTATCTGAAGCTAAAGCAGCAACTGGCGCGACAGTATCCGTCATCTACGTTCCACCAGCAGGCGCAGCAGCTGCCATCTGGGAAGCCGTTGAAGCTGACCTGGATCTGGCAATTTGCATTACTGAAGGCATCCCTGTCCGTGACATGATGATGTTGAAAGACCGCATGGCTAAGTCCGGCAGCAAAACAAAATTGCTCGGCCCTAACTGCCCAGGTCTGATCACTCCAGACGAAATCAAAATCGGCATCATGCCAGGCCATATCCACCGTAAAGGTCGTATCGGCGTGGTTTCCCGTTCCGGTACTCTGACTTATGAAGCAGTGGGTCAATTGACTGCACTGGGTCTGGGTCAGTCTTCTGCTGTTGGTATCGGTGGTGATCCTATCAATGGTCTGAAACACATCGACATCATGAAGATGTTCAATGATGATCCAGATACTGATGCTGTCATCATGATCGGTGAAATCGGCGGCCCTGATGAAGCGAATGCTTCTTACTGGGTACGCGACAACATGAAGAAGCCGGTTGTTGGCTTCATCGCTGGTGTTACTGCGCCTCCGGGCAAGCGCATGGGCCATGCTGGCGCGCTGATCTCTGGTGGTGCCGATACTGCACAAGCCAAGCTCGACATCATGGAAGAATGCGGCATCAAGGCCACTAAAAACCCGTCAGAGATGGCGCGTTTGTTGAAAGCCATGCTGTAAGCTCAATGCTGTAAAGCTGTCGTAGATGAAAAAGAGTCGCAAATTTTGCGACTCTTTTTTTATTTATGGCCGGGTTTATGGTGGATATCCGTGCAAATAGATTTCCTTAATGTTAAGCTTGAACATCAGTGGTTAATCTCTATTGAATTCAGTATGTTTTGGTATGTTTTGTTTAGCTGATTTGCTTAGTTGATTTGCTTACCTGATGATGCGGCGTATTGCGTCGATAATCAGTGAAGGGGCGAGCAAGAACGCAATTCTGCACACTAGAAACAGAGGGTTTACGCAAAATTTCAGGCTGCGTCATGCCATCGACGCTACATGATGATATGTTACGCGTCGTGTCCAGGTAAGCTGTTTACTGGCGGTGCGGGCAAAGTCAGGAGAATATTTGCTTAAGCCCTGATTAAAATAATTTAAAAATAATTCTAAAATATTATCTGTTTCATATAAATTTATTCACCTCAGGATGTATCCCAACATTTATTGATGTCATACCAGCGTGTACTAGAATTTGCTGCCCTGTCTGATACGGGCTTGGTCAGGTCGCATAACGAAGATGCCATCGTCGTTTGTGCCGACTATGGCTGTGCGGTCCTGGCCGATGGCATGGGGGGATATAACGCGGGCGAAGTCGCCAGCGCCATGACCGCCCAAATCATTGCTGAATATTTATGTAGCAAGATGGATGCCATCTGGTTCCCGTCCATGGGGCCAAGGCCGCTGGCGATGGCACGCTGGATGACAGAGTCAATCGAGCAGGCCAATCGCAATGTCTTGTATACAGCGCTGACCAATCCAGAATGCGCAGGCATGGGCACTACCGTGGTGGTGGCATGCTGTTTGCAAGACAAGCTTTTGCTAGCACACGTCGGTGATTCGCGCGCCTATCGTTATCGTGCGGGCGAGCTGACACGTCTGACGCAGGATCATTCGGTATTGCAGGAACAGATCAATGCAGGCCTGGTGACTGAAGAAGAAGCACGTTATTCTTCTATTAAGAACCTGATCACCAGGGCGGTGGGGACTCTGGAAGAAGTGCATACAGAGTTGCATACACACCATACTGAAGAAGAAGATTTGTATCTGATGTGTTCAGATGGATTGACCGATATGCTCGGGCATGATGAAATCCAATCCTTGATCAGGCAGCACGGGTCTGAGCTTCAGTCTTGTGCCGAAGCCTTGATCGATGCTGCCAAGGACAGGGGCGGGCTGGATAATATTTCCGTAGTCCTGTTCAGGCTGGTGAGTGAAGAAAACAAGTCCTGGTTACAAAGAACATTTACCCGGTAGGTCGGGGATTATGAATTGATGAGAGATTTATGGCGAAAATTATCGTCACCTTTAATGGTTTGGTTCAGCAAGAAATCACTATCAGCAAATCACGCCTTACCGTAGGCCGGCGCCCCAGTAATGATATCGTCATTGATCACCTGACTGTCAGTGGTCAGCATGCCGCAATTGATACTTCTTCCAGTGGCTCTTTTGTACTTGATCTTGGTAGCACCAATGGCACCATGGTCAATGCGCAGCCTGTCAAAAAACATTTGTTGCAGCACGATGATGTCATCGACATCGGTAAATACAAATTGCGTTTCCAGGTAGAAGAGTCAGGCAAGCAGACTTTTGTGCCTGAGCCAGGCCAGGCGCAACCGGCCGCAGTTGAAAAGCCAAGAGCCAAGATCAAGGTCATGACTGGCCCTAATGCAGGTAAGGAACTCAATCTTGTAAAGCCCGTCACTACAATAGGCAGCCCTGGCACCCAGGTCATTGCGATTACCCAGCAAGGCAAGGAATATGTCATTGCACAGGTCGAGGGTAATGCTGCTGCGACCGTCAATACCCAGTCCATCAAAGACAAACCTCATACCCTCAAGCATGCTGACATGATAGAGCTGTCAGGGACAAAAATGGCAGTGATTTTCTACTAGAACTCATTTCGTCCCTGCCTGAGCCACCAGGGCAGGGACAAGCCAGACTTTGAAATTGCCTGGAAAAACTTCCCTTGCTTCATTTGATGGGCCAGATGACCTGGCTGCACATCCACTGCGCATGTGCTTGCGCTTACGCTACATATGTCAGGCAGTTGCCAAGTAAAAAAATTTTCATATTTTCATCAAGTGTTGAAACAATTTTTTACATGACTGACAGACTTGTCAGTCGTCTTTGTGATCTTACACAAACATTGACAAATATTTGCATTGATTAAATTGCAATTGTTGACGCATTTCGTCACTAGTTAATCAATGGCTTATGGAATCGCTGATTTATGCATAAGAAAATGCGAAGTTGCGCAGTAAACACAAACTGGCACGGTGATTGCTACATGTGAACCGTAGTCCCTGATTTCAACTTTTCCTGGAGTTCATAATGAAAGCTATCCCTAAACAGCTGCAACGCGGCTTTACACTGATCGAATTGATGATTGTTGTTGCAATTATCGGTATCTTGGCAGCGATCGCTATCCCTCAGTATTCTGATTACACATCCCGTACTCGTGCAGCTGGCGCGGTTTCGGAACTGGATAGTCTGAAATCTGCAATGGCAATTTGCTACCAAAATGAAGGTGCATGGACTAACTGTGCAACTACAGGTTCTAACGGTATCCCATCTTTCCCAGTTACAACTAAATTCCTGCCAGTAATCCCAACTGCAGCTGGTCTGGGTATCATCACTGCAACACAAACTGGTGCAACTACAACTGCTGGTGTTCCTTTGACACTGACATTGACACCAACAATCTCTTCTGGTCAAGCAAACATGATCTGGACAGCATCTGGCACAGTATGCGATCCAATCCGTGGTTTGAAAGCTGGTCAAGGCGGCTGCCCATAATAGCTGGTTTGATTGTCAAAAAAGCCCACTTCATTGTTGTGGGCTTTTTTTGTTATGAACCTCTGGACAATTTTTTTTAAAGATTCAATTTTATAATGAGGCAACAAATGAAATTAAATATGAAAACCGTGCAACGTGGTTTTACGTTGATCGAATTGATGATTGTTGTTGCAATTATCGGTATCCTGGCAGCGATCGCTATCCCTCAGTATTCTGATTACACATCCCGTACTCGTGCAGCTGGCGCGGTTTCGGAACTGGATAGTCTGAAATCTGCAATGGCAATTTGCTACCAAAATGAAGGTGCATGGACTAACTGTGCAACTACAGGTTCTAACGGTATCCCATCTTTCCCAGTTACAACTAAATTCCTGCCAGTAATCCCAACTGCAGCTGGTCTGGGTATCATCACTGCAACACAAACTGGTGCAACTACAACTGCTGGTGTTCCTTTGACACTGACATTGACACCAACAGTGTCTTCTGGTCAAGCAAACATGATCTGGACAGCATCTGGCACAGTATGCGATCCAATCCGTGGTTTGAAAGCTGGTCAAGGCGGCTGCCCATAATAGCTGGTTTGATTGTCAAAAAAGCCCACTTTATTATGGTGGGCTTTTTTTTTAGCAAGTGATCAAAAATATATTCATAAATGCCAAATATTAAATATGGGAAATTGTTTTTTAGTAATATTTCTCAGCAGATATTGGCAATGAACTCAATTTGTACCAAGTAATGAATGAGACAGCAAAATTATTATTGGCAAGTAAAATTGCAAGTCGAATAATAAAAAACTGCTTATTTGCAATAAGTTAATCGATAGTAAGCGTGTGCTTAATATGTTTTTGACGCTGGGTGAGGCATCTACTACGAAGCTCGCCAAGCGATAGTGAAGCATATTTCATCTCGATAAACTTGTTTTTGCTTACAGACAGAACCTTTACATGTAGGAGTAACAAATGAAATTACCTATGCAAAAAATGCAACGCGGCTTTACGTTGATAGAATTGATGATTGTTGTTGCAATTATCGGCATCCTGGCAGCGATCGCTATTCCTCAGTATTCTGATTACACATCCCGTACCCGTGCTGCCGGTGCAGTTTCAGAACTGCAGAGTTTGAAGAAGGCGATGGCGATTTGTTTCCAGAACGAAGGTGCGTGGACTAACTGTGTAACGACTGGTTCAAATGGCATTCCATCTTTCCCGGTTACGACTAAATTCCTGCCAGTAATCCCGACTGTAGCTGGTCTGGGTATCATCAGTGCAACACAAACTGGCGCAACAACAACTGCTGGTGCTCCTTTGACGATGACACTGACACCAACAATCTCTTCTGGTCAGGCAAACATGATCTGGACAGCATCCGGCACAGTCTGCGATCCTATCCGTGGTTTGAAAGCTGGTCAGGGCGGCTGTCCTTAATAGCTGGTTTGGCTTCCCAAAAGAACCCACGTTATTGTGGGTTTTTATTTTGATGATCAAATTATGCTTATAACAAAAGCTGATCAAGCCCTGCAAAGCGTGAAATAAACAGGCAGTGCCAGATTTAATGGCTTGCAAGAAATTCATTGGAGTAGAATTTGTCACAGCACCTTTGTCTTTAATTAAGGCCTGACTAGAAGCTGGCTTTTGAACTTGACCAGATCAATCAAGAAGATATGCAGTTTACATCGTGACGGCATGGTATCTTCAGTTACGATGAACCCTTATATAAGGTAACAATACATGACATCATTTGCGCAGACGGTACAACGCGGTTTCACCTTGATAGAGTTGATGATAGTTGTGGCAATTATCGGCATTCTGTCCGCAATTGCGCTTCCTCAATATTCTGACTATACGTCACGCACGCGCGCAGCCGGGGCAATTTCAGAGTTGCAGAGTCTGAAGCATGCGATTTCGCTTTGCTATCAAATGGAAGGCGCATGGGCAAGCTGTTCTACCATAGGTAGCAATGGCATCCCCACTTATCCCATCACCACCAAGTTTTTGCCAGTGGCCCCCACAGCAGCGGGCAATGGCGTTATCACTGCAACGCAAACGGGTGCAACCACGACTGGTGGTGCACCTTTGGCTGTGACATTGACCCCGACTATCTCCAGTGGCCAGGCAAACATGATCTGGACAGCAAGTGGCACAATCTGTGACCCCATACGCGGCTTGAAGTCCGGCCAGGGCGGTTGCTGACATATCAATTTACCCGCAAGCTCAATCAACAGCTTGCGGGTTCTCATATCTTCTCTATTTCTGTCTATGACAGAAAAACTTCTCGCCTTGCCTTACCGGTAACAACCCGTCATATGCAAAAGACATCCCGGGACTTGCAAGGCAGTTCTGATTTATTGCTCAAACTTGTGCGCCACATTTACAATCTGGACTAATAGATAAATATGGCTGGCGCTTACTTGAGAAATGACAAATGCTGAATTGGATTAAAAGTAAATTTTCTTCAACTGCTGACAATAGCACTAACTCTGTCCAGGCCCCAGAGACCTCTGAGCCTGCTAGCTTGGCAACGCATCTGCAAGAGACCGGTGCTGACAATTTGAAGACGGCCGGAGATGAGTTTTTTAAAAACAGAAACTTTGTTGAGGCAGTAAAAAGCTATCAGCAGGCCCTGCTGATCCATCCAGAAGATGCAGAATTAAACAATAAACTGGGTGACTCCTGGTATGAGCAACGCAATTGCGTGCAGGCTGAAAAGTATTACCGGCTAGCGCTGGCAATCAAGCCAGATTTTCTGGATGCAGCCATTAATCTGGGTATCAGCCTCGATGAGTTGCGTCGTTATGAAGACGCTGAGCAAGTGTATAAGCAGATACTCCAGTTTCACCCCGAGTCTCACTACGTTTTTTTTAACCTGGGCGTGACGCTGACATCGCTGGGGCACCTGGATGAAGCCAAGTCCTGGTATCGCAAGGCGCTGGCACTCAGAGCCAATTTCAGTCATGCACACTTCAATCTAGCGACTATTTTGCAGCGCCAGTCCTTGCTGGACGAAGCGGAAGATCACTACAAGCAAACCATTAAAATCGATTCCGGCAACTTTGCTGCATTTTGTAACCTCGGCATGATATGCAAAGAGCGCGGCAAATATGATGAGGCAGAAAGCTATTTTAATAGTGCCCTGAAGATCAATGAACTTCATGTAGAAACCCGCAATAATATCGGCTTGATTTTGCAGGAGAAAAACAGGCTGGAAGAAGCGGCACAATGTTTTCAGGCTATCTTGAAAATACGTCCTGACTTTGCAGATGCGCATTGTAATCTTGGTGATGTCTATAAAAAGCAGACTCGCCTTGAGGATGCAGAAAAGTGTTATAAAACTGCGATATCCTTACAACCTGAGATTGCCCGCTTTCATTGCAATCTGGGCATTGTTTATCACGAAACAGCGCGCTACCTTGAGGCAACGGCATCTTATCAACGTGCCCTTAGCCTGGATGCCAATTCACTCAATTTGTTCAGCAATATGGGGAATACCTATTCTGACCGCGGCATGAGGGCAGAAGCTGAACAAAGTTATCGCAGAGCGCTGGAAATAGAGCCCGATCATGCCGAGACCTATGGCAACCTGCTGTTCCTGCTGAACTATGATCCTGTGCGAAGTGCCAGTGAGATATTTGGCGAGTATCAGGTCTATGAAGAAAAGTATGCGCGTCCCCACCAACGCAAGTGGCAGGCATTTGCGAACGACAAGAACCCGCAGCGCCGTATCAGAGTTGGCTATGTTTCGCCAGATTTTCGCCGGCATGCAGTCCAGTATTTTCTCGAGCCTTTGCTGGCACATCATGACTCGTCTGGTTTTGAGTTGTATGCCTATGCAGAATTAAAATATGAAGATGCAGTCACTGAGCGTTACAAGACTTATGTAGATCACTGGGTGCCCACGGCAGGCCTGTCTGATGACGAGCTGGCAGAGAGAATCCGGGCGGATGGCATCGATATTCTGATCGATCTTGCCGGTCATACGGGGAGTAACCGCTTGCAGGTATTTGCCCGCAAGCCAGCGCCAGTGCAGGTTTCGTGGCTGGGTTATGGTTATACGACTGGCCTTAGGGCGATTGATTATTTTCTGACCGATGATACTTGTGCTCCACCAGGCGCTGAAGCCGTATTTTCAGAGCAGCCCTGGCGCCTGGAGACGCCCTCATTTGCATATCGTCCTGCCGATGGAATGGGCGAGGTCAGCACTCTGCCTGCGCTCAAAAATGGTTACATAACTCTGGGTACGCTGACCAGGTCAGTCAGGATCAATCATCTCACCATACGTGTATGGGCAGCGATACTGGAAAAAATAGAAGGCGCAAAATTATTAATCAATAGTGGGAATTTTAAAAATGCCGATTTGCGCCGGGATCTTGAAGAAAAATTTGCTGCACTTGGCATAGACAAGTCCCGCCTGGAAATAGGCTACGATACCCCGCCCTGGAATACCCTGAGAAAGATCGATATAGGTCTGGACTGTTTCCCGCACAATTCAGGTACTACGCTGTTTGAAACTCTGTATATGGGCGTGCCCTATGTGACGCTGGCCGGACGGCCCAGCGTCGGCTTGCTGGGTAGTTCAATTCTGAAAGGCATTGGTCATCCAGAATGGATAGCGCAATCTGAACAGGAATATATAGATAAAGTCGTCGAACTTGCCAGTAACACCAGCATGCTCGCACAAGTGCGTGAGAATTTGCGCGAGCAGATGATACACAGCAAGTTGATGGATGAGGCGGGATTCTCAGCTAAAGTAGATACCGCGCTGCGTAGCATGTGGACTACATGGTGCGAGGGGACGAAGGTATAAGAAGCGAGGGGGAGTGCGGGTGAAGGCTACTACGATACTCAAGCCTCTGTTCAATCAAGCGCACCACTCAAGGCTGCGATCAAGCCTATGAGGGCTTGATTGAAATTGCGGGACATGCATTTAGCATTGTTCCCGCCAGCCTGCTTATGTACAGCTTATTTGCAGCTTATTTGCAGCCTAAGTGCAGCATAAATGCAGGATATTAGCAGCCGCCCTGGCCTGGTTTCAAACCGCGAATCGGGTCACAGACAGTCCCTGTGTTTGCCCATATCATATTACTTTGCCCTGAGCTGATGGAAGGGGTCAATATGATGCTCAACGCAGTTCCTGTACTTGTCGTTGCCCCTGTCGTTGATTGTGTAATCACGCCTGCATTCGAAATGGAGGGGGCTGCATTGGTCAAAAATTTTGAGGTGATGACCGTAGGGATAGAATTGCTGCCCATGACCGTGCAGTTTGACCAGCTATTTTCATTCTGGTAGCAAATGGATAATTCTTTTTTCAGGCTATTGAGTTCGGATATCGCACCAGACGCACGTGTGCGGGAAACATAATCAGAATATTGTGGAAAAGCGATTGCTGCCAGGATGCCGATGATGGCCACCACGATCATCAATTCTATGAGTGTGAAGCCTCGCTGAATTGTTTTTGAATATCTTTGCATTTCTTTCTCCCATCAGCAAAAGCAGTTTAGTTACGTCATAGACGCAAATTTTGTGCCAATCGTTTGACTGCGCTTAAAATTGCCAGCCGTATGCTAAAGCTGAACCCTTAAAGCCACAATTTTTCTTGCATCCAGCTTGCAATTGTTTGCCTTGTTGATACAGGAGAAATGCCCAATAGAAAGTTCGCAAGAAATATAAACTCTTGCAACCGGGAATAGTGCAGAAATATCTGACTATGGAAAAATATCGGCCTGCGTTTTATCCAGTTTGATGAATATCTGACATCAGGCGCGATATTCTTGTCATTTTAGTTTTTTATATTAAAAAATACTAAAACGACAAATGTCAATGACAAAAAACGTCAATGTAATACAAAAATTTGCACTTGTTTCGAAATTGTTACACTTTAGGTCAGTGATTTTTTAATAACGCGAGAAGAATTGCTATTTACACCAGGCGTAATTGACAAATGATGGCCCTGACTTAAAACTCCGATTAAAACCCCAGCGCAGCACCATCCGGGTTGCGCGGGTCTGAATAACCGGCAAAGCCTTGCGGGACTATCTGTATGGTCTGGGTCTTGCCCAGCGTGCCAGTAGGGCGCAGTACCTGGCCTTTTTGCTCCAGCAGGCGCAGCGTGTCCATGCTGATGCCTTTTTCAAAGCGTAGCTGGTCTGGCATCCATTGCTGGTGTATGCGTGGCGAAATGGTGGCTTCTGCCACGTTCATGTCATGGTCTATGACGTTTAATATGGTTTGCAGTGTCGTTGTGATAATGCGGCTGCCACCGGGGCTGCCGGTGACAAGAAAGGGTTTGCCATCCTTGAGTACGATGGTCGGCGACATCGAGCTTAAAGGCCGTTTCCAGCCCTGTACGGCGTTGGCATCACCACCCAGCAAGCCAAAGGCATTTGGTACGCCAGCCTTGACCGAGAAATCATCCATTTCATTGTTCAGGACTATGCCTGTGCCAGTGGCAACGATGCCGCTGCCAAAGTTCAGGTTCAGGGTGTAAGTGGTGGCGACGATGTTGCCGAATTTGTCGGCCACGCTGTAATGCGTGGTCTGGTCGCTCTCATAGGGCAGAGGTTTGCCTGGTTTGATTTCGGCAGAAGGCGTGGCGCGGTCTGGCTGTATTTTCTTGACCAGTTCATCCGCATAAGCGCGTGAAGTCAGGCCCTTGAGCGGCACCTTGTAATAGTCAGGATCACCCAAAAATTCTGAACGGTCAGCATAGGCCAGCTTCATGACCTCGCTCAACTGATGCAGGGTCTGGGCGCTGTTGGCACCCTGTTCCTTGAGTGGGTAGTGCTCCAGCATGTTCAGCATTTGTATGATGTGTACACCGCCAGAACTGGGTGGCGGCATCGAAACCACGTCATAGCCACGATAATTGCCACGCACGGGTATGCGTTCCACTACCTTGTAATTCTTCAGGTCACTGGCAGAAATCAAACCTTCGTGCTGCTGCATTTCAGCGACGATTTTTTTGGCGACCGCACCCTCATAAAATGCAGCCGGGCCTTGCTCGGCAATCAGGCGCAGCGATTGCGCCAAGTCTTTTTGCATTAAGCGCTCACCAGCCAGCATGGGTTTGCCATCCTTGAAAAAGATAGCGCGGCTGGCTGGCCATTTACCGAGCTGATTTTTGCTGGAATCGATGAGTTCAGCCAGATGCGGGGTGATTTCAAAACCCTGTTCGGCCAGGCGTATCGCCGGGGCGATGACATCCTTCCATTTCATGCTGCCATATTTGCGCAAGGCCAGGTCCATGCCTGCCACTGTACCGGGTATGCCAACTGCCAGGTGGCTATACAGGGATTTGCCGGAGATGACATTGCCCTTGGCATCCAGGTACATGTCACGGCTGGCTTTTTCTGGTGCCAGCTCACGAAAATCCAGCGCTATATCCTTGCCTGATTTGCTGTCATGAATAATCATGAAGCCGCCACCACCAATATTGCCTGCGTTTGGCAGCACCACAGCCAGCGCGAAACCGACTGCCACTGCAGCATCTACCGCATTGCCACCACGCTTGAGGATATCAAGGCCAACCTGGCTTGCCAGCGCCTGTTCAGTCGCCACCATGCCAGACTTTGCATATACCGGGCTGATGATGGGGTAGCTTGTATCGTATTTGATGCCTGCAGCCAATTGCGCCTGGCTGGCGGGGCTGACTACAGCGAAACACAGGGGGACGAGCAGACTCAGACATAGCTTGCGGCTGGAAGGCGAGGGCATGCGTATAACTCCAGAAATCATCGATAGCAGAAATAGTAATACCAATTATCGTATTTCGCATAAACAAAGTTTCGCGCCAGCCCAAATAAAAAAAGCCGCCCGGAGGCGGCTTTCATCTAATCTGCATAAATGCAAATTATTTTGCTTCAGCTTCTGCAGAAGTTGCGCCAGCTGGCACAACAGCGATAGCAACAGTAGCGTCACCACCGTGTACAACAGCTGTCACGCCTTTTGGCAGTGTCAGTTGAGATACGTGGATGGATTGACCAGCTTCCAGTTTGGACAGGTCAACTTCAACGAATTCTGGCAGATCTGCTGGCAAGCAGGAAACATCCAGTTCAACAGCAACGTGGCTGATCACTGCAGAAGACAGTTTCACAGCTGGGGATACGTCAGCGTTGATGAAGTGCAGAGGCACTTTAACGTGGATTTTTTGGTTAGGATCTACGCGTTGGAAATCAGCGTGCAAAACCAGTTGTTTGTAGGCGTGGACCTGGAAGTCACGCAACAATACTTTTTCTGATTTGCCATCAACTTCCAGGTCCAGAATGGAAGAATGGAAAGCTTCTTTTTTCAATGCATGGTACAGCGCATTGTGATCCAGAGTGATGGATACCGGGGCTTCTGTACCGCCGTAGATGATGCCAGGTGTTTGGCCAGCAAGGCGCAGGCGGCGGCTCGCTCCGGTCCCCTGAACATTGCGTGCAAATGCGATTACTTTCATGGTGTTACTCCAAAAAATGCAAACCGTTTATTCGGTTTGCGGTGTTGAACCCCCGCGACCAGGGGCCCAGAAAATAGCCCTGCCACCAAGAAGATGGCAGGGCCGAAAAATGATTTAGTCCGTGAACAGGGAGATGACAGACTCGCCCTTGGTGATACGGCGGAAAGTCTCGGCCAGCAAGCTGTCGCAAGACAATTGACGGATCTTGGAGCAGGCACGGGCAGCTTCTGTCAGCGGGATAGTGTCTGTCACGACCAGTTCATCCAATGGCGATTGCGAAATACGTTGTATCGCAGGGCCGGACAAAACAGGGTGAGTACAGTAAGCCAATACTTTCTTGGCGCCACGTTCTTTCAATACTTCAGCAGCTTTGGTCAGTGTACCGGCAGTATCGACCATGTCATCCATGATGACGCAGTTACGGCCTTCAACTTCGCCAATGATGTTCATGACTTCAGAGACATTCGCTTTTGGACGGCGCTTGTCGATGATGGCCAGGTCACAACCCAGGCGTTTTGCCAAAGCACGGGCACGTACCACACCGCCCACGTCAGGGGAAACTACCAGCAGGTCTTCGTAATTTTTGGCAACCAGGTCGCCCAGCAAAATTGGTGAAGCGTAAATATTATCAACAGGGATATCAAAGAAACCCTGGATTTGATCCGCATGCAAGTCCATGATCAGCACGCGGTCTACACCGGCTTCTTCCAGCATGTTGGCAACCACCTTGGCAGAAATCGCTACACGCGCAGAGCGGGGGCGACGGTCCTGGCGGGCATAACCAAAATAAGGGATGGCAGCAGTGATACGACCGGCAGAAGCACGTTTCAGTGCATCGACCATCAACATGATTTCCATCAGGTTGTCGTTGGTAGGTGCGCAGGTGGATTGCAGAACGAATACATCTTTACCGCGGACGTTTTCATTGATCTCGACCATGACTTCGCCGTCGGAGAATTTGGAAACGTCTGCCTTGCCGAGGGGGATGCCGAGTTGTTTGGCAACACCGGCAGCCAGTGCAGGATTGGCGTTGCCAGTGAAAACCATCATGTTGTCATTTGCGCGCGCATTTGCCATGGCTGGGACCTATCGGCTGAGATTTTGTGGGTCTGGCTTATTTTGCATGGGTTTTATACAAAAATGGCCGCTGATAAAACTGAAAAAGCCGCCGCACAATCTATGCGGCGGCTTTAATTTAATGGCAGGGGAAGAAGGATTCGAACCTTCGCATGCCGGAATCAAAATCCGGTGCCTTAACCAGCTTGGCGACTCCCCTACACAACCGTTTGCCTGTTTCCAAGTTCGCCGCTATTTTAGCGTTAAACCGGCTTCAAGCCAAATATTTTTCGATCCCAATTTCTGTGCCATCGGGTGGCTACTCAGTGCTTTTGCTTTCCATGATGTCCAGCGACCGGGCACTTGTTTTAACACTGTGTCTGCTGCCGTCTCGTCGGCAAAGGCACAAAAAACACAAGCTCCAGATCCCGTCATCTTTGCATCGCCGTATTGTGAGAGCCACTTAATGGCTGCATCAACTTGCGGAAACAATGCGCAGGCAACTGTTTGCAGATCGTTTTTCCAATTATGTTTTGCATCACTGGAAAAGTCCGCTATTCTGACCGGATTTGTGTCCCTTGTCAACTCCTTTGCCGAAAAAATTGCAGGTGTAGGGACTTGTACGCCCGGCTCCAGTACCACAAACCAGACGTCTGGCGTGACCAGGGCCTGTAATTCCTCGCCCACGCCTTCAGCAAAGGCATTTGTTCCAAACAGGAAGAAGGGTACATCTGCCCCCAGTTGCAGGGCCAGTTTCATCAACTCATCGCATTGCACACCGGTTTGCCATAAATGATTTAGCGCCAGCAGGGTAGTGGCCGCGTCAGATGAGCCGCCACCCAGGCCGCCGCCCATGGGCAGGTTTTTGCGCAAAGTCAGGTTCGTACCCAATTTGCTGCCGGTATGGCTTTGCAATAATCTTGCAGCTCGCACGATCAGGTCACTGTCCGCAGGCACGCCCTCTATCTCATTGGTTCTGCATATCTGGCCATCGGCGCGCACTTCGACATCCAGGTAATCGCAACGGTCTATCAACTGGAATGCGGTTTGCAGCAAATGATAGCCATCTGCCCGGCGGCCTGTCACATGCAAAAACAGGTTGAGTTTGGCGGGGGCAGGGCAATTGTCCAGTCTGCTCATTTCCATTCATTCACCACAATGCGGATAGAGACATCACCAGCCTGCTCGGTATATCTTTGCAAGTCTATGCGTTTCGGGAAGTTTAGTTGTTCATGCCAGCTGACATAACGCAGCTTCCAGCCCTGTGTAGTCAGGGTCTGGTCTTCTGCTTTCACAGCGGCCAGTTGCTTGCCGTCGATGGCGACAAAGCCTTGCAGCCAGTCGCGCAAACCTGCTACCGGCAAAGACCAGCCCAGGGTATCTTGCAATAACTGGTCAAGGTCGCTGGCAGTGCGCGGTACCTTGCCGTCCTGTTCCAGCGTGGCACCCTGCGCAGTCTGGGTAATGCGCGCCATGGTCTGGCCAAGAGGGGATAAGAGATTGATGCGTATGCCTTGCGCATCCTGTTCCCACTCAAAGCCGCCAGGCAGACTCTGTGGCTTGTCTGCCTGCTGGTACTGGATGGATATCTTGCCGCTGATTTGTATTTTTTGCTGATATTGGCGGGTGCTTGCTGTCGTAGCAGTGCTCGCTGTTGCTGGCACTTGTGCCGGACTGTTCAGGCTGGCGCAACCAGTACTGAACAGGGTGCAAAAAAGAGTGGAGGCAAGCAGCTTGAATGGGGTATTTGATGGCATGGTTGCAGTATGGATCGCGTATGGAGTGAGTACAAATAACAAGGCGGACATTATCTGTCCGCCAGGTGTCATTCTATTCAATTTTCGATGTAAGCATCTTTGACAAGATCAGCATCAGGGTTTGACTTTCAATCTTTCCAGCGTGGATTTCAGGGTCTGATTTTCCGGGTCTTTTTTCAGGGCATCACGCCAGATTTTTTTTGCGTCATCTTTCTGCCCCATGGTCCACAAAACTTCACCCAGATGCACACCTATCTCGGCATCGGGGCGCATTTGATAGGCGCGGCGCAGGGCTTGTTCAGCTTCTTCATACTTGGCCAGCCTGAACTTGACCCAACCCAGGCTATCAAGGATGAAAGGATCATCTGGTGCGAGCTGGTTAGCTTTTTCTATCAGAGTATTGGCTTCATCAAGTTGCACATTGCGGTCAGCAAAAGAGTAACCCAGGGCATTGTAGGCATGCTGGCTGGTGGGCGCCAGTTCTATGACCTTACGCAATGAGGCTTCCATACCCGGGATATCTTTTTGTGACTCGGCCAGCATGGCGAAGTCATAAAGCAAGTCTGGATTATTTGGTGTCTGTTTAATGCCTTGCTCCAGCACGGCCCTGGCCTGATCAGGCAGGTTTGCATCGCGCAATAGCTGCGCTTCTGACTGTATCAACTGGATTTGTTCAGTTTCATTGCTGGCCTTGATTTGCTGTATAAAGGCGCGCGCTTCCAGCAGCCTGCCTTCCTTGGCCAGCAAGAATCCACGGCGTATCTGTACATTGAACCAGGCAGGGTTGCGGCCATCATAAGAATCGACTTGTGCCAGCCAGTCTTGCGCGGCTCTGTAATCCTTGCGTTCAGCTGCAATGCGCGAGAGATTGACCAGTGCAGTGGTCGGGTCGCGCTCTTCACCGCTTTTACCTTCGAGTGACTGCAGGTATTTCAGGAAATAAGCCTCGGCTTTTTGCGGTTGATTACGTTCCATCGCCAGTACACCAAGGGTATAGATCGCACTGACATCATCAGGTTTGTCACGCGCGATGATTTCAAATTCCTGGTTGGCCTGATCCAGTTGTTTCAGGTCTATCAATATGCTGGCATAGGCCAGACGCACATCGCGGGCACCTGGGTTTTTTACCAGAAAGGCCGATAAAGCCTTGGCCGCATCCTCTTGTGAAGACGCCTGCGCAACTGTCAGCGCCGCCAGTTGAGAATCTGACCTGGCTTTCAGTACTTCCTGCGCTTCACTGACGGCGAGCTTGTTGTCACCCTTGACATAGGCACCCTGGGCCAGCGCCATATGGGCATCGGGGCTATCTTTATACGGTTGCAGCAGGGTGACCAAGGTATTGTATGCACCATTCTTGTCACGTGCGCGCGACAACAGGCGCTGTACCTGCAACATCATGACACCCAGTTGTTTGGGGTCAGATGACTTCAGCTTTTCGGTATAGACAGACTGGATTTCAGCCAGATTATTATTCATCACCATGAAGCCCAGGTAATACTGGGTGGCTTCATTTGAATTAGGTGCCAGCTCGCGCCACAGGCGCACAGCCTGCAAGGCCTCGCCAGATTGTTTGGCGGCCAGCGCGATTTCCGCAGCCCGTTTGGCAATACGCGGATCGCGGGTCTGTTCTGCCACAGAGTACAGAATCACATAGGCGCTTTGCCAACTGCCACGCTGGAAGGCGATTTCTGCGGTGACGATCTTGTAGAATAATTCCTCGGTCAGCTTGACTTCAGGCAAGGGGTCTTCATACACCGGTGCACTGGCTACACCGTTCAGTGTCTTTTCTGCAGACAGGGCCGCCTGTGCAGCATCACTGACATGATGCGTGTCCTCGGCAGTTGCGCCTGGTTTGCCTACGCTTGCACAGCCGCTGATCAGGGCCGCGCTCAATACCAGAGCCGCAGGTCGCCACAGTGCAGCAGCAGACATGGATGATATTGCGGATACAATAGGGTTAAATATGAGAGTAGGCAGTGTTTTCAAAACGAATCCGGATTTGACGTTGATGATTGATTTTACGCTGAAGCAGCGCAACTGTGGGTTTCACTGCATATATACACTGTGTCAGATTGTAATGGTAAAAGTTCCCTCACATGCCAGAATTACCTGAAGTTGAAGTGACGCGCCGTGGTGTCGAGCCGCACCTGACAGGCAAGCTGGTCACTGACGTGATCATGCGCCGTGCTGGCTTGCGCTGGCCTTTTCCCACCAACTTGCCTGCTTTGCTGGCAGGCAGGCGCATCCTGGCGACGGGGCGCAGGGGTAAGTATCTGCTGTTGCAATTTGAGCATGGTACCTTGCTCATACATTTAGGGATGTCCGGTCATTTGCGCGTGCTGGACAAAAATCTGCCACCGGCCAAGCATGATCATATTGATATTGTTGTTGGTGAGTTTGCCTTGCGCATGACAGACCCACGTCGTTTTGGCGCGGTACTCTGGCATGACGCTGCTGATGGCGACCTCGAAGAGCATCTGCTGATACGCCAGTTGGGCGTAGAGCCGCTGGAAGCCGGATTTAATCCAGAATTATTGTATAAATTAACAAGAAACCGTAGTGCGCCCATCAAACAAGTCTTGCTGGCCGGGGATATTGTGGTCGGTGTTGGTAATATTTATGCATCAGAAAGTTTGTTCCGGGCCGGCATCAACCCTAAAACTCAGGCTGGACGCATCAGCCTGAAGCGCTATACTTTACTGGAAGCGGCCATACGGGCGACCCTGGCGGCAGCGATTGAGGCGGGTGGCAGCACTCTTAAAGATTTCATGGGCGTGGATGGGCAAAGCGGGTATTTTCAGCAATCTTACTTTGTGTATGACCGCACTGGCGAACCCTGTCGCGTTTGTGGCGAAGCCGTCAGACAGATAAAACAAGGACAACGCAGTAGCTTTTATTGTGCAAAATGTCAGAAATAAACCCACAAATCTGGCTGAAATGTAAGCAAAATTCGATTTACGCGTATTTTTTTAACGCTTCCATATATACTTGGAATATCAAAAAAGTTAACTGAGGGGAACATGAGCAATCTGGTTCAGAAATTCCAGGAGTACAGCGACTGGCGCAAAGGAGTGGTCAAAGCGCTGGAGCAGTACCGGACATGGATACATGGATCGGATATGGCCGATGCCGCCAGTGATCAGCGCATTGCGCGTTTGATGGAACGTCTGGTTGATGACAAATTGTCTATCGCTTTCGTTGCAGAATTCTCACGCGGCAAGTCAGAACTGATCAATGCCATATTCTTTGCAGACTACGGTCAGCGCATATTGCCGTCTTCTGCCGGTCGCACCACGATGTGCCCGACCGAGCTTTTGTATGACGACACTATCCCGCCCTGCATACGCCTGCTGCCTATAGAAACCCGTGCCGAAGCGCAATCGACCAGTGAATACAAGGGCCAGAGCCATGTATGGACGGTACTGCCGCTGAATATCAATTCCGGCGACGGCATGCTGGAAGCCTTCAAGCAAGTCAGTCTGACCAAGAAAGTCAGCATAGACGTGGCCAAACAATATGGCCTGTTTGATGAAAACGACCCCGATGCACCGCTGGAAGTCGATGAAGATGGCCTGGTAGAGATTTCCCAATGGCGTCATGCGATTATCAATTTCCCTCATCCTTTGTTGAAGGAAGGCCTGATCATTGTCGATACGCCGGGTCTGAATGCGATAGGTACCGAGCCTGAACTGACACTGAATTTGATTCCGAATGCGCATGCCGTTTTGTTCATTCTGGCCGCCGACACTGGCGTGACCAAGAGCGATATCGATGTCTGGCGCAATAATATAGGCAATGGCCCTGGCCGCATGGTGGTCCTGAACAAGATAGACAGCATGTGGGATGAATTGCGCACGCCTGAAGAAGTCGAAGCGCAAATCGTCCGTCAGGTAAGCACGGTTGCGCATACTCTGGGGTTGGAAGAAAAGCAGATTTTCCCTATCTCGGCGCAAAAAGGCTTGGTTGCCAAGATCAATAAAGATGCACCTTTGCTGGCACGCAGCCGCCTGCCTACGCTGGAATATGCCTTGTCCAAGGAATTGATACCGGCCAAGCAAAACATCATCCGCGCCCAGATGTCTTCAGAAATCAATGAAATCATCCATGCGCAACAGGCAGTTATCTCTGCCCGCAGCCGCAGCATGGTTGAGCAAATGATGGAATTGAAAAGCCTGCGCGGCAAGAATATGAACGTCATAGAACACATGATGAAGCGTATCGATGCCGAGAAAAAAGAATTCGATGCCAGCCTCTTGCGCATGCAGGGCACGCGGTCGGTGTTTACCCGTTTATCGACTGAGGTCTATACCAGCCTGGGCATGGATATCCTGCGTGAAGAAATCCGTAAATCGCGCGAAGCCATGGAAAAGAGCAGGTTCTCGGTGGGCCTGCGTGAATCGGTCAGGCAATTCTTTTCTCAGGTTAAACTGAACCTGCAAACATCGAATAAAAAGACAGATGAGATTTCGGAAATGATGACGGTCATGTACCGCAAGTTTTCGACTGAACATGGTCTGGCCTTGTCGTCACCCATGTCTTTCTCTCTCGATAAATACATCAAGGAAGTCGAAGCGATTGAAGGTGTGTATCAAAAGCAGTTCAGCACCGCCACTTTGCTGACGACACCGCAAGTTGTGTTGATGCACAAGTTCTTTGATTCTGTCGCTGCCCGCGTCAAGCAAAGCTTCTTGCAAGCCAACCGCGATGTTGAAGCCTGGCAAAAAGTCGTCATGGCACCGCTGGAAGCACAGATACGTGAGCACAAAGGGCAGTTGAAAAACCGCATGCAATCGATACAGCGCATCCATGTGGCAACCGACAGCCTGGAAGACAAAATATCGTCGTTCGAGAGCTTGCAGGCAGATATCGATGCGCAGAAAAAAGCGCTGACCGATCTCGAAGACACACTGCGTACAGCATTGACGGCAGAACTGACTGCGCTCCGGGTGGCTGCCTGAAATAATGAAGTCTAAAGCATCACGTAGCAAGGCTGACCTCGCGGGTCAGCCTGAGCTTGCTACTACCCACTCAAGTTTATACGTCGATCCCAGTTTTTCTGCAGCGCTCATTACCTGGCAAAAACAGCATGGGCGCCACGGCTTGCCCTGGCAGCAAAGCCATGAGGCTTATCGCGTCTGGCTGTCTGAAATCATGCTGCAGCAAACGCAGGTCACGGCAGTTATTCCGTATTACAAACGCTTCCTGGAAACTTTTCCTACCGTGTTTGACCTGGCGGCCGCACCGGCCGGACAAGTCATGGAACACTGGGCCGGCCTTGGTTATTACACCCGCGCCCGTAACCTGCATCAGTGCGCCAAACAGGTGGTGGATAAATACCAGGGCAAGTTCCCGGCTGACCCCGCCTTGCTGCAAGAATTGCCCGGCATAGGCCGCTCAACGGCCGCTGCGATCACGGCATTTTCTTATGGCACGGTAGCAGCAATTCTGGATGGCAACGTCAAGCGCGTATTTGCCCGTGTGTTTGGCATAGACGGCTATCCCGGCACCAAACCAGTAGAAGACAATATGTGGCTGCGCGCCCAGGCTTTATTGCCCGCACAAGACATAGGCGCTTATACACAGGGCCTGATGGACCTGGGGGCTACGGTATGCACGCGCAGCAGCCCCAAATGCACGCTATGCCCTTTCCAGACACGCTGCGTGGCTTATGCACAAGGCAGGACCGCAGAGCTGCCAGTACGCAAACCAAAAAAAGCGCAAAAAGAAAAACAGGCCATCATGCTGCTGGTGCAGGATGGCGCAGAAGTCTTGCTGGAGCGCAGGCCACCCACTGGCATCTGGGGTGGTTTGTTATCCCTGCCAGAGCTGGCGGGCATGCAAGAATATAGTGGCGAGGATGATGCGTTTTCTGTCGATGCGCAAATGGCGACTGTGCGTGAGCGCGCCAGCCGTTTTGGTGACATCGCCAGCATCCAGGTCTTGCCGGTTTTTGCCCATGTATTCACCCACTTCAAATTGCATATCCTGCCGGTGCATGTGCAACTCAAAAAACGTCACCTGCAAGTTGCAGAAGGTGAGCTTGGCTGGCATCCGCTCAGTGAAGCAATGCAACTGGGTTTGCCTGCACCTATCAAGGCTTTGCTGAGTAATCTTGGCACGCAATCACAACTGCCATTTACTGATTGAGTAATTCCGCTTAGACTCCTGAAGTTGCTATTAAAGTAATCAAGTCATTAAGTAAGCAGTTTCAGGAGACCACTTTGAACAAAAGATTCATGCTCAGGCTCATGTCTGGCCTGGCGCTATGCAGTGCAGTGACAGCACATGCCAATGCCGCAGCCACTACTTCACCCACCAAGGCTTGCCGCCTGCCAGAATTCCCGCAAGAAGTGCAATGCGGTCAGGTGCAAAGACCTTTGAACCCGGCGCAACCGCAAGGCAAGCAGATCGATATCCAGTATGTTGTGATCCCTTCGCAGGACAGGAATAAATTGCCGGATGCCGTTTTCCTGCTGGCCGGTGGCCCAGGCCAAAGTGCCATCAGCGTTGCCAGTTGGGCGACCACCTTGATGGCACGCCTGAACCGTCGCCGTGACCTGGTGTTTGTTGATCAGCGTGGCACTGGCCGTAGTGCACCGCTGGAATGTCCTGAACTCGAAAAAGCCGAAGAAGTTTTATCTCCGGAACAAAGAGTCAAAGTCACCGACGACTGCATGCGCCAGTTGCAGACATTACCTTATGGCGAGCTGCAATACTTTGGCACCAGCATTGCCATGCAAGATCTGGAGGCGGTACGCCTGAAGCAAGGCTATGGCCGCGTCAATGTCGTCGGTGCTTCATATGGCACGCGTGCCGGGCTTGAATACCTGCGCCAGTTCCCGCAATCCGTACGCCGTATAGTGCTTGACGGCGTGGTGCCACCAAGCATGCGCCTGGCCAGTGCCGATGCACAAAAAGCGCTGGATGCTTTGTTCAGGGATTGCAAAAAAGAAGCCGCCTGCAATGCCAGTTACCCGGACCTGGAAAATCGCTGGAAAAAACTGCTGGCCAGCCAGCCGCAGAAAATCATTATCACGCACCCACGCATGGGCACGCCCATCAAGACCGAGATGACGCGTGACAGTTTGCTGGGCCTGGTTCACAAGTCCTTGTACAGCCCTAATTCGCTGTCCGCTTTGCCATATGCGCTGACGCAGGCAGAGCAGGGCAATTATGCGCCGCTGGTGACCATGACAGGTGCAACCAATTTGCCTGGCCCTGGTGGCATTTCTTACGGCATGCATTTCTCGGTCTGGTGTGGTGAAGCTTTCGCACAGTCGGCAAGTTTGCCTGCCAATGATGATTTTGAAAAGCTCATGGCTGATCAATACACCCAGACTTGCAAAAAATGGCCGCGTAGCGAGATACCGGCAGAGTTTTTCAAAGTGCCCGCCTCGGCTTCGCCCGCCCTGTTGCTCAGTGGTGGTCTTGATCCTGTTACCCCCACCAGATATGGCGATGAAGTTGCCAAGGCGCTGGGCCCGAATGCCCGCCATGTCGTCATAGAAAATACTGGTCACGGTTTGTTGGCCCAAGGCTGCATACGCGATGTAGTACACCGTTTTTTAAATGCCAAAGAAGACAGCGAAGCCGTCAAGGTCGATACCACCTGCGTGCGTCAGATACCGCGTGCACTGGCCTGGCAGGCACCCGTGCCGCCCGCTGTCAACAAAGCTGGCAAGGAGGCCAAGCCATGATTATCGTCAATGACTTGCACAAAGAATTTGTGCGCCTCGGCAAATCCTCAGGCAATGCTTTTGTCAATGCTGCACGCAGCCTTGGCTTGCTGAAAAAAACCAGTGAAGTGGTGAAGGCTGTTGATGGCGTCAGCTTCAGCGCCAGTGATGGCTGCATCACCGGTTTGCTGGGCGCAAATGGCGCAGGCAAAACCACCACGCTGCGCATGATCGCTGCACTCTTGCAATCCGACGAAGGGCAGATCATGGTTGACGGCACAGCAGTCAAGGCCGGTACTTCATCGACCCAGTCACATATGGGGGTCTTGTCAGATGCGCGTGGCCTCTACCCGCGCCTGACTGCGCGTGAAAATATTCATTACTATGGCTTGTTGCATGGCATGGACACTGCCCATGCAGAACAGCGTACCCAGCAACTGTCGCAATGGCTGGATATGGATAAATTGCTGGACCGCCGCACCGATGGTTTCAGCCAGGGTGAACGTATGAAAACCGCGCTGGCAAGAGCACTGGTGCATGATCCCAAGAACATCATTCTGGATGAACCCACCAACGGTCTGGACGTCGTCGCTACCCGCGCGCTGCGGGAATTTTTGCGCTTCCTGCGCTCGCCAGAAGGCGGCGGCAAGTGCATCATCTTCTCTACCCACATCATGCAAGAGGTAGAACGACTGTGCGACCAGGTTGTCATCGTTGCCCAGGGCAAGGACGTGGCGCATGGCACGGTAGAAGAATTGCTGGCGCAATCCGGTGAAGATAATTTTGAAGATGCCTTCGTCAAACTGGCATTCCTGCATCCACAAAAATCTCTGACAGGAGTGAATTGATGAAAGCCACTTTAGCTATCCTGCGCAAGGAGTTGCGTGACGCCTTGCGTGACCGCCGCACCCTGATGGTAGCCCTGATCAGTTCATTGCTGGGCGTGCCACTGATGCTGCTGATTTTCTCGGTCGTGCTGACCCAGGTTGAATCGCAGGAAGAAAAACGTACTGTCCTCGTCAAGGGCATAGAGCATGCACGCGGCCTGGAAAACTTCATCCTGCGTCAGGGTTATCAAATCAAGACCGCGCCTGATGATTATGCTGCCAAATCGCAAAGCAAGGAACTTGACCAGCCCGTCTTGCTGATCCCCGATGATTTTGATGAGAAGCTGGCATCAGGTGGCAAGGGTGTTCTGGAAATAGCCTTTGATACCTCAAACCGCCAGGCAGAATTTGGTGTGCGCCCCCTGCGCCGTTTGCTGGATGGCTATTCGCAGGAGCTGGCTACATTGGGGCTGGCCATGCGTGGTGTGTCGCTGGAATTATTGCAGCGTCTTGACATACGCGAACGTCATATCAAAAAGCCGGAAGAACGCAAAGCTACCATCACCACCATGCTGCCCATGATGGTTTTGATGGCCATTGTCCTCGGTGGCATGTATGCCGCGATTGATACCACGGCAGGTGAACGTGAGCGCGGTTCGCTGGAGCCGCTGATGATGAACCCAGTCAGCGGCTGGCAACTGACCATCGGCAAATGGGGCGCGGTCGCGATTGTTGGCATGGGGGTAGTCGTGCTGACCATCTTCAGCTTCTTCCCTTCACAATGGCTGATCCATAATGAAACCCTGCGTGCTGAATTCCAGTTCAATTTCAAGGATGCGATGGGCTTCTTGCTGGTTTTGCTGCCACTGGCCGCCAGCGTCGCGGCGATACAGATTGCCATTTCACTGGATTGCAAAAGCTATAAAGAAGCCCAGGTACGCAACCAGCTGGTGACCATGTTCATCCCCTTTGTATCATTGGTACCTATCCTGTTCCCAGGCCGTGAACCTTCATGGTTCCAGTGGGTGCCAGTGCTGTCACAAAACCAGATGATGAACCAGGTGTTGAAAGGCGAAACCCTGAGTGTGGTGGCAGTTGGCATCGCCTTCATGGTATGTGCCCTGATGAGCCTGGTCAGCCTGGCGTATATTTCGCAAAAAATGCGCAGGGTAGTGATGCATTGAATATGCAGAACTTGGTACATGGATACGTAAATTGAATAAAACAAAATTATTGTGAATAACCTCAAACACCATTTTTATTTTTCCGTCTTGATAGCGATCGCCAGTATCAATGCGCAGCCATGCTCCGCGGCAGATGCGCCTGCCGCAGCAATACCTGTCAATGAAGACACCAGTGCTGAAAATATCAATCGTTATCGGCGACTGGCAGAAAAAGACCCTGAGCAATATTTACCGCAACTGGCGAAATTACTAAGTGCACACGGACGCACTTATGCCATGATTGGTAAGATGAAGGAGGCGCGTATACCCGATGAAGAAGCGCTGAATATCTATCGCCAGTTATCGCAAAAATACCCTGGCAAGTATATGGCAGAGCTGGCTGACGCCCTGATTGACGTTGGCATCCCGTATGAAGCCGAGAGCCGGATGCAGGAGGCACAGGCCAGTTATGAAGAAGGTTTGTTCATTTACCGCAAGCTGGCGCTCAGCAATCCGGAAACGTATCAAGAAAAAATAGCCATTGCTTTGAGCAATTTGAGCAATAGCTATTTGGACCAAAAACGTTTTGATGACGCTATAGCAGCCAGCGAAGAAGCGCTCAGCATTTATAGACAATTGGCGAAGAGTCAGCCGCTTCTGTATACAACGCATTTAGCGCAAAATTTGACCAGTCTTGCAAATGTGTATTCCGAGTCTGAACGCAACAAGGAGGCACTGGCTTTATTTGATGAAGCGATCGCCGTATACCGCACTTTGAAGAGTGCCAATGCCAGTTTTAATCGAATAGATATGGCATTGACGCTGCGTAGCAGAGGCTTGTTGTATCGCAAGATAAATCGAAAAAAGGAAATGCAGCTCGATTTTGAAGAGGCGACGGTCATGTTCCGTAATGTGGCAGAGAAAATACCGGATTTTTACTTCGCGATGGCACGGGTGATGCTTGAATCCCTGGCTTCTCAATACGCGGCACAAGGGCGCTATCAAGATGCGCGTATTCTGTTCGAAGAAGTTGTGCAACTTTATCGCAAGAGAGAGCAAATGAGTCCCGGCTCATCGATTGCCGATCTTGGCCGCAGCTTGTTGAATTTAGGCATACTCTGCCAGGAGGAGGGACGCTGGGATGAAGCGCGTCAGGCGTATGAAAAATCTATTTCATTTTGGCGACAGGCCGCGAAAAGAAATCCGGAAACATTTCAACCCAAGGTTGCTCATACCATGATTAATCTGGGCATGGTTCACCGCCAGCAAAAGCAAATGCAATCTGCCAGGCTGATGCTGGAAGAAGCAGTTTCAATATTGAAAGCATTACCAGGCAAGTCGCCACAATACCAGGCCGAAATTGACCGTGCCAGCCAGGTGTTGCAAAAGCTCTGATTATTCATTGCTTCAGGTGTTTTGCAGAGCTGATAGGCAATCAATGACAATCATGGGATAGTCATAAAAAAACGCACCAGAATGAAGTGACCCCGTAAAGTTGGACGTTTAATTATTTAAGTAGCCAAGGACTGAATTCTGTATTGCACAGGACTCAGTCCTTTTAGTTTGACCTTGATCCGGTCGTGATTATAGTAGTGAATATAATC
>NZ_JBMPPK010000016.1:0-184854 GCF_049339405.1 Undibacterium sp. Tian12W
CAGGAAGATGAGCGTTACGACCAAATGAAATTGGGACTGTAGCCGCCTTTAGGCGGCTCAAGGGTTACCAGCGCC
Organism: Undibacterium sp. Tian12W; assembly: GCF_049339405.1. Classification (NCBI taxonomy): domain Bacteria; kingdom Pseudomonadati; phylum Pseudomonadota; class Betaproteobacteria; order Burkholderiales; family Oxalobacteraceae; genus Undibacterium; species Undibacterium sp. Tian12W. The sequence continues at coordinate 76 of NZ_JBMPPK010000016.1, forward strand.
TTTGAGGCGCCCCAGCAATAAACCTCCGGCTTTGCCGGAGGTAATTTAATTGTTGTCGGTAAAATAATAATAGCTCTGCAAAAAAGCGTCAGCAACCAAATTTGTGCCATTTACCTGACAAAATACAAAAAAATGTTTTGTGGGTAAGTAAGTAGGTAAATTCAAAAATGGCCTGTATTTACAATGATCCTGTATTCCACCGTCTCCGCCAGCAATACTGAAAAAGCCTCTGGGTAACCAGGGGCTTTTTCTTTTTTTGATCCCTCCACATGCCATCCAATACGCCATTCCTGGTTAAGTCTGATGGGTTTCAAACGGAATGAAATCACGCTTGGTATCTTCCTGCAGAATGACACATATATCGTCGATTTGCTCTTAAGTTTGTTTCGCTTTGCTATATGACTTATATCCATTGCGACTCTCGTTTGGTGCGCAATCCTGAGTTGCTTGTTGAGTAAGGCCAGAACTCGCTGACGTGGTTTTGCCATATGGCATTTCGGGCGTGCACATTCGTGACCAGCTTTCAGCCTGGTTTGACATTGCGCACCGATGGATTTGTATTAAAAACACAACGACAATCCAGCCGCAATTAAAATATTTCCACTGATTGTTAAAAACTTAAGAAATTAGAGTATAGTGAAGTTGAAATTGTAAAAAAAACAATTAAAAATATAAACAGCTGGCGGCTCTGCCAGACTGCTTCCAGGTTTATCGCACCCCAACTTTCTTGAAATGGAACCGAGATGAAATTCCTTTCTATGATAGGCGGTAGTCTCGCCCCCATATTACTCATGCTTGCCGCTCAGGCTCAAGCCCAGACTGCGCCGGATAATCTGGCTGCTGGGCGTTGTGAACGCGTCGTCACGGCGGATGTTGTGGTGATAGACCAGGCTATGATGATCAATCGCCTGGGCACGTCGCAACCTGGTGGCATGGTGTATGCGCTGCGGGGGGATGTGGTTGCAATCAGCGGTAGCGTGCCGGGGCCGGGCAATGCGCAATTGCGGTCAGGCAAGCGGCCGCGGCCCATGGTTTTGCGGGCAAATGTGGGTGACTGCCTGGTGGTCAATTTCCAGAACTGGCTTAAACCCGCCAGTGTCAATCCCAATCCGGTGACAAAAAACGCGTCTGTCCATGTGGCGGGTATGGAGGCTGTCTCATCCATCAAGGATGATGGCAGCTTTGTTGGCAATAACGCGGTTTCGCCCTCAGGTAATGACAGTGGCATCATCGCCCCGGGCAGGGCCATGAGCTATCGTTTGTATGCGGCGCAAGAGGGCAGCTTTTTGCTGTACAGCATGGCAGGGCAGGAGCAACTGACGTATGGCTTGTTTGGTTCTGTCAATGTGCAGCCACGCGGCTCGGAATGGTATCGCAGCCAGGTTACGCAGGCGGAGATGCAGCAGGCATCGGGTACCAGTGCGACTGGCTACCCTGTGATCAATTATGATGCGCTGATACCCGGCAGCAGCAAGCCAGTGTTGAAGATGCTGGATGCCAGGAATAACATCGTTCACAGTGACCTGACGGCCATCATCACCGGGCCTAACCATGGCTCCTTCACATTCAGCGGCACACGTAATCCATCTTATCCGAATCCGGAATCTCCTTACCGCGAAGTGACTGTGATGTACCATGAGTCGTTCACGCTGGTGCAGGCATTTCCACAACTGGCCGATCAAACTAATGTACTCAGTGGTGCCAGTGATGCGTTTTCCATCAACTACGGTTCGGCAGGTATTTCTGCAGAAATTCTCGCGAACAGGCTCAAGGTCGGGCCGACTGCTGATTGCCCTGAGTGTAAATTTGAAGAATTTTTCCTGAGCTCCTGGGCTGGTGGTGATCCCGCCATGGTGGTGGATAATCCTGCCAACCTGACCTGCTCGCCCCAGCCTTGCACACCGCCCAAGGCGACCAAGGCTTTCTATCCGGATGATCCGTCAAATGTGTATCATACCTATCAGGGTGACCGTGCCCGCTTTCGTGTCTTGCATGCGGGGCAGGGTATCTTCCATGTGCATCACCACCATGCCCACCAGTGGCTGTATTCACCGGACAGTGATAGCAGCAGTTATCTTGATAGTCAGACCATAGGCCCGGGTTCATCCTATACCATGGACCTGGTGTATGAGGGTAGCGGCAACCGCAACCTGACGCCGGGTGACTCCATCTTCCATTGCCATTTCTATCCGCATTTTGCCAGCGGCATGTGGGCACTTTTCCGTGTGCATGATGTGCTGGAACTGGGCACGCCGCTAGGTAGCGATGGCAAGCCCAGGGCCGGTTCGCGGGCGTTGCCGGATGCCGAAATACTGGCTGGCACACCCATCCCCGGCCTGGTACCCTTGCCAACCCGCGCCATGGCACCCTTGCCAGCGGCAGTGCATATTGATAAAGGCCAGGTCAGGGTGACTGGCGCTGGTAACCCTGGATATCCCTTCTTTGTACCGGGTGTCGCAGGTCACCGTGCGCCACATCCACCAAATGATTTTGCGGTGGAAAATGGAGTGGCCCTGAATGGCGGCTTGCCTCGCCATCTGATTACCGGTGGCACGATTTCTGTCGATAAATATACACAGACTGACTTTACCAAAGAAATGGGCCGCATCAACGCCATAGAATTGCCAGAGCAGGGCACTGCCACCGAACAGGCGGCAATGAGCATGCATGAACAAAAATCAGTTGCAACCAGGCTGCCAGATGGCAGCCCCGCGCAATTCGCCATGAATGGCTTGCAGCGTGCACCCGGTGCTCCATTTGCCAACCCTGCCAGAGGTGCCAGCGTCACGCCGCCAGTGCGCATTTACAAGGGCGCTGCGATGCAGACTGACGTTGTGCTCAATAAAAAAGGCTGGCACTTCCCGCAGCAACGCATACTTGCCTTGTGGCAGGATGTGAAACCGATACTGAATGGTGACAAACCGCCAGAACCCCTGTTCTTCCGCGCCAACAGCAATGACGTGGTGGAGTACTGGCACACCAATCTTGTGCCCAGTTATTATGAGCTCGATGATTTCCAGGTGCGCACACCGACCGACATCATAGGCCAGCATATCCACCTCGTGAAGTTTGATGTGCTTGCCTCTGACGGTGCAGCCAACGGTTTCAATTATGAAGACGGCACCTTCAGCCCGGACGAAGTGCGCGCCCGCATCAATGGCATTAACCAGGCTGGCGGTATCGCCGTGAATGGCAAACAAGTCAGGCTGACCCCCAAAGCCATCGCCACCTTTGGCAATGGCCCTACACCCGGCAGCATGCAATGGGTGGGCGCGCAGGCCACAGTGCAGCGCTGGTGGGTAGATCCGGTGATGGACAAACAAAAGGCCGACCGCACTTTGCTGACTGTTTTCACGCATGACCATTTTGGACCTTCCACCCACCAGATGGTGGGCCTGTATGCAGGGCTGGTGGTAGAACCGACAGACTCGCGCTGGACTTCGGCAGATGGCAAAACCTTTTTTGGCAACCGCAGCGATGGCGGCCCTACCAGCTATGCGGCAAACATCCTGCCGCGCCAGGGCAAGGCCTACCGTGAATTTGGTCTGGCAGTGGCAGACTCCCAATTTGCCTATCTGCCAGCCAGCCGCACCAGCTTTGATTGCTATCCGGGTCAAGACCCGATATATAGCGGTTGCAAGCGCAGTGTGAATGGTACTTACACTGGCTGGGCAGATCCGCTCAATGGCATCAACTGCGTTGGCTGCTTGCCAGTTGCACTCAGCAATCCAACCAATCCACCAATTCCACCATCGACCACGCCCAGTATCATTGGTGGTTTTGGTGTCGGTGTATCGGTACTCAATTACCGTAATGAATCGCTGGCTTTGCGGGTGGCATCCGCTAATAGTGCCGTTAATTCCGGCACTGACCTGGCGCGCGCTTATTCATCGACACTGCGTAATGATGCACAACTGAACGTGCAGCCTGCGGGCGGTAGCAACATCAATCCGCGTTGCGTAAAAACTGCTACGAATAATTGCTTTAGCTTCCCAAGGCAGCCTCTCAGTGCGCAGATGGGTGGCACTGATCCTTTCACGCCTATCTTGCATGTCTATGAAAATGACCCCGTGCAATTGCGTCTCATTGATGGTGCATTGGTAGGTAACCATACCGTCACCGTGAATGGCAACAAATGGCTGTTCGAACCCTTCAACGCCAACTCTGGCTATCGCGGCAGCCAGACCATGGGCTTGTCTGAGCATTTTGAAAGCTTGTTCACCATTCCGCAAACCGGCAGGGCGCAGTCGCTGGATTATCTGTTCAACGCCAGCAATGCCTATGATGGCAATGTCAGTGGTGCCTGGAGCCTGATGCGCAGTTATAACAACCAGGTGTCATGGCTCTCACCTTTGCCTGGCAATTCCAGTATCAGGCCGGTGGCCACCACCATGCCCAACCTGCCCACTGATTGCACAGCGCGCGGGCCATGTGTGCGCCAGTTCAAGGTATCGGCAACGACGATACAACAACTGCTGGGTACCAATAGCCCGCTGCTGTACAACAGCCGCGGTGCCAGGCTGACGCATGGCAGATTCTCCAGTGACACCCTGAACGACCTCAATGCCATTGTGTATGTGCAAGACCAGGACCTTAACCAGAATGGCACCCTGAAGGCTGGACTCAATATCGAACCGCTGGCCCTGCGTGCTGCTGCTGGTGATGTCATCCGACTGCAACTGACCAACCGCGTCAATGCCAGGGCAGCAGTATTTACCACGCCTGAATCTGCCTCAAGACCAACGCTGGGATTTACTGATGCCTATGCCAACATCAAGTTGCTGCCTTCGACCCAGGCAGGCTTGCACCCGCAATTGCTGGCGATGGATGTCAGCAATGCAGATGGCATGAACGTCGGTATCAACCCGGTACAAACCGTGGCTGCCTGCAACCCCGCACCTTGCATAGGTACGCCGCCATCCATCATCTACACCTGGTATGCCGGTACGCTGCAAAACGACAATGGCGTCACCCGCGCCACACCAGTAGAATTTGGTGCAATCAACCTGGCACCGGCCGACCCGCTGATGCAGGCTTACCATGGCCTGTTTGGTGGCATGATCATCGAGCCTTTGGGCGCGAAATGGCAAGATGATCCAGGCACGCATGTTTCCAGCACGGTGTCGCCTGCGGTGGGTAAGCCTTTCCGTGATTTTGCGGTCTTCATGCAAACTGATATCGCCATGCAATATAAGGGCAATTCTCTGTATCAGCTTAAATCGCCGTTGATGGCGGTCAACTACCGTACCGAGCCTTTCTTTTATCGCTATGGTACCGAGGTCAACCCCAATCTTTCTGCCATCGACACTACGGCTGAGGTATCGAATACCCAGGTCAATGGTGACCCGCAAACACCGGTCTTCCGCGCCAATGCAGGCACGCCAGTGCGCTTCCGCCTGTTTGGCCCGCTGGGGCTGGCGGATAACCAGAATGTGTTTGAGCTGACCGGGCATCAATGGCAGTTTGAACCCTATACCGATAACTCGACGAGGATAGGTAGTAACCCTGCATCCTTAGCTACGGGTACGCAGTCAGGCTATGGCACGACATCGCATTTTGATGTGGTCGTCGATAAAGCCGGTGGTGCATTTGCAGTGCCTGGCGATTACCTGTACCGCAGTTGGCCCAATGGTCAATATAGCACCGGTGGCTGGGGCGTTTTCCGCGTCAGCCCTGCTGTAGCTGGTGCGACTGCAAAGGCAGTAACGACAGTGCAGGAAGTGTTTGCCGATGTCGTCGTCATTGACCAGGTTGTGTCCATTGAGGGTATTTTGGAAGTGACAGGCAGTGTCACTGTGCGCCCCGGCAGTGTGCAATGGGAGCAGGCTGACTCTGTGACTATCGTGGCGGACGGCAAAGAACTGGGCAAGGCCGTAGTTGACCAGTCAGGCCGCTGGCAATTCAAGACCAATGCCAATGCAGTAGCGCCGACCCTGCTGGAAGTGCGTTCTTCTTTTGGTGGACTGGCACAACACAGACCGGCAGCAGCTACCCTGACAGCGAGCAATAATGCGATAGAGTCGATAGACAAACAAGCCGTACCACCTGCAATACCACTGCAAAAATTTGAACGACGGAAGCGTTGATGGTGTACGCGATATTTGACAAACCTGTCTGTGCACGCAATCGCTGGCATCAAGCCCTTCTTGGGCTGGTGCTGGCGACTACGCTGGCGAGCGCGCATGTAGCTGTTTTTGCAGGCAGCGCCATTGCCGCACCGGTACCAGAAATTAGCACAACGCCAAATCAGGTAATCAAGGATGGCGTCTCCTTGCAACTGGACATGTCGCAGTCCATGCAGGAAGGTGCAGAAGCACGCTTCACCCTGAGCCTGCGCGATGCCGCCAGTGCCAATCCCATCCGTAATGCACGGCCTATTGCCTGGGTAGATGCGCAAAACAAGGCAGACGAAAACAGCGAGCAAGCCTGCCGCCGCAAGGTCGCCACCTTTATTGGTGGCGATTTGCTGCATGCGCCAGCGCTCAGTTTAAATGCCTATTATGTGCTGGCACTGAATGAAGATAATTCCATCTCCGTCATCAATCCACAGACCGGCTTTGGTGGTTCCAAACTGCTGACCATGGTGATACTGAAAGGCGTAGGGCAGGATTGGTTGCTGACGCCTGAGCAAAATCTCTGGGTCAGCCAGCCACAGGTGCATGAAGTGGCGCTGGTCGATACCCGCAACTGGCAAGTCAGAACCCATGTGCCCGTGCCCGGTCATCCCGGCCAGATGGCTTTGCGCCCCGGTGCGCAGCAAGTGTGGGTATTAACGGATGATGGTGTGACGGTATTGTCCGCCTCAAGTGGGCAACTGCTGGCAAACATCAAGACAGGGCAGGGCAGTCACGCCATCGCCTTCAGTGACGATGGCAAGAGTGCATTCGTCAGCAATGCCGCAGACAACAACATCAGCCTCATTGATGCAGGCAGCCTTAAAAAAACTACTGATATCGCCAGCGGCAGCAAACCTGTCGCCATGGCATGGTCATCCAAGGCGCAACTGCTGTATGTCGTACATGAAGCTGATGGCCAGGTGATTGCCCTTGATACGACAGGCAGGCAGATAGCCAGCATCAAGGCTTTGCCGGGTATCTCGACTATCCGTTTTACGCCTGATGGCCGCTATGGCTTTATCCTCAATCCGCAAAAAAACAAACTCGATTTGCTCGATACTGCCACCAACCAGATCGTGCAGGGTGCAGACATTGCGCACGGGCCAGACCAGGTCACGTTTTCTGATCGCATGGCCTACATAAGGCGACGTCACAGCGAAATCATGCAACTCGTGCCGCTGGATGCCATCGCACATAATATACAGGCCGGGCAGCCACTGGCGCTGGCATCTGTCAGCTATGGTCAAAAAGCCCCGGACCTGGGGCGCAGCACAGGTAGTCTGGCAGACACCACGGTCATGGTGCCAAATGGCGCAGCTGCTTTGCTGGCCAACCCGGCTGACCGTACCATCTATTACTATCAGGAAGGCATGAGTGCACCCGCAGGCAGCTTCCGCAATTACGGACATGAACCACGTGCCGTGCTGGTGCTGGACCACAGCTTGCAAGAACGCCAGCCCGGTCTGTACCAGGCCAGCGCCCGTTTGCCCAAGGCTGGCAATTACCAGGTCGTGTTTTATCTTGACTCACCCAGGATGCTGCATTGTTTTCCGATCACGGTGCAGGCTGATCCGTCCAAACCACCTGCAACGCGTTATGCCGTGACACTGGCTGGCACCACGCCCACCTTGAGCAAAGGTGAAAACCAGAATTTGCAATTCGCTATCCGCGATGCAATCAGCGGCCAGACCCAGACAGGCATTCCTGATTTGCAGGTACTGCTTTTCAATACGACGGGAACACAACTGCAAGTCGACGCGCATGAACAAAAAAACGGTGACTATGCCATTAGCTTTGCGCCGCCCGTCAGCGGACATTACTATGTCTATTTTCAGGCAGCGTCGCTGGGCATGAGCTGGAATCAGTCGGCACGACTGGTGCTGACGGTGAAATAAAGACTTACTGTGGGATTTAATATGAAGCAAGTCATCAAACAGGTGTTGAAGATGTTGAAGTTGTCGAAGATGTCAAACAAAGCGCTGCTATTCATGATGTGCCTGTTCGTGGCAATGCCATCTGCGCAAGCCGCCATGCGTCCCATACCTGAAGCCCAACTGGTAAATCAGGATGGCAAGAACGTCGCCTTCTATCGTGACCTGGTGCAAGGCAAGACAGCGGTCGTCAATTTTATCTTTACTTCCTGCACCATGATCTGCCCCACCCAGACCGCCACCTTGCGCCAGGTGCAGCGTGACCTGGGCACGCGGGTAGGGCGCGATGTGGTTTTCATCTCCATCAGCATAGACCCGAATACCGACCAGCCGCCACGTCTGAAAGCCTTTGCCAGACAATTTGAGGCCGGCCCTGGCTGGCAGTTTTTGACGGGTAATAAATCCGTCGTCGATAAATTATTACGCTCCCTCAATGCCGGTGTCGGCGACATCAGTAATCACAGCGGCTTGGTGCTGGTCATCAATGAAAAAAAACAGACCTGGCAACAACTCGCCAGCATGCCCGAGGCCAAACTGATCCAGACTACGATAGAACAGGTAGCCGGGCCTGACCCTGCCATGCAGTCAGCCAATAGCCGCTACTTCCCCAATTTGCCCCTGCAAACGCAAGATGGCAAAACCGTGCACTTTTTTGATGATGTCATGAAAGACAAGGTCGTACTCATCAATTTCATCTTCACGACCTGCCCAGGCATCTGTTCACCCATGACCGCCAATCTGGCAAAGGTACAGCCCTTGCTGGACCCACGCGTGCAAATGGTCAGCATCACCGTCGATCCTGACACGGATACCCCACAGGTATTGAAGGATTTTGCCAGCAAATTCAAAGTGCGCCCCGGTTGGTTATTCTTGACCGGCAGCGCAGAGAATATCAGCGCGGTCGCTAAAAAACTCGGTGGCAGTGGCGAAGACAAAGATGCCCACAGCGGCATTTTATTGGCTGGCAATGTACAGACCGGTGACTGGAAAAAAATCTATGCGACTGCCAGGCCAGAAGATATTGCCCTAGCCGTAGGAAAGCTGTTGCCTGTACGATGATGGCAAGGCTTTGGGTTGCACTTGCTGCTTTGCTCTGCCTGTTCTGCACAGACCTTGCCAGGGCTGACGATCAGGCCTGGCAACGCGGCCAGGTCATGTACCACAAGGGGTGGAACGGTCAGGCCGCTTGCGTGCGCTGTCATGGCAACCAGGGCCAGGGCAAAGAAGAGGGTGGCTTGCAAGCCCCGCCCTTGGCAGGCAAGCCAGACCGTCAGCACCTGCAACGCGCCTTGCTTGACGGCGTGGGCAGCAATGGCCAACTCTTGCATCCACTCATGCCCCGCTATCACATCGATGCCGCAGGCCTCGATGATTTGCTCGCGTACCTTAGTGTCATCGGCAAGGACACGCCCGGCCTTACTGACACCGTACTACGTGTCGGTGTCTCTTTGCCTGATAATGTCTATGGTGCCGCCATACAGGCAGGTTTGAACAAGGCTTTTGATCAGGTCGCCAATGGCGTATATGGGCGCAAACTGGAACTGCTTGTCAATCCAGCACCTGACCAGGTGTTTGTCGAAGTCGCCAGCTTGCAAAGCGGCGTGCAGGCAGCGTCCAGTTCCAGGATTGAAGTGAACCTGCTGTCAGTCATCGGCCCTTTGCCGGCACCAGGTCTTGCCAGTTTTTCTGACACGCTTACAGTAAACAGCTTCCATCTCTTGCCGCCAGTACGTGAACAAGTCAGCGCCTTGCTGGTACAGGCTGCACTGGATGCTCGTGACGTAGCTAGCAACAATAGAGCGACACAACAACTGACCCTGATCTATGATCAGGGCAATGATCCCGCCTTGCATGTATTGCTCAAAGAGTTGCGACAGCAAGCGCGAGACAATCACCAGTCACTACGTGAGCAAATATGGTCTGCCAAGGCCCGCCAGCCCGGTGAAGCAGTGATTTACCTGGGTAGCCCGGCCAACTTGCGTGAAGTACTTGCCGCCACTGGTGAAGGCCTGGTATATGCGAGTGCCATTCACACAGGTCCCGCCAGCCTGCAACTACCACCCGCACAAGCAGCCCGCCTGCGTCTGTTGTTACCATGGCGTACCAGCAGCCCGGTGTTTGACCTGCCTGCTGCCTATAGCGATGCGGCCAGTGCAGCAGCTATGGTATTGATAGAGACACTTAAACGCAGTGGTCGCCAGCTTGGTCACGCAGAACTGCTGCAACAACTGAACCAGCTCAGAGATTTTACTATTCCTGAATTTGGCGTAATAAGTTTTCACTCTGGCCAACACCACGGCAGCCGTGGCGGGCAATTACTCGCTGTGGATGTGGAACATGGCATATTCAAAGTGCTGCGTCGCTGGTAAGCATCAATGTATGTCGATATTTGCAATCGTTGATCCAACAGACTGATGCAAAATCTGTTGATGTCGATTGCAGGGCGCATGGAAAGTTTGAGTATCACCAGTAAAGATTGAACATCAAAACCGTCCCGGCGCAGGCAATGGAAATAGAGCTTAATCGAGTCTCGTGATCTTTTGCAATATGGGCAGTGCTTCGCCCAGAAGCGCCCGTTCACGGGCACTGATGCGTGTAGATAATACCTCGCTTAGCCAGAGTGTGCGGGCCTTGCGGGCAGCGGCATTTTCTGCCTGGCCTTTTCTAGTCAGGGTGATGAGTTGGCTGCGGCCATCTTTGGGATCGGGAGTCTGAGTAATCAGGCTGTTTTCTTCGAGCTTGGCAATGACCAGGCGCATGCTTTGATGTTTGACGCCCCGGTTTTCTGCCAGGGTGGCAATGCTGGCAGGCCCATTGCGCTCCAGGAAGGCCAGTGTTTCTCCCTGGGCAGTAGTCGGCGTTCCCGTCTGGCTGCGGACGGCGCGGACGAATTTGCCTATGGTGTCGCGCAAATTTTCTGCCAGGGCTTGCACGCTTTCATGATCGTTCTCATGGTTGCTGTCAGTGACGATTGTTCTTTTCAAAGCTGGTTTCCTCCTGGTGCGATGATGGCGCATATTGCTGGTTTCGCCAAGTTTCACAGGGTGCGAACAAGCGGCATCATTGCTGCTCATGTAGGGTTGATTAGTCTGCGCGTAACTGTGCGAGTACTGCGCTCAGTGTATTGATGCCCCAGTGCTCAAGGTAGCGGCCATCTTGGATATGGACGATGTCGATGACGTCTATGGAAATGGATTTGCCAGTGGCAGCAATACCCAGCAGGCTTCCAGTGTGTTTTCCAGTAATGCTTTTTCTTGTGGTGACTTTTTCACCTTCGCACAATTGGTCATGTATCTGCACCTGCAAGTCGCTCAGTGCAGGTCTGAGTATGTGCTGGAAGGTGTTCCACATGCCCTCGGCGTTATTTGCGGTGCCGGGTGGGGCTGAATGATTGATGAAGCGGGTATCCATGAGCGCTTCGAAAGACGCACGGTTTCCTTCTTCTATGACTTCCTTGTTGAAGCGTTTTACGACTTCCTTGCGGGCATGATTATCCATGTGATCTGATGGTGAATAGTTGATGTTTATATTTTGTGTGTGGGGTGGCGAGGTTTTGCTGGCGGCTGCTGCTTTGACCATCAGCATGCAATTCGGGACAACAAGAAAAGTCGTGAAGTACCTTATGAATGCACGTCTTTGCATTATTTACTCTTGTATGAAATACGTTTGGAAAAAAGCCGTTTTCTACTATCAGTAATCTTCATTTCGTCTTTATCTGAGAGTTGTCCGGGTCTCGTCCAATGACTCCCAGATGGGTAAAGCGGAAACCGATTGAATACTTCAAGCCGTAACCCAGGGCCCGGTCAAAACCTATATGCGATATCCATATCAAGCCGGCAGTGATTGCCAGCGGCGCAGAAAAGAAAATCCCGGACGCCAGCATCAACGTGGTGCCAGCGTATGAATGTGCAGTGTTGTACATGAGTGCGCCTGCTCTGGGGCCAGCCAGGTAAGCAAGTAGCGATAAGTCGGGCGCCAGGAAGAACAGGGCAAACACGCCCCAGCCTGCACCAAATTCTGAGTAAGCAATCAGACTGCTCAAAAGTACGCATACGCCTTCCAGGCGAAGGACAGTGCGTACACCGCCGGATACTGTGCCTGTCATAAATTCTCCTGTTACAGGTGATGGGGTAAAAAAATTATATACAGTCTGACTGTATAAATCAAGATCGATTTCGCCAGCTTGTATCAAGACGCTGCGAGCCCTGGATGTGATTGGGCTGGTGAAAAAGCTTGCCTCCTTGCTCATAAGCTGATTTTTCTTTTGGCAGTCTTTCACAATATTTGGTTTTGTCATCCGTCAATAGCAATATGCCTTGCATATGTAATTACAGGGCTTGACCGGCAGATTTCAATACAGCGGATTTAAGAAAGCGCAATACCCATGGTGAACAATGACAAAGAAATTCATATTCTCATTTCTGGCGCCAGCGTGGCCGGGCTCTGCAGTGCTTACTGGCTCGCACGTTATGGCTTCAAGCTGACTGTGGTGGAGCGTGCTCCTTATTTGCGTCCGGGCGGCCAGGCACTTGATGTACGCGGGCCGGCACTGGAAGTTGCCGATCGCATGGGGATACTGGAAGCCCTGCAGGAACACCGTACCAGACTGACCGGGATGTCGTCGGTAGATGCGGCGGGACAGGAAATTTACCGCAACACTGAACGCACGCTCACAGGTGGCCGCTTTGACAGCCCTGATATTGAAATCCTGCGCGATGACCTCTGCAAAATATTGTATGAGGCGGTGGATGAAAAGGTCGAATTTTTGTTTGATGACAGGATCATCTCCATTGCCCAGGATGAAAGTGGGGTCGATGTTGCCTTCGCCAATGCTGCGCCGCGCCACTTTGATTTGCTGATCGGTGCAGATGGCTTGCATTCAGGAGTAAGGAAACTCGCATTTGGTCCTGAAGAAGATTTCATCCATCGCCTTGGTGACTGGTATGTCGCCACCTTTGGCATGCCCAATTTTCTTGGCCTTGAGCATTGGGAAGTATTTTTTAACGATGAGGCTGCTGGTGTCGGTGCCATGCTAATGGGTTTGCGCAAGGATGCTGATGTAAGAGCATATGTGGGCTTCAGTTCTGCCGAGCCGCTTGATTATGATTACCGTGACATCGCGACACAAAAGCAAATAGTGGCTGAGCGTGTTGCTGGTGCCGGATGGGTACTGCCCCAGATTGTGGACCATATGATGCGCGCAGAAGATTTTCACTTTGATTCCACCAGCCAGATTTGCATGGACAGCTGGTCAAACGGGCGTGTCGTATTGGTTGGCGATGCAGCTTATAGCATTGCCCTGGCATCGGGGCAGGGCACAACTGTGGCGATGGTGGGTGCCTATGTGCTCGCAGGTGAGCTTGCCGTGCATAAAGATGCACTGATTGCGGGCCTGGCAGCCTATGAACAGCAATTGCGCGATTATGTACTACGCAATCAGGAGGTGGCGCGCGAAACCAATATTGAGATGGATACGATATCTGGCGAATCTGTGGAGCCAGGCGAAACAGACGAAGCTGGAATTTCCAGCGCTCCACCAGACTTTGGGCAATTGGTGCAGCCCTTCAATCTCAATGACTATGCAGGGTTTGTAAAATGAGTGACACGACTATATCTACAACAAAAAAATCTGCAGGCATGTTTGAGTCGATGATGCTCAAGATGTTCACGCACAGCGCAAAGATCATGGAGGTAGAAGAACTTGGTCCGGCCTTTCGCATCATTACTCTTGCTGGTGATGCCTTGCGCGATCTTGCCTGGACGCCCGGTGACAAGATACAGATACAGTTTGGTGGATGGGTGCAGCGCACCTATACGCCTATGAACTGGGATGCCAAGTCTGGCTGCACCCGCATCCTGGTCTATCTGCATTCTGACAGCCCAGGCGTGCAATGGGCGCGTGCCGCACGCCCGGGTGATGAATGTGTTTTCTTTGGACCACGCAAGTCGGTCAGGTTGGCGCATCCACAAGCAGGTGTCCTGTTTTTTGGGGATGAAACATCATTGGGATTGGCGGTGGCATTATCCAGTCAGGTCTCTGCTCCGGCCATGCAGATGCTGTTCGAAGTGTCTGTACCCGCCGATGCGATGGCCGTTATTGATCGGCTAAATATGGGCGGAGCCCAGCTTGTCGCCCGTCTTGGCAGCGATGCGCATTTCACCGCACTGGAAGAGCGCATGGCAGCCTTGCTGCAAGAACACCCGGGCGCTGACATAGTGCTGACAGGCAAAGCTGCTACTATCCAGTGCATGCAGCGCTTGTTAAAGCATCACGGTGTTGCCGCTTCAAAGCGGCAGTCCAAGGCTTATTGGGCTACTGGCAAGACCGGGCTGGACTGAATCAGCCTGTTGCTGCACATGTCAGAAAGTTGAAGGGCGCAAGCGCAGGGCCGTGGATGGGAATAGTGTCTCTTTTTTATGTATTTCTTCCAAAGTCACAGATATTTGTTAGTATTCATGGCGACTATAATTGTTTTGAGTGCAAGATATCTGTCAGGCGCGTCGCCAGACATTGCCAGGCTTACTCTTGAAATAGCGTATGCAACAATCGGTGTCGGCGTGAGTTTTGTCAGCTGGTCAGTCTTGCGGGCAGCGCTTATGAGGTGATCAGAGACGCTATCCTTGCGAACCAGTTCCATGAATCTGATTTTCGTTCGCATGAGATGTATAGCATGCAGGTACACATTACCTGCACAAAAACAATGCCGACCTTATTCCTGCCCTGACTGCACAGTTACACCGTCTCAAAGCCAATCAGGCTACCGTACTGGATGGCATGCGTGCAGGCAGGTGGAAAGAATTTCCCCGGCAGAGAAGCCAGTATTCATTTCATGTACAAGTGCAGTGAAAGTGATTACATTAAGCAATGGCGAGGGTAGAGTAGTAGTCTTCAAATCTTCAGGATAGCGGCTTGTTGTGCTTGCCGTGCTTGTTGAATCAGGAATAAACCACTTATAAACCATTTATGGGGGAGTATTCATGTCTGCAGATAGCAAAAAATTTCGTTTGATTACGCGCAGCGACTTTGATGGCCTGGTTTGTGCTGTCTTGCTCAAGCATCTTGATCTGATTGATGACATCCTGTTTGTGCATCCCAAAGACATGCAGGACGGCAAGATCACTGTCAGTGATGCTGACATCAGTACCAATCTGCCTTATGTCGAAGGCATACACATGGCTTTCGACCATCATTTGTCAGAAACCCTGCGTAATGCAGATGGTGGTGACAGGAAAAATCATGTGATTGCACCTGAGGCACCTTCCGCAGCCAGGGTTGTGTATGACTATTATGGCGGCCTCAAGGTATTCCCGGCATCCTGGGACAGCATGATGGCAGCTGTCGATAAGGGAGATTCGGCACAATTCAATCGCCAGGAAGTTTTGCACCCACAAGACTGGGATTTGCTCAATTTTCTCATGGATGCCCGTACTGGCCTCGGGCGCTTTCGTGACTTCAGGATATCGAACTATAACCTGATGATGAAGCTCATAGACCTGTGCAAAACCCAGAGTATCGCCGACATCATGCAAGACCCGGATGTGAAAGAAAGGGTGGATCTGTATTTCGAGCATGAAGAGAAATGCAAGGAGCAAATCCTGCGTTGCGCAACCGTGCATAAAAACCTGGTGGTGCTTGATTTGCGCAATGAAGAAACCATCTTCGCGGGTAACCGCTTTCTGATCTATGCTTTGTTCCCTGAGACCAATATTTCCATCCATGTGCTCTGGGGTTTGAAAAACCAAAACACCGTTTTTGCCACCGGCAAGTCCATCCTGAACCGTAGTTCCAAAACCAATATAGGGCCATTGATGCTGGAATTTGGTGGCGGTGGTCATGAAAATGCGGGTACCTGCCAGGTCGCCAATGAACAGGCTGAACAGGTATTGGCGACTCTGACGAGCCGTATCAATCAGGATGGCTGAGAGTAGTACTTTTGCTTCAGAACGCTATCTGTATTCCCGTGGGCAGGAATTTGGCATACCTGCTCAGGGAATTACTGATATCGCTGGCCGCAATGCGGTAATAAAAATCCTCAGTACTTTCGCCAGTCTTGATTGCACCAAAGCGTTCATGGAATTTCCAGACTGACTCATTGCCTTTTCTTACATCAAAATGCGCGCTCTGGAAACCCAGCGCCAGTCCATAGTGATATACCATCAGGGCAGATTCTATCGAGCTGCTGCTGGCAGCGCCTGCTTGTATGATCCAGGAACCCCAGCAAAATGAATCTGCCTGCTGATCATACAGACGCACCGTACCTCTATTCTCACCCTGCATGTTTTGTATGATGAAGTAGATTTGTCTGTCATCGAGCGCATATTTTTCCAGCCATTGCTCTTGCGGTTTGATATCGGCTGAGGTGCTGGAGATAAAACGTGACTTTTGTTCATCCGTACGCAAGGCGACGATGTAGCTGGCGTCTGCCACGGTGGCATTACGCATGATCAGTTTATGGCCGGTGATTTTTTGCGGTTTTAAAAAAGCGGGCCCGCCTCCCAGCCTGAGATCGGCAAGGCGCTGGGCAATGCCTGCCTGTTGGGCGCATGCCTGTATCTGGGCGGCGATACCGGACGATGCGGACAATGCGGATGGTGCCGGAGTGGATGACGATGGTGAAGCTGGTGACATGGCTGATTCATCTGAGGTTTTCACGAGAGATGATTTTACTGTGCCGTTTGCCCTGCGTACAGGCAAACGGCAAGTTTGCCGTTTATTTTGCGACTGGCGTAGCATTCACGACGATGCTCTTGTAATAGATATGGCTGGTCGATTCAAAGCCGGAATCAAGGCCGAACAAGATCCACAGGCTGCCATCGGCTTCTGTCTTGACGTTCAAGGGTGTCATGTTGCTCAATTTTTTCTCCATATACGGCGCTTTGCCACAATCGGTGCTGGCATTGCCTATGGTACCCAGCACCTGGGCAAATTTGCCTGAGCCCGACTGGCCGCCACGGTCTATGTTCATGACGAACTCATCACCCTTTTGTACTGTCAAAGGCTCTGTTGGTGATGCGCCGCCAAAAAACCAGACGCTGTCACCTGGCGAGCCGCCTACGCCAAAGCAGCCTGTGGCCACATTGCTTACGATGGTGGCCTGAAAGCTCAGGGCGTATTCTGTATTCGGGGCAAAGCCCGAGTATTTCTTTTTGATGTAGATAAACAGGTCATCACTGCGGTTGGTGCCAAAGGTATACAGTCCCTTACCACTAAAAGGCAGGGGCAGGGTGCGGTATTCGGTGACGACGTCGGTTGGTTTTGTCTCGCTGCTGAAGTCAGAGGTGCCAAAGGCCCAGCCAGGTGGCTCGCTGCTGAAATCGGTATTGATCTGGACTGGCACTGGCTTGGGAATATAATTGGTAGTGCCGCCACAGGCAGCCAGCAGGGTAGTGACGACAGTCGCT
The DNA here is from genome assembly GCF_049339405.1 of Undibacterium sp. Tian12W. Taxonomy (NCBI): domain Bacteria; kingdom Pseudomonadati; phylum Pseudomonadota; class Betaproteobacteria; order Burkholderiales; family Oxalobacteraceae; genus Undibacterium; species Undibacterium sp. Tian12W. The sequence goes on from NZ_JBMPPK010000016.1 coordinate 17,525, forward strand.
GCGAAAAAATGCGTGAATGTTTTCATAATCAAGATTAAAAGAGAGTTGCCTGTTGGGGATGGTATGGCGACAGAGAATAACGGGCGGCAGGGATAAAGTCGTTCTTGAAAATGTCAGATAATTGTCTTTAATTTGTAAATCTTGACTGGCTTGAAATTGTCTGAAAATTGTAAGTGGCGTCGCAAGCATGGGCAATTTGCGTAGAATCGCGCGCTGCCCGCTTTACAAAGCGGCAAATGCGGCAAATGCGGCAAATGAGGGCAATGCAAAAAGGAGAGAAGAATATGTTTCGTGTAATGCTGGTGGAAGATGACGCCAAGCTGGCAGCGCTGGTTGCCGAGTACCTCAGAGAATACGAATTTACGATAGACATCGTCAGCCGTGGCGATGCTGCGCTTAGCCATTTTCAACAAACATCGCCAGATATTGTGGTGCTTGACCTGATGTTGCCTGGCCTGGATGGCATGGTGGTTTGTCGTCAGTTGCGGGCCATCAGTGCCGTGCCTATCCTGATTTTGACAGCGCGTGAAGATGCCTTTGATGAAGTCTCTGGCCTGGAGCAGGGGGCTGACGACTATGTCAACAAACCTGTGCAGCCAAGGATATTGCTGGCTCGCCTGCGCGCCTTGTTGAGGCGCGTCAAGGATGAGCCTGAAGATGAAAACGCTGACCTGGTTTTTGGTGCCTTTCGTGTCTGCCGCAGTGACCGCACGGTATTCTGGCGCGACGAAACTGTCACGCTTAACAGCGCAGAATATAAATTGTTGCTGGTGCTGGCCGAGGCTGCAGGCAAGGTTTTGTCACGCAACGATATTCTGATACAGATGCGTGGCATAGAGTTTGATGGCCTGGACCGCAGTATCGATAATAAAATCTCCCGTCTGCGGCGCAAGTTCGATGACCCGCATGCCGACAAGATCAAGACAGTCTGGGGAGAGGGCTATTTGTTCAGTCCGTCTGCCTGGGACTAGCAGATGAATCGCCTGTTCCTGCGTTTTTTTGCTTTGGTGATGCTGTCCATCAGCGTCGCTACGATAGCCATCTATGTGTCCATCACCATTTTCTTTGGTGATCCGCTGGAAGAAGTCGCGCAGCAGCAGGCATCAGGACAGATTTTATTATTGACCGGGTATGTCGATCAGGCCGGCCAGAATGAATGGCTGACACGCCTCAATAAAATAAGGGAAATTGCCCACACTCAGATGGATTTGATTCCTCTGCAGCCGGTACTGGCAAAGTTACCCCAGGCAAGGCAGGCGCAACTGATGCGCGGTGAAGTAGTGATTGATGTCGCCAGCAAATCCTTTTACCGCCGCGTTGATCTGAAGGGTGAGCGTTACGTCGGCAGTGATGAAGAAGTCATCCATGCGCAGAATTTACCGATTGATGTTGCGCCCGTTCTCAAGACCGAGGCGCTGCGCTACATCATCGTGGCACTCTGCCTGCTGATCCCGATTGCGGTCTGGTCCAGCTCACACTGGCGGGGTTTGCAGGCGCTGGAAAAAGTGGCCGATGAATTTGGTGCGGGTCATTTGAAGGTCAGGGCACAGACCAAAGAGCGCGACAGCATACATCCGCTGGCACAGCGCATGAACCAGATGGCGGCCCGTATAGAGAGCCTGCTGGATGCGCAAAAAAATCTCTTGCATTCAGTCTCGCATGAATTGCGCACACCCATCGCCAGGCTGGAATTTGCACTGGAACTATTGAGAAACGCCGCCAAGAATCCCCAGCTTGAACCACGTATGCAAGCCATGGAAGCCGATATCAGTGAGCTCAATGCGCTGGTCAGTGAGTTGCTGGACCTGGGCAAACTGGACCACGATGCCAGCCTGAACAGGAGTGAATTCGATATCGCTGCTAGTCTTTCCAGTTGCGTCGCCAGCTTGCAGCATGTGCTGAACGTTCATACGGTCGATACAGATTTCTCTGTCGATCTGGGCACCTACTGTGGTGACCAGCGTTTGCTGAAGCGGGCAATCAGCAATCTCTTGCGTAATGCAGCCAAATACGCCACTGCACGTATCTGGCTGCATGCCAGCAGGAATGCAGATGGCAGTCTTGAAATCATGCTTGAAGATGATGGCCCCGGCATACCTGTGGAGGAAAGGGAGCGTATTTTTGAAGCCTTTTTCAGGCTGGACCGCAGCCGTGACCGTAACACTGGTGGTTTTGGCCTGGGGCTGGCCATTGCCAAAAAAGCCATCGCTGCTCATGGCGGAAAAATAGTGGTGCAAGAAGGGCAATATGGTGGCGCCAGATTTGTTATTTCCTTACCTGTTTTGCAGCATCTTGCACCAGTAAATCCTTCAAATTCCGGGCTTACAAATTGATGACATTTGCCAGACAAGTTGGGGAAGACTTGCACCTTGCCGCTCTCTATCATTACTCAATGTCGCAGAATTGTTTGCGTTCTGTTTTGCCCTGACCAAGGCCCGCCATGAAAGTATTGCATTTTTACCGCACTTATCACCCCGATACGTTTGGGGGAATAGAGCAAGTAATACGGCAACTGGCGGTGGGAACAGCCCGTCTCGGTGTGGATGCTGAGGTGCTGACGCTGACACGCAAACACGGCGATCTGGAACTGGAGCTGGAAGGGCATAAAGTACACAGGGTAATACAGAGTTTTGAAATTGCATCCACCGGGTTTTCCTGGCGGGCACTTTCTCGATTCAGGGAACTGGCGAATAGTGCGGACATTATTCACTATCACTTCCCCTGGCCTTTTATGGATTTGATGCATCTGTTTTGCGGAATCAGAAAGCCAACTATCGTGACCTATCATTCAGATATTGTGAGACAAAAATTCCTGGAAAAAGTGTATCAGCCTTTGCGCCACTGGTTTTTGAATGATGTGGACAGGATCGTTGCCACTTCGCCCAATTACCTGTCCAGTAGCCCGGTGCTGAACCGCTACCGCGACAAGACTGAGGTGATTACTTATGGACTGGACAAGGATATCTATCCGCAGCCATCGCCAGAATTGATAGCCAAATGGCAGCAGCGTTTTGCTGGCCGCTTCTTCCTGTTCGTAGGCATGCTGCGCTATTACAAGGGCTTGCATATTCTGCTGGAGGCAGTCGCCGATACCGATATGCCTGTGCTGATTGTTGGTAACGGGCCTGAAGAAGCTGCGTTGAAGCAGCAAGCCAGGGATTTGAAATTAGACAATGTGCATTTCCTGGGTGCTTTGCCAGAAGAAGATAAAGTCGCTTTGCTCAGTCTCTGCTATGGGGTGGTGTTTCCCTCCCACTTGCGTTCAGAAGCTTTTGGCATTTCGCTGCTGGAAGGGGCAATGTATGCCAAGCCCATGATATCTAGCGAGATAGGAACGGGCACCAGTTATGTCAATATTGCAGGTGAAACCGGAGTGGTGGTGCCACCTGAAGATGCGCTGGCCTTAAGGGCCGCCATGACGGATTTATGGGACAAGCCGGCGCTGGCAGCGCAGATGGGGCAATTGGCGCAAAAGCGCTACCAGACCATATTCACTTCTGAGATGATGGCAAGAAACTATGTGCGTCTGTATGTGGATGTCATATCAGGAAATACGAGAGAACCTTGAGCATGGGCGTTGATGTTGCGAAATTGGAAAGAGGTGTCTATGATGCGGATTTCTTCCGCCCTTATGCCCGTAATGCCGCTTCGCTATTTTGATGATATTGAAGATATTGGCGATAAACCGGGTATACACACGACTACAATTGATCAGCATGAAATCTATACTATTTGCCTCCCTTTTTTGCATCGCCAATCTTGCTTGTGCCCAGACCCCGGCAGCTAGCATGTTGCCAGACGGTAGTTCGGATATGTATGTCGGCCTTGGGGTAGTTTCAGAGCCCAGTTGTGAGGTAGGTGGTGAACAGACCACGCGCATCATGCCTAATGTACAAATGCAATGGAGTAATGGTGTGTTCTTGCGTAACACCAATCTCGGCATGCATTTGAGTCGCTCCAGCGGCTATGAGTATGGTCCTTTGCTGTCATATCAAAGAGGTTGCAGTGCCTCAGCTGCGCGCAAGTTGGCCGGGTTTGGTGATGTAGATGGCAGTTTTCAAGTTGGTGGTTTTTTTAACTTCCGCCCTATGAGCAATTTGCGTCTTGGGTCCAAATTATTATTCGGTACCGGCGCAGGCAAGAAGACTACTTACCTGAATGTAGAAGCACGCACTTATTACAAGATAGCATCCCATCATGGGCTGGCTTTCTCTTCTGGCCTGGCCTGGAGCAGGCGCTATTTTGATGGCGCCAACTCAAGGTTTGACCCTAATTTTGCAGATGGTTACCCTGTCTTTGTCAACGGCGATGGAAACAATTTTGTCGGTACGGGCGGCCAGATATTGATCGCAAAATCAGGCAAGGACATCGTGCACACCAATGCCAATGTCAGGAATTTTTATCTGGGTGCGAACTGGAACTGGGAGTTGAGTTCATCCTGGATAATCACTTCGCATGTGACCGGAGTACATCAGTTTGATATCGACAGTGACAGTTTGTGGCTAGGCAAGAAGAATTACGTCACCGTGTATTCTGGCCTTGCATATCGATTTTAATTCGATTTTAATTTTACTAAAGCATGATCAATAAGTACGCCTCCATTTTTGTCCTGATGCAGTTAGCTTCAGTACAGGCTTTTGCGCAAACCAATAGCGCAACACCTGTTACGAAGCCTGTGGCTGCACAGGTAGCAGAAAGCCAGGGCGAGACTGAATGGATCAGCTATCGCAGCGCTTACCGCCTGATGATACAGTTTGAGAAGTATGGCAAACCCAAGAACCTGATCCAAAGCCACTTCCAGGTCAGCGCAAAAAATGGCAATCCTTTGCCAGATACCTTGCAATTGCATCTCGTCAGTAAAAACATGCGCTTGAGTCTGCCACTGGATGCAGTTGGCCGCGCCAGTTTTCCCTTGTTGAAGTCTGCCTATGATGAAAATGCCGAGCTGGTATTGAACCAGGCTTCCGGGCAGGTCAGTTTTCAAAGCCGGATATCAATTATTGCCAGGGCTGATGGTATTTATGAAGTTGCCGAATTGCGTCTCGCGTGCGAGCAGGCATTGACTTATCTGAAAAATATGGGTGATGCCAAAACCGCGAGCAAATCCTGTGTCGGCGTGAGATTTTCTTACTTGAAGAATACCGCTCAGGCAAGTATCAGGCTCAGGGGTGCGGACATGTCTGTGCATGCAATGACATGGCAAGAGAATAGTGCCTTCCCTGACGAAAACAACAAGGCCTATAAAACCGTGACCTTACGCTTTGCCGACGCGCCAGAAAAAGGGCAGTTACTGGCGCAACAGCCACCTGTGGCAATTGCACCAGTCTTTGAATGAATTAATACTAATTAATTCATTAATAGAGCTTGCGTCCTACCAGCGACGCCAGTGCCTGCCGCCACCGCCACCCCAGTAAGGGCCACTTTGTATCACAACGGGCGGAGGGCTGACATAGACCCGTGGCCCATAACCATATCCATACCCATAGGGTTGTGCCGGTGCTACTACACAGCCAGACAAACCCAGCGCGCCTGTAAGTATGATAGCCAGTCCAATAATGTTTCTTCGCATGATGTACTCCTGTTAGTACTCCAGTTGTAATGCTTGACAGGGCGTTTGCGTTGACAATTCAAGTGTAAGACTCTGTTGCTGATGTTTCAAAAAATAATTTGTAAGAATTGATAAGAGTATTGCTTATTTAAAAACTTTAATGAGCAATAACTTGAGCAAACATTTGTTGCGTCGCGGAACTTGACGCCGTGTGGTATGGTCTTAGGTTTGTTCTCTAACGACTATTGCCACAATAACATCTATATGCAAACCCACAGTTTAGCCCTACGCCCAACTATTTTGTCCCTGGCCATCATGGCCGCCTTCAGCCAGTCTTCCTATGCGCAAACTAATGCGCCGGTGACGCCTGCCAAAGCCGAAACTGCTGAAAAAGCAGATTCCAAGGCCCTTGAACCCAAGATACAAAAAGTAGAAGTGCAGGGTAACCGCGTCTATGACGAACGTCGTCAGGATACTGCCACCAAGATCGTTGTCACTCAGGAAGAGATCCTGCGCTATGGCGATACTAATGTCAGCGAAGTACTTAAGCGCCTGCCAGGCGTGACTGTCGGCGGTGTTCAGGGCCGTGGTGGCGATATCCGCATGCGTGGCCTCGGCGCAGGTTATACCCAGATCATGCTCAATGGCGAACCCAGCCCACCTGGCTTTTCGCTGGATTCTCTCTCCCCTGACCTGATAGAGCGCATAGAAGTCATACGCGCAGCGACAGCCGACCTCAGCACCGCATCAATTGCGGGTTCAATCAATATCGTCTTGAAAAAGTCTGTGCAGACAGCACAAAAAGAACTCAAGCTGGGTTTGTTTGAAGATGGCGGCAAGTTTGGTGAGAACATCAATTACCAAGTCTCCGACAAGGCTGGCCGCATGTCTTATTCCATCTCCGGTAATCTGAATCATGGGAAGTATGAGCGCCCTTCGTATTCGGACGAGGTTCGTATAGATGCAAATGGCAATCCATATGTAAAAACACATACTTACAACCTGGGCTGGGGCACTTTCAATAACGTGGGATTTTCACCCAGGGTAAATTGGAATTTTGAAAATGGTGATACGTTGACAACGCAAAGCTTTGTCAATGCGAACCGTTTTGATGGGTACTCCAGCGATGCGAGGGCAGCGACTGTTATTGGCATCTTGCCAAAACCACTCGAAGAAAAAGATGTATTGCCATTGTATGCGAGTGATTTCCAAAAAATACACTCTGATTTTGCCATGTTGCGCACTAATCTGAACTGGATACACAAGTTGGCGGATAGTGCCAAGCTGGATGTCAAGCTGGGTGTGAACTATAACAAGCGCAGTTCAGATGTCGGGTTTGCAGGTTATAACAAAGATAACGCGCAAATACTTGATCGCAAGAGCATTTCTGGAGCGACTGACAAGGGCTTGACCATGAGCGGCAAATACAGTGCGCCATTTGTTCAGGATCACTCGTTTGTATTTGGCTGGGATGGCGCGTATAGCAAGCGTGGTGAAACACGTTCGCAAGTTGATATCAGTAACACTTTGCCGTTGATCAATCTTGACGAAAACTTCAATGCCGATGTGACCCGCATGGCGGTATTCGCTCAGGATGAATGGAATGTCACCAAGCAATGGTCCGTGTATGGAGGTTTGCGCTGGGAAGGTATTGACACCCGCAGTAGTGGTGACTTCAAGGCTAATAACACGGACAAGAATAATACGCCTTACAGCATACATAACAGATTCAGCGTCTGGAGCCCGATACTGCAAACCTTGTACAAGCTGCCAGACAGCAAGAATGACCAGATCAGGCTGGGTATCACCCGCACTTACAAGGCACCCGACACCGGTCGCCTGATACCGCGCCGTTTTATCTCCAACGAAAATACTCAAGGCAGCCCAGATTCTCAGGGAAATCCTAATCTCAAGCCAGAACTGGCCTGGGGTCTCGATATGGCTTATGAACATTATCTGCCTGGCGGTGGCATGCTCAGTGCCAGCGTATTTTTCCGCAGGATCAATGATATTACACGCACTGATTTGTCTCAGGATGTTAGTGGCAGGTGGGTCAGTATGCCTGTCAATGATGGACAGGCAACGACCAAGGGCATAGAGCTGGAGGCTAAATTCCCTTTGCGTGCGATGGTTGAAGGTGCACCGGCTATCGATTTCAGGGCGAATGTCTCTTTCAACTGGTCCACTCTCAGTAGTGTGACTGGGCCGAACAACCGGTTGGATTCACAAACACCTATCAGCGCTAATCTGGGTATAGATTACAAGCTGGACAAGATACCTTTAACCTTAGGTGGCAATGCCAGCTTCCAGGACGGTGGACCGGTGAAAATTTCTGATACTCAGAGTTCGTATTCGGTACCCAAGCGCGTACTTGATGTGTATGCATTGTGGAAGTTTGATCCCAAGACAAATCTGCGCGTATCGCTGGGTAATCTTCTGCATCAGGACAACATCAATATTGGCAGCTTTACAGGCAATAACGGTTTAATACAAACCAATGTTACCCCTACCACCGTGACTGCCCGCGTCATGTTCGAACACAAGTTCTGACATCATCAGCATTAAAACAAGAAGGGCACTTCAGTAATGAAGTGCCCTTTGTCTATATGCAGAGGCTTGGTATTTAAGCCAAGCAGCCAACACTGCTTATTTCTTGCTCTCTTGCTTTGGTCTGCAATATGAAGGCAGGTTGGCTGGCGGTACTGTGGTCTTGTCTATGCCTTTGACCGTCATTTTTTCTGGCGGTGTACCTGTGGCGCATACCCATGCCACTGGCACGATGGGCGCATCTTCAACCACTGCCGGGCGCAGGCTCAGTACCTTGCCTTTTAGTACACCGTGGGCATTATTGCCAAAAGTGATATTGACCACGCCGTCTTGCACCTCCACTGAGCTGATGAGGTTGCTGACAATTTTATCGGCGACTGGCAGGCCAGCTGCAATATTGTCTGTCGGAAACTTCTTTTCAGTTTGCCAGGTGGCGGCGACCGGCTTTTTCGCGATATCGGCAAACTGTATGCCGACTTCCAATTGCTCCCTGACGACCTTGAACATATAGGATGGAACAGCCATGGCGGCCAGAATGGCAATGACGCCGATGACTATCATCATTTCCAGTAAGGTGAATCCTGAGTGTTTTTTCATAAAGCTGATTTTTGTTGAATGTTGAGTTTTTAGGAATATAGCGGATAAGCCTTGCTTATCACAATCTAAATATCAAGAGAATGTACTTCTGCAGCAGCTGGCGACGCCTGTTGGTGCAATAAGCTATGACACAAGTAGCCCTATCGTTGATAATGCGGGCAAACCAATTATCTTTTGCATCATGAATGATCCTATCCCTATATTCGGCTTCACCACCACCTTGCTGGAGCTGCTTTCTTTTGCCTTGTCCGTCATTACGGTCGCCCTGAATATACGGCAGATACACTGGGCCTGGCTGTTTTCCATCCTGTCCTCTGGCATGTATGCAGCCGTGTTTTTTAACACCAGATTGTACGGAGACATGGGTTTGCAGTTTGTCTTTATCCTGGTATCGGTCTGGGGTTGGTTCAACTGGCTGCGTGGCGATAATAGTCATGAGCGTTTGCAAGTCACGCGCTTGAATATGCAAGGCAGATGGCGTTCTTTGGGCGCGACTTTGCTGGCTTTTGTTGTGCTGGCCTGGTTTCTCAAGACTTATACCGATACTGATGTACCTTATGCAGACGGTTTTTTGACTGCAGGCAGCTTGCTGGGGCAGATTTTGCTCAGCCGTAAAAAACTGGAAAACTGGCATGTCTGGATCTTCGTCGATGTGCTGTATGTTGGCCTGTATGTCTATAAGGGCCTGATGCTGACGGCGCTGCTGTATGCAATTTTCGTTATCATGGCCATCATGGGCCTGCGTGCCTGGAGTAAAACATGTCCTCAGTAAACCGTGTCGTCATATTGGGGGCCGAGTCCTCAGGTAAATCCATACTGGCCGAGGCTTTGGCCGCGCATTACCAGACCTTGTGGGTGCCCGAGTATTTGCGTGAATTCGTTGAGCAGAATCAGCGTGTTCCTAAGGCAGAAGAGCAAATCCTCATCGCCAGGACACAGGTGCAACGCGAAGCAGAGCTATTGAAGCAGGCTAAGCAATGGCTGTTCTGCGACACTGGCCCCATCATGACAGCTATTTATAGCCGCCATTATTTTGGCGAGCCGGATGCTGAACTGGCTGAACTGGAACTATCGCATCAATATGATTTTTGCATAGTCACTGCACCAGATTTTCCCTGGCAGCCAGATGGCTTGCAGCGTGAATCTGCCTATGTGCGTGACCGCGTACATCAGGAAGTATTGGATGTGCTGGATGAGAGGGAAATCCCTTTCTTGCTGGTTGAGGGAAGTAACCATTCCAGACTCGAACAAGTGCAGTTCGCTTTATCTTTCCTGTTGAGCTAATCCATAAAAAAAGCACTGCAACCTTGTGGAAGCAGTGCTTTTTCGATTTGTTGCGATGATGGCTTAATTACTTTCCATCAGGCTCTTCAAGTGATCAGCGCGGGCAGGGTGGCGCAGTTTTTTCATGGCCTTGGATTCAATCTGGCGTATACGTTCGCGCGTTACTTCAAATTGTTTACCTACTTCTTCCAGCGTGAATTCGGTACTGGTTTCCAGGCCAAAACGCATGCGCAAGACTTTGGCTTCACGTGGGCTTAAAGAATCCAGTGCCTCTTTCAGCTTCTCTTGGACTGACGCCTGCATCGCTGCTGCCATCGGCGACAAGGTCATGCTGTCTTCAATGAAGTCACCGAGTTGTGAATCGCCATCATCACCAATAGGTACGTCAAGCGAGACTGGTTCTTTGGCGATCTTCAGGATTTCCCTAACCTTGCCTTCTGGCAGGCCCATTTTTTCAGCAATCGCTACCGGCTCTGGCTCCAGGCCAGTGGTTTGCAAGAGCTGGCGACGTACGCGGTTCATCTTGTTGATGGTTTCTATCATGTGCACAGGTACACGGATAGTGCGTGCCTGATCCGCAATCGCACGGGCAATCGCCTGCCTGATCCACCATGTCGCATAGGTAGAGAATTTGTAGCCGCGACGGTATTCAAATTTATCCACAGCCTTAAGCAAACCGATATTGCCTTCCTGGATCAGGTCCAGGAATTGCAGGCCACGGTTCACATATTTCTTGGCGATGGAAATGACCAGGCGCAAGTTGGCCTCGGTCATCGCTGCCTTGGCTTCGCTGGAACGTTTTTCACCAGCTACCATCTGCTTGTTGATTTCACGCAGGTCAAACAAAGGCAGGCTGACATTGTGTTCCAGGTCGATCAGCTTTTGTTGCAATTCACGGGCAGCATGAATATTGCGGCCCAGGATGGCGGCATAGCTGGATGTGCCATTCATTTCTTTGTTCAGCCATTCTGGATTAGTCGCATTCTGGCGGAAATGCTCAACAAAATAAGTACGTGGCATGCCGCATTTATTGACCATCAATTCCAGCATCTGCTTTTCAGTCTGGCGCAGCGTCTTCATTTGCTTGCGCAGAGAGTCGCACAGTTTTTCTGCGGTCTTGACGCTGAAACGCATGCCTTGCAGCTCACGTGTGATGGCAAGCTGTGCCTGCTGATAAGCCGGAGATTTATAACCATCGGCAGCGCGGGCCACCTGCATTTGCTCAAAGCGCATGCCAACAATCGCGAACTTTTGCAAGACCACATTTTTCATATGCTGCAATTGCTCGTCACTGATGCCGCTCGCATTTTCTGCTACTGCATCATCGTCGTCATCCAGATCATCAAGATCATCATTGTCGCTGAGTTCTATGGCAGGTGCGTCAGATGCATCAGGGTCCAGCAGGCCATCGATGATGTCATCCACACGGATTTCATCTTTGGAGATTTTGTCGGCAATCGCCAGCATCTCTTGTATCGTGCCAGGGCAGGCAGAAATCGCCTGTACCATGTCTTTCAAGCCATCTTCTATGCGCTTGGCGATTTCGATTTCGCCCGAACGTGTCAACAATTCCACGCCACCCATTTCACGCATATACATGCGTACCGGGTCAGTGGTACGACCAAAGTCTGAATCAACGGTCGCCAGTGCGGCGGCTGCCGCAGCTTCTGCCTCATCTTCAGTGACATTGTTGGCGACGTTATCGGTCAGCAGCATCATCGCAGCATCAGGTGCGGCGTCATAGACGGCAATGCCCATGTCATTGAGGGTGCTGATAACGCCTTGTATCATTTCAGCGTCGGCAACGTCGTCAGGCAGGTGATCATTGATCTCGGCGTGGGTCAGGTAACTACGGTCCTTGCCCAGGTTGATCAGCTTGGTCAGTTGCTTGCGGTATTGTTCCAGTTGTGCTTCCTGGCTTGCTGCATTGGCAGGCGTTGGCTTTTTGGCCTTGACACGTGCTGCGCGCTTCATCTCTGCTGATTCTGCTGCATTCAATGCCTGGATTTCATCATTCTCAAAATGAAATTCAGAAGACTTGCGGCCACGCTTGGCAGGCTCGCGCATCGCTGGCAAGACATAGGCCGATGTGTCGATGTCCTTGATGCTGGTGACGGCAGTAGCGGGTGCAGCGGGTGCAGAGACAACAGACGCTGCCACTGCAGCTGTAATAGCCGCCTTAACAGTTGTTGCAGAGGGTGTGGAGGCCGCAGGCGTAAATGACGTAGCAGAACTGGCATTCGCCACAGGCTTGAGCGTGACTACCGGTGCAGGTGGTGCCAGTTTGCCTGAGCCTATGCGTGCTTCGCGTTTAATGACAACCGGCGCGGCAGCCGCAGGCTGGTCAGCCAGCAGCAATTTTTTTGCCAGCTTGGGGCCGCTCTTGCGGATCACAACTACGCGCGGCTTGGCGGCTTCTGTATCTGTTGCATCTTTTGCTGCATCGGTTTTATGGATACTTTCCGTAGCATCGGCAGCAGTTTCAGTATTTGTGTCAGCTAATGCTACCGGCAGGGCTGTGCTGCCACTGTCGTCGCTATCAACCGTCATTGCATCCATTTCTGTAGATGCGTTTGCTACTTCTTCAGGCGCATCGCTGCCATCGGCCACCGCAGCCTGTAATCTGGAACGACGTTTGGTAATCACTGTCACCGGTGTTGAGACCAGTGTCGGTGTTTCTTCTATCGAATCTTCTGGATTCGACACCGGTACTACCACCTGTACAGTTTGCACCGTGGCCGTGCGCGCTACGCTGAGCGCGGGGCGGTTCAGTTGCAGTTGCGGTTTTTTACCTAATGTCAGCGTTGAGCCTGTTTTTGTTGTAGGAGAAGTGTTTGAGTCAGTTAAGCTGTTTTTCATGTAACAAATTCGAATACGACAACAAATGCTTGTCAATGGTGTTAGGCAATAGCAAGGGCGAAAAAGCTGCTGGCGATCATCATCTACAGGATCAACGGCAGGCGTGGCGCGGATAAAAAAGCCCGCTGGTAAAAGCGGGCCAGGTCATCTTGCTGAATCTGGGCCTCAAAAGAGACGAAAGGGCAGAATTATCCTCGGCTTAGGCATTCTTGACAAGCAAGACTTTGCTTTCTTTTGCAGAAAAATTTATCCCTCGCCCGCGCCGGTAAGCAGGCAAGTGGCCAAGGGCCTGATATCTACAGGCTTTGCCCCTTGTTACAGCACTTTTGCTTGAGGTTTCAAGTAGTGAATAGCTTGGCAATGTTTGATGTAGATCATATGTTCTTGCGCTTGCTCTTAAAGAAGTTGGACAAACTGTTAAGCTAGCGTCTTTGTGTCATTATTTGTTTTTATCGCCATGCACTTTACTTTTCGCCTGAAAGCCAGCCTGTTTTGCATGTGGCTGGGCTTGCCACTGAGCGCTGCGGCGCAAGCCGTTCAGCCTGCCCAATCTACTTTGATGGTGCCTGACACTCTCGAGCAGAGGCTGAAAGCCTGTACTTCCTGTCATGGTGCTGAGGGCAGGGCAGCTACTGACGGCTTTTATCCGCGTATCGCTGGCAAGCCGGCGGGTTATTTGTATAACCAGTTATTGAATTTCAGGGAAGGCAAGCGTGCTTATCCCGCCATGCGCTATATGGTGGCCCATATGTCTGACGCTTACCTCAAAGAAATCGCAGACTATTTTGCCAGCCAGCATCCGCCTTATGCCGCACCACAGGCCACTGATGCAAATGCTGTTCTGCTGGAACAGGGCAGGCAGCTTGTGATGCTGGGTGACAAAGCCCGCAATTTACCGGCCTGTGTCTCTTGTCATGGCAAGAGCATGACAGGTCTGGCACCTTTCATACCCGGCCTGGTTGGCTTGCCGCGTGATTACCTGATTGCACAATTGGGCGCATGGCAAACCGGTAGTCGCAAAGCACATGCGCCGGACTGCATGCAACAAGTGGCCAGCAAACTCAAGCCTGAGGATATTGCAGCGGTATCAAGCTGGCTGGCAGCACAGACTGTGCCTGGCGATAGTCTTGCTCCCATATTGAAATCGACAGAATACGGACTATTGCCGATGAAATGCGGCAGCTTGACTCAATCATCTCCATAAAAATCATGAAAAAAATTCTCATGTCCGTCCTGCTGTTCTTGCTGGTCTGCATTGTTGCGGTAGCGGGCTTTGGCTATTATCTGGTCGATGACAAAAGTACTGCAAACACGGCTGCTGACAAAACAAATACGGCAGATCAACTGCTCAGGGGGGAATATCTGGTCAAGGCTGGTAATTGCATGGGCTGCCACACTACACGTGGCGAAGCCGCCTTTGCCGGTGGACGCATGTTGCAAACTGACTTTGGCAACTTCAGGACGCCGAATATCACGCCTGATGTAAAGACCGGCATAGGCAGCTGGACTGCAAATGATTTCTGGCAAGCCCTGCACAATGGCAAATCCAGGGATGGCAGCCTGTTATATCCATCCTTCCCCTATACCAATTACACCCAGGTCTCACGTGCAGATGCTGACGCCATGTATGTCTATCTGATGTCCTTGCCCAAGGTGGAAAAGCAAAACCAGGCGCATGAACTGCGCTTCCCTTATGATCAACGGGCTTTGCTGGCTTTCTGGCGTGCTGCTTATTTCAGGCCCGCCAGCTATCAGGAAGAAAAGGGCAAGTCTGCTGAATGGAACCGCGGTGCCTACCTGGTCAATGGCTTGGGGCATTGCAGCGCCTGCCATAGCAGCCGCAACAGCCTGGGCGCGAATGCCGGTGTCAAAGATTTGTCTGGTGGCGAATTGACTAGTTGGTACGCACCAGCACTGACCAATAGCAAAGAAGTCAATCTGGCTAAATGGTCACCACAAGAATTGATCGCCTTGCTGAAATCAGGTGTCAATCAGCATACTGCCGTCTCTGGCCCCATGGCTGAGGTGGTCGCCGGTAGTACCCAGCATCTGTCAGATGCTGATATCAAATCCATGGCCACTTATCTGCAGGCCATACCTACCGTGCAGGTGGCTGAGAAGGATGTCCTGGACAAGTTCATGGCAGGTTCTGAGCTGAGTGCGGAGCGCATGGAAGCAGTCATGAAACAAGGGGGAGCACTTTATAAAACCCATTGCATGGATTGCCATGGAGCGCAGGGAGAAGGTGTCAGCAATATTTATCCGGCACTGAAATCTAATCCCGGTGTGCTCAGCCATGCCTTGTCGAATCCGGTACGCATGGTCTTGTCTGGTGGCTTCCCGCCAGTCACGAAAGATAATCCGCGTCCTTACGGCATGCCGCCTTTTGCCCATACCCTCACTGACAGCGAAGTCGCCCTGGTACTCAGCTATGTGCGCAATGCCTGGGGCAATAAAGCCGAGCCAGTTACTCCAGCAGAAGTTAATCGCTACCGTACTGCTGCAATGGAATAGAGTGGAAAATTACAATTTGATGACAATTCACATACATTTTTAAACATTCTTGCGCTTCATCCGCTTTTACACTTGTGTTAATTGACATTGT
Source organism: Undibacterium sp. Tian12W (assembly GCF_049339405.1). Lineage (NCBI taxonomy): Bacteria > Pseudomonadati > Pseudomonadota > Betaproteobacteria > Burkholderiales > Oxalobacteraceae > Undibacterium > Undibacterium sp. Tian12W. The sequence goes on from NZ_JBMPPK010000016.1 coordinate 32,965, forward strand.
TTGCAGATGGATTTGAAATCTGCCACCCGCTTGGCGACCTGTTATTACAGTTATGTTGGCGGCGTGTGGTGGTGTCTCGAGCACTGGTGTGAACGCTGATGTAGTGAGGTCAGTGAAAGGGCTGGAATTTTTCTGGCCCGGTAGTGGCAGACACGGTGTTATCCGACGCCCCTGTAGCTATCACTTGTCGCACTGGAAGTGACACCACCACGAAGTAGAGTATGGCAGCAGCCGCAGCCGTAGCCTTTTAGCATTGGCTGCAATCGTTGCCATACTGCCGACATACTCGAATGACTCCATCCGCCTGCCCATGAAAAGTGTTATAGATCAGCAATTTCAGTTAAGATTGCTTCTTTATAAATCTTTTTCATCATATGCGATTCAGAATCATCACTCTGCTGCCAGCACTTGCTTTCAGCATCTCTTATCCTGCCCTTGCCGCCAATAATGTAGATCAACCCACTAAAACTGCGGGACCTATCAAGAGCCTGGCAGTCGATCAAAAATCAGATGCACGTTATGTAATTACTACCGTGCCGCAAGAGTCGGCCATGGAACGCTTTGAGATGAAAGATGCTCAGGGGCGCAATATTGCCTATGTTGCCATGACAGATGGTGATGTTGGTGGCCTGGTGTTTGTTGATAACAAACTCACGGGTGCGGTTTCCAAACAGGATGCGCTGGCTTTCTATAGCTGCCGTGGCTATGCTTCTGCCACCAAATATCATTGGGCTAAAGACGCCAATGCCTGGATAGAGGGTTTGCTGGCCGCCAGCCAGCCGACTTCCACAATCACTTTGCAATTCTCTGGTAAGTCGAGCTGGCGCAGTATTGTTGAAGTTGTCAATAATCCTTCGCTTTCCCAGATCGGCTCGCTGGTCGATATAGGTACCAATCCCCTGGGTATTTTGCGCAAACTCAATAATGCGCGCGAGTCCATGGCGGAGCGTGAATTGTTTGAAAAAACCAGGCTGCGCCTGATGGAGGTAACCACCGGCACCAGTGAAGGCAAAGTAGCAGAGATCATCAAGCCTGAAGATGTTTCATTCGCAGTCGGTGGCCTGGTCATGGCTTACCCACGATTCTCTATCGAGTATTTTATTGCTGATGGTGCGGTGAAGGCGATACAGCAGCCATCCTTCCATGTCCTGTCACACAAGCAGGCAGCATTATTTTATGTGACCAATACAAAATGGGAAATGTGCACGCCAGAAAACTGGCGAAATGCAATGCCGGTAGTGAATGTTCCGGCCCCTGCAGTGAGCGCAACGCCACCTGCGCAGACGACTGAGCCAAAATAAGTATCTGCATCAAGGTGGAATCCTTCGCACATCTCCGTCGCCATCTGCTGGGCCTGGGCCTGGTATTGGCATGGTCTTGTGCCGGACTGACAGCAGGGCAGGCAAAAGCACAAGAAAAAGTGCAGACCAAAGAAAGTACCTGCTATGGAACGGTCGCCAATGGCAGGCTGGAAGCTGGCGTCAGTTTGCCAGAAAAAGGCAATAATTTTTCTGCGTATAGTGCCCTGGGCGTCAGCCTGGGGCGCACGTATGTACATTCCACCGTTGCAGAAATTATTTCTCTGGCCTATCAAGAACTTGAGCAAACTGCCAGCGACAAAGTCTTTGTCTATGGTGAAACCGGCTGGAAAACAGGTGGGCGCATGAGGCCTCACCGTACCCATAAAAATGGTCTGTCTGTCGATTTCATGGTGCCCGTGCTTGATGTCCAAGGCATATCCCGGCCCTTGCCTGGGAATATGAATAACAACTATGGCTACGATATTGATTTTGATACACAAGGGCGCTTTGGTGACTACCGCATCGACTTTGCCGCCCTGGCCGAGCATTTATACCAGCTTGATCTTGCAGCAAAAGCCAAGGGCAGGGGACTTGCACTGGTGATTATTGACCCGCCTTATCAGGCAAAATTATTTGCCACGAAGCGTGGGCCTTATCTGCAAAAACACCTGAAATTCATGAAGGGAAAAGCCTGGATCAGGCATGATGAGCATTATCATGTTGATTTTGATTTGCCCTGCAAAAAAAACACTGCTTGATTTTAAAACGCACGACCGGATGACCTGAACTTACTTTAGCTGAATATGCCCTGGACCTTTGCCCATCCACTCGCCATATTGCCCCTGCGCCGCCTGGCACCGCAGCGTTTCAATCTGATGGCCCTGGTCATAGGCAGTATTGCGCCAGATCTTGGCTACTATGTGTTTGCTTTCGACCTGGCGACACTGGCGCACCAGTGGCCGGGTTTGCTGCTGGTGTGCCTGCCCTTAGGCTGGGCTGTATTCATGTTCTTGCGTTTGATGCAAACACATTTTATTTATCTGCTGCCACAGATGCAAAGGCAGGCATTGCAGGCGCATTTGTCCCCGTCGCGCAATTTGAATGTGTCGCAAGTGATCTGGATATCCTTGTCTTTACTGCTGGGGGCGATGACGCATATAGTCTGGGATGCATTCACCCACGCCAGTGGTTTTGCGGTCGCTTACTTCGACGTCTTGCGTGAACCGGTAGATATCGCCGGTTTTCATACCCGCGTCTTTCATCTGGTACAGCATCTGAGTACCTTGATTGGTGTAGGTGGACTGGCTTATTGTTACTGGCAATGGCTGAGAAAACTCCCGCACATCGTCATACTCGAACCCAGGGAGAGTGATCAGTGGCGGTATATTTTAATTGCCAGCACTGCCCTGACTGCATTATTGCTCGCTTTGCCACTTGCATTTGCCGCATCTGGCATGAGGAGCGCGAGCGCAGCAAAAGAGGCGTTTCTGTTTCGTTTCGCGCTATGCGCAACGACTTGCTTTGCCATACTGCTGACGATTGCCGCTTTACTGATCGCCAGGGCCAGAGCAAGACCAGAAGCACTGGAGTAAGCAGTTAATACTCAATCAGTGGCAATATGCCTTTTACTACATCACCCTCATCAACTTAAATGCGTAGAGAATCATGAAAATTCAAAAACTGGCAGTCCTGTTTGTCGTCGCTACCCTGTCGGCTTGTACCCAGGTACCAAAACAGGGGACAGTATTTCATTACGCCACGATAGATGCACTGCTCGCAGGTGCTTACGAAGGTGAACTGACGGTTGACGAACTGAAACGAAAAGGCGATTTTGGCATAGGTACCTTCAACCGCGTTGATGGTGAAATGATTGTGCTTGACGGCGATGTGTTCCAGTTCAAGGCAGATGGCAGTGTCGTCAAAGCCAGTGGCGGGCAGTTGACCCCCTTTGCCGTAGTCACCACTTTCAAAGCAGACAATCGCTTTGAAGTCAGCAAAGAAACCAGCATGAAAGAGCTGGAAGACATGCTCGATGAACGACTGGTCAATAAGAATCTTTTTTATGCAATCAGGGTAGATGGAGAGTTTAAACAGTTGACTACACGTGCCATCTCTCCGCAGGACAAGCCTTATAAACCGTTGGCAGAAGTGACTAAGACCCAGACACTGTTTAACTTCAGCAATACCAGGGGCACCCTGGTTGCATTCCGCAGCCCCGGTTTTGCCAAGGGCTTTAATGTGCCGGGTTATCACTGGCATTATCTTTCTGATGACCGCAAGGCAGGTGGCCATGTTCTGGCACTCAGCCTTAGTCAGGGCACGATCAAGGTTGGGGCAGTTTCAGACATAGAAATCAAGCTGCCCGCCAACAGCATGTTTGCCAATGCCAATCAGACAGTTGATCGTGCAACGGAATTAAAGGCGGTAGAGAAGTTGCGCAAGGACTGAAATATTCCCAGGGTTCTTAGTTTTTTGAACCAGGATCAGTGCTCAGATTCCAGTTCAGGATATTGCCGTTCTTGTCTGTGACGGTCGTCATTTCCTTGAATATCCTGGCTTGCAAACTATCGGGCAGGCGCACGAAATCGACGCTGTTGACAAAGCGGTCACCGCGCATGAAGGCCCAGGTAAAGAATTTCATGGTGGCGGTGGTTTGCTGCGCATCCCTGGCACGCTGTTGCATGATGATAAAAGTACCCATGCTGATAGGCCAGGTTTTTTGCCCTGGTTTGTCAGTCAGCATTTCTTCAAAATTGGCATCGGTTTTCCAACTGCTGTTTGACAGGGCTGCAGAAAATGCTTCGGCAGAAGGGGCGATGAATTTGCCATCGCGATTTTGCAACAGGGCGTAGTCGAGTTTTTCTTGCGTTACATAATTGAAGTCGATGTAACTGATGGCATATGCCGTTTTTTTGAGTGTACTGGCAATATTACTGCTGCCCTTGACTTGTATCAAACGGCTATTCCAGGGAATGGTGAAATTCCTGCCATACTTGGCCTGCCAGTTTTTGCTGACCTTGCCCAGGTAATCAGAAAAATTGTAAGTCGTGCCTGAACCATCCTGGCGCACGATGACTTCGATATTCTTGTTTGGCAAGCGCAAGCCCGGATTGAGCGCTGTGATAGCGGCATCATTCCAGTTCGTAATTTCGCCGGAAAAAATATTCGCAAGGACTTCGCCGGTCAGGCGCAGTTCGGCGTTTTTGATGCCTGGCAGGTTGATCACCGGTACCACGCCTGAAATAGCTGAGGGAAACTGTATGAGTTTGTCCTTTTTCAGGTCAGCCTGGCTCATGGCGGCATCGCTGGCGCCAAATTCCACACTGTTTTCTTTGATTTTCTTGATGCCGGCAGACGAGCCGCTGGCCTGGTAAGTGACAGTAATACCAGCGTTTTTGCTATAAGCATCTGCCCATTTCTGGTAAAGGGGAGCCGCTGCAGAAGAACCTGAACCCTGAATGTCTGCATGGGCAGGAAGGCTGGCAAGAGGGGAAAGCAGTAAAACTAGGGGGAAGAGCAGGGAGTTGCGTGTATTCATGATAAAAAATAAAGCTTAAAAGCCGGGAAACTGGAAACGAATTGGCGCGGATTATCTCACGAGCCTGAAAATTCCTCCCTAAAGCGGTATTTTCCGTAATGAACCTGTCATTTCTAGTGGCTATGCTTCTTCCTTGCATATCAACAATAAATTGTTTATATTGTTTACATGTTTTCTAATCTGGAGGCTGGAATGGTAACCGCAGCAACGAAAAAAGTAAGTACTGTAGTCGCAGGTGCAGAGAAAAAAGTCGTAGCCCTTAAAAAAACGCCTGTTAAGCCTGCTGTTGTGGCTGCCGGGAAGAAAGTCGTCAGCAAACCTGCTGCCGAGGTGAAAGTCGCTGCAAAAGCGCCTGTAAAAGCCGCTGTGCGCGCCAAGCCGGCGGCCAGACTGCCTGAAGCCAAACCTGTGGCCGACGTGGTCGTCGAAAAAGTTAAAAAAGCCAAGCTGGTGCGCGACAGTTTCACCATGCCGGAAAGCGAATATGCGGCGCTTGGTGCAGTCAAGAAAGCCTGCCTGAAAGCTGGCGTTGAAGTTAAAAAGAGCCAGTTACTGCGTATTGGCGTTGCCTTGCTGAGCAAGACCGACGTGCCAGCACTCAAAAAACTGATCGCTGGCCTGGCACCGCTGAAGGCTGGCAGGCCAAAGAAAGAAAAATAATTCAGCTGCAGGAATGCGTGAATAGCAGGACATGATGCCGGGCATACGCCCGGTATGTATCTTTTATGTATTAGGTATGCGCTTTTGTTCTGCTGGCATGCAGTTTTTCAAGACTATCCCCGTTCTGGTATCTGTTCGAGATCAGCCAAAACGGGGATTGTTGTTTTTCAGACTTGTCATAAAACCGACATCTTGCTGTCATCTTGCTGAAGTAATCCTTGATTATTCTTCGTTCGTCGGATCAACGAACAACATGACAAGGACGATGAATGCGATTACTCACGATACCCGCCGATGCTAATCCCAGTTTTTCCAAACTCAATCTGAGCCTTGCTACCACGGCAAAAGAAGTCAAAGAAGTACAGCGATTGCGCTATAAGGTCTTTATAGAAAGCATGGGCCTGTCTGCTTTGTCCAACCCTGATGGCCTGGATAAGGATGAGTTTGATGAGTACTGCGATCACCTGATCGTGCGCGACTCCAAAACCCTGAAAGTGGTCGGTACTTACCGCATACTGGGGCCAAATGCTGCCCGTCAGCTCGGTCGCTATTATTCCGAAACAGAATTTGACCTATCCCGCCTGCAACATATACGCAATAGCGTGGCAGAAGCTGGCCGTGCCTGCATACACCCTGATTACCGCAGTGGTGCCGTCATCATGCTGCTGTGGGCTGGCCTGGCTGCATACATGCGCCGTGAGCGTTGCTCGCACCTCATTGGTTGCGCGAGTATCAGCCTGACCGACGGTGGCCAGAATGCTGCGGCGATTTACCGTGGTCTGTCTGCGGCAGATTTCTCTCCGCTCGAATACCGCGTCACGCCACACACACCTTTCCCGCTCGATGAAATCGACAGCAGCACGACTGAGGCACGTATTCCGCCACTGCTGAAGGGCTATCTGCGTGCCGGTGCCTGGGTTTGCGGTGATCCTGCCTGGGACCCTGATTTCCATAGCGCTGATTTATTCGTCATGTTGCCACTGGCGAATCTGGATGACCGTTACGCACGCCATTACGGCACAGGGGAGCAATAAATATGAAACCAGCCGATCAGTTCCTGAATAGCAAATTGTATAAAACCGGTAAGAAAGAAACCCAGCGTTTCCGCACTATCTGGATTTCAGATTTGCATCTGGGAACGAGCGGCTGCCAGGCGACCAAGTTGCTGCAATTCTTGCGTGCCACCGATTCAGATACCCTGTATCTGGTCGGTGACATCATCGACGGCTGGCAACTCAAGCGCCGCTGGTACTGGGACCAGACCCATAATAATGTGGTGCAGACTGTACTCAAAAAAGCCAAGAAAGGCACGAATGTCATCTTCGTGCCTGGCAACCATGACGAGTCGATACGCCAGTTCATTGACCTTGATTTTGGCGGCATTAAAATCAGGGATGAGCTGGTGCACACCACGGCCGCAGGCAAGCGCATGCTGGTCTTGCATGGTGACCGGTTTGATGGCGTCATCGCTTGCGCCAAATGGCTGGCCTATGTAGGTGACAGCTTGTATACCGTCATCCTGAAATTTAACCAGATATTCAATAACTGGCGCGCCCGTGCTGGCATGCCTTATTGGTCGCTGTCACAATATCTGAAGCAAAAGGTTAAGAACGCGGTCAGCTATATCACGCAGTTTGAAGATGCACTGGCAGACGAGGCCCGCCGCAAAGGCCTGGATGGCATCATCTGCGGCCATATCCACAAGCCAGAAATACGCGACATAGGCGGCATCTTGTACTGCAATGATGGCGACTGGGTAGAAAGCCTGTCAGCCCTGGTGGAAGACGCCAAGGGCGAACTCAGGTTGGTGACCTGGCATGACATCTGCCACCCTGAGCATGTGGCAGATGCTGCGGCAGATATTGATGTGGACGAGACCGAACTGGAAACAGTCGCTGGCTAAGTTCAGGTGCTTGCAGCCGGTTTGAACCAGGACCAGATGCGCAAACCAAACTGGTTGCAAGCCAGACCACCTAGCACCAGCAGACCAGCGCAGATTTTCCACCAGAATAAAGTCTCGTTCAATACGATAGAAGCGGTCAGCATGCCGACTACTGGCACCAGCAGAGTAAATGGTGCAATGGTCGCGGCAGGGTATTTACGCATCAGCCATGACCAGATGCCAAAACCGACTATGGTATTCGGATAAGACTGGTAAGCAATTGCACCGATAGATGTCCAGTTCAGTTGCGCATAGGCGGCTTGCCAGGCATCCATACCTTCCATCATGTAAGAAGCGAGCAGCAGGGGCGGGCTGGCAATGGCCGAACCCCACACCACCATCGCCAGCGGATTGACGACACCTATCTTCTTGGTGACGATATTGGCGATACTCCAGCACACCGCACCAGCGACCACCAGCAAGAATCCTATGATGGTTGCCTGCGCTTCCAGATGCATGGCAACCAGCGCCATGCCAGACAAGGCAATCAATGCACCCAGTACCTGCACGAATTGCGGTTTCTCACCCATGATGACAACGGCCAGACCCATGGTGATGAATGCTTGCAATTGCATGACCAGAGATGCCAGCCCCGCCGGGAAGCCGAGCTTGATACCGCAAAACAAAAGCGTGAACTGGAAAGCAAACTGGAACATGCCGTAGGCAGCCACCCATTTCCACGATGTCTTTGGAAATGACACAAAAAATACCAGGGGCAGGGCAGAGAAGATAAAGCGCGATGCGGTGAACAGCACAGGCGGCAATCCTTGCAAACCGATTTTGATGACTACGAAATTGATGCCCCAGGTGATGACTGCAATCAGGGCGGCAAGGATGTGCGTGGGTTTCATCGTGCTTTATGGGTAAAGACGGCCCTACATACTAACAGCAAGCGGCATTTGCTGCAGAGAGCCAGTATTTTTACCTGTGGCTAAATGGATTTCAGGAACGCTTATTTAACCACCAGGTCAGGCGACATGATGGCTTTCAGATAGGTTTGCATAATCTCGTTTTCGCGCTGCTTTTGCGTGATCCACCAGACATTGCCTTTGCGTACGCTGTACTCTTGCAAAGGGTGACCCAACAATTCAGCGGCGACCTGCCCCAGATAAGGTTGGTGGCCGATGATGAGTACAGGTTCACGGCTGTTTGGCCAATTGGCTGCGGTCAGTACATCGCTAACCGTGGCTGCCGGCCCCAATTCGGGAACGATTTTATATTTCCTGCCGCAGGCGATCAGGGCCTCGGCCGTATCTCTGGTGCGTATGGTGGGGCTGGCCAGTATCCTGCAGGTTTCAGGCAAAGTACTGTCCAGCCAGTAAGCAATTTTGCTTGCCTGCTTGTTGCCCTTGCCTGTCAGTTTTCTGAATTCATCAGTCAGTTCAGCTGTCGCTGGTTCTGCTTCTGCATGACGCCAGAGGATGAGTTCCATTATTGATTATCCGTATCAGCCAGGGTGCCCAGAGTTTGCATCAGATGTTGCTGGGCACAGAAACGCACTTGCTTGGCTCTGGATTTCTTGCGGTCGTAATGTCCGTCTGAATCCAGTGTCCAGGCATTCACATTGTCTTTCAGATAGGGTTCCAGGCCTTCAGAAATAACGCGTTTTTTCAATGATTTTTCCAGTACAGGGAAGGCCACTTCTATACGACGGAACAGATTGCGGTTCATCCAGTCGGCACTGGCAAGATACACATCATGCGCCAGATCATTACGGAAGTAATAGATACGGCTATGTTCGAGGAAGCGGCCTATGATGGAGCGCACCTTGATATTTTCAGACAAGCCAGGTACGCCCGGGCGCAAGGCGCAGGCGCCGCGTATGATCAGGTCAATTTTTACGCCATCTGCCGACGCAGCATATAGTGCACGGATGACAGATTCATCCAGCAATGCATTCATCTTGGCGATGATGCGGGCAGGGCGGCCTTCACGGGCTATGCGTGCTTCATTGCGGATGGCTTTGATGATTTGCGGTTGCAGGGCAAATGGTGCCAGCCACAGATAATCAAGTTTTTTAGGTTTGGTCAAACCAGTCAGGTGGATAAACACTTCATTGACTTCTGCTGCCATCTCAGGGTGGGCTGTCAGCAAGCCAAAGTCTGTATAAAAACGCGTAGTCGATGGATGGTAATTGCCAGTACCCAGATGGGCATAATGGCGCAAATTGCCGCCTTCTTCGCGGCGTATCACCAGCGCCAGTTTGGCATGGGTCTTCAGGCCAACCACGCCGTACACAACCTGGGCACCGGCGCGCTGCAATTTGTCGGCCCAGTTGATATTCGCTTCTTCATCAAAGCGTGCCATCAATTCAACGATGACGGTAACTTCCTTGCCCAGTCTTGCAGCCGTGATCAGGGATTCCATCAAATCCGAATTCATACCGGTGCGATAGATAGTCTGCTTGATCGCAACTACGCTGGGGTCTTGTGACGCCGAGCGTATGAAGTCAATGACGGTCTGGAAAGGCTGGAAAGGGTGATGCAAGAGTATGTCTTGCTTGCGCAGCAAAGTGAAAATATCAGCATGCGCATACTTGCCTATGGCCTTCGCCGAGAACGGCGGGAAGCGCAGATTAGGTTGCTTGACATGATCGACCAGTTCACCGAGCCTGACCATGTTGACCGGGCCATCCACCGGATACAGACGGTCGCTGTCGAGATTGAATTGTTCGAGCAGGAAGCGTGACAAGTCCTCGGGGCAGTTCTTTGCCACTTCCAGGCGTACTGCGGCACCGAACTGGCGGGTTTGCAATTCACCCTGTAATGCCTGTCGCAGATTCTTGACTTCTTCTTCATCCACCCACAGGTCGCTGTCACGGGTGACGCGGAACTGTGAATAATTGATCACCTCGCGGCCATTGAACAAGTCTTCTATGTGAGAGTGTATGACTGAAGACAGCAGGCAAAACGCCATGCCATCGTTCGATAATTCATCCGGCAGGCGGATGATGCGTGGCAAAACGCGCGGTGCCTTGACGATCGCAATCCCTGTGCCGCGGCCAAAAGCATCCTTGCCCGCCAGCGAGACAATGAAATTCAAACTCTTGTTGACTACCTGGGGGAAGGGATGGGCAGGGTCCAGGCCGATTGGTGTCAGCAGGGGGCGGACTTCACGCTCAAAATAGGATTTCACCCAGGCACGCTGGGCTTCATTGCGCTCGGAATGGCGCAGCAAATGTATGCCTTTTTTGGAGAGCTGGGGCAAAATCTCCTGATTCAGTAATTCGTATTGCCTTTTTGCTAGCTGATGGCACTCATCGCTGACGCGCTTGAGCATGGCCTGAAAGGTAGGATGTTGTACCAGTTCACCATCGATTGTGTTTTGCGCCAGCAGGCTGGCAACCCTGACTTCAAAGAACTCATCGAGATTGCTGCCGACGATGCATAAATATTTCAAACGTTCGAGCAAGGGGATGCTGCGGTCCTCAGCCTGAGCCAGCACACGCCAGTTGAAGGCAATTTGTGACATCTCCCGGTCCAGGAAAATCACCGAACGTGACAATTCTGGTACCGCCACCGGCTTGACTTGCTTGGCAAGTGCCTTGATTTCAGTGTCAGGAACTTGTTTCATGTCTTCCGGCGCAGTTGCTGAAGAGGGTGTTTCCTGATTTGGCATAGTTTTTTGCATGTCATAAAGGACGTCATATATATACGTAAGCATTCTAGACGTCTTAAATGACAAGTTTATGACAAAAAAGTGATAACAAGTGCAATTATTTCACAGGCTTTGCTTCACGTCATAATCTTGTCATATTTGGCTTGTACAGTGCGCCTCGTAGTACTGAATACTGTTATTTAACTCTGAGGTGAACATGCAAATCAAACGTGTTGTCAAAACTCTCATCGCTGCAATTGGCGTCGCTGTCACATTTGGCGCTGCTCATGCTGCCGACATTACAGGCGCTGGCGCGACTTTCCCATATCCAATTTATGCAAAATGGGCAGAAGCTTATAAAAAAGCCAGTGGCAACGGTCTGAACTATCAATCCATCGGTTCCGGTGGTGGTATCAAACAAATCAAGGCAAAAACTGTCGATTTCGGTGCATCCGACATGCCTTTGAAGGCAGAAGAGCTGGAAACTGAAGGCCTGGTGCAATTCCCGGCCATCATCGGCGGTGTAGTTCCTGTAGTTAATCTGGACGGTATCGCTCCAGGCAAAATGAAGATGACAGGTGAAGTACTGGCCGCCATCTACATGGGCAAAATCACTAAATGGAATGCACCAGAAATCGCAGCCATCAATGCCGGTTTGAAATTGCCTGCTGAAGATATCACTGTCGTACACCGCTCTGACGGCTCTGGTACTACTTTCCTGTGGACAGATTACCTGACCAAAGTCAGCCCTGAGTTCAAAACTGCTGTTGGTTCTTCCACAGCCGTTAAATGGCCAGTCGGTGTAGGTGGCAAAGGTAACGAAGGCGTCGCGTCCAGTGTCAAGCAAATCAGAAATTCCATCGGCTATGTTGAATACGCTTATGTGAAGAAAAACAAGATGACTTACACCTTGTTGAAAAATGCTGATGGTCAGTTCGCTGAACCAGATGATGAAAACTTCAAATCCGCTGCTGCTGGCGCTGACTGGAGCAAAGCTCCAGGCATGTACCTGGTATTGACTAACCAGCCTGGCAAAATCACCTGGCCTATCACTGGTGCTTCTTTCATCCTGTTGCACAAAGCGCAGGCTGATGCTGAAAAAGGCAAAGAAGTATTGAAATTCTTTGACTGGGCATTCAAAAACGGTGGCGCAATGGCTGCTGAACTGGAATATGTTTCCTTGCCAGCACCGGTTGTCAAACTGATCGAAGACAACTGGAAAGCAAAAGTCAAAGATGCTTCCGGTAAAGCGCTCTGGTAATAAAAAGTTTGACCCTGTTCAGACATTGAACTAAACAAATCGAGGCAATCCGGAACTGTCCGGATTGCCTTCCGGTGGAAAAGACACCCATGACTACCCAAATGTCCTCCGTCAACATGACTGCACCAACTGCAATCCCACCCGCTAATAACGCACTACCGCAGGCCGGTCAGATCGACCTTGCGAAAATGGCTGCAGTAATGCGCCGCCAGCGTTGGCAAGATTTCTTTTTTCATAAACTGACCTTTACTTTCGCCGCCCTTGTGATGGTGGTGCTGGTCGGTATTATTATTTCTCTGTTCCTGCGCTCGATTCCGGCGATGAAGGAATTTGGCCTGTCATTCATCTGGACCATAGAATGGGACCCGGTCAATGACAAGTTTGGCGGCATGATCGCCATCGTCGGCACACTGGTGACATCGGTCATCGCCCTGTTGATTGCCTTTCCTGTCAGTTTTGGTATTGCCCTGTTCCTGACCGAGATTTGTCCTAACTGGCTCAAGCGTCCACTGGGTACGGCAATTGAATTGCTGGCTGGTGTACCAAGTATTATTTATGGCATGTGGGGTTTGTTTGTATTTGCGCCCTTGTTTTCGCAATATGTGCAACCGGCCCTGGCTGCAACGCTGGGTAAATTGCCGGTGATAGGTATTTTGTTCTCCGGCCCCATGATAGGCATGGGCATGCTGTCAGCCGGTATCGTCCTGGCAATCATGATTATCCCTTTCATTTCTTCAGTCATGCGTGACGTGTTTGAAGTGGTGCCGCCGGTACTCAAGGAATCCGCTTATGGCCTGGGTTGCACCAAGTGGGAAGTAGTCCGTAAGATTGTGCTGCCATACACAAAGATAGGTGTAGTGGGTGGTGTCATGCTGGGTCTGGGTCGTGCACTTGGCGAAACCATGGCAATTACCTTCATGATCGGTAATTCGCATCACCTGTCCTGGTCGTTGTTTGCCGCCGGTAATAGTATCGCTTCCACTTTGGCAAATGAATTTGCAGAGGCAGAAACAGTCTTGCACACATCTTCCTTGTTCTTGCTTGGCCTGATTCTGTTTGTCATCACGTTCATTGTTTTGTCGGCTGCCAAACTGATGTTGCTGGGCTTGTCCAGAAAAGAAGGAGCCAAATAATGGAAAACTTAACAATGCAATCTGCCAGCAACCCGGTGTATCGCCGCCGTTTGCTGATGCATAAACTGGGCATAGGTTTGTCGTCATTTGCGATGGCACTGGGTATATTTTTCCTGATGTGGATATTGTTTACCCTCATGACAAAAGGACTGAGTGCCGTCAATGTAGCCATGTTCACAGAGTCAACGCCTGCCCCAGGCAGTGATGGCGGCGGTTTGATGAATGCGATCTTTGGTAGCTTTGTGATGGTCGTCAGTGCCGCCCTGATCTCAACACCTATCGGTATTCTGGCTGGTATTTATCTGGCAGAGTATGGTGATAAAAGCTGGTTTGGCTTCGTCACACGTTTTGTGACCGACATCATGCTCTCTGCACCGTCCATCGTGATAGGCTTGTTCGTGTATGCAATCTATGTTGCGCACGTCAAGCATTTCTCTGGCTGGGCTGGCAGTATCGCCATTTCACTGATTGCCATTCCAGTGGTTGTCCGTACTACCGATAATATGCTGGGTCTGGTGCCGACGAGTTTGCGTGAAGCTGCATTTGCGCTGGGCGCACCTCGCTGGAAAGTGGCTTTGCTGATACGTTTGCGCGCCGTCAAAGCAGGCGTCGTAACAGGTATTTTGCTGGCAGTGGCACGTATCTCCGGTGAGACTGCACCTTTGCTGTACACCGCCCTGAGCAATCAGTTCTTCAATGCCGACATGAACAAGCCTATGGCCAACTTGCCGATGGTGATTTATCAGTTTGCGATGAGTCCCTACGACAACTGGCGTGAGCTGGCCTGGGGTGGTGCATTGTTGATCACCTTCAGCGTCCTCGGTTTGAATATTTTGTCGCGTACTTTGTTTAACCAAAAAACACAGCATTAATACTGGCCTCGATATGACTACTACTCAAGACAACCAACAGAAAAAAGCAATCGAAATCGGCGGGCTGAATTTCTTTTATGGTGCGACACGCAGCCTGCGCGATATCAATCTGAATATCTACGACAAAAAAGTCACTGCCTTCATCGGTCCATCAGGTTGCGGCAAATCGACTTTGTTGCGTACCCTGAACCGCATGTATGACCTGTATCCTGGCCAGCGTGCTGAAGGCAATATCATCTATAACGGCAAAAATATCCTGGATGCGGATCAGGACATTAACTTGCTGCGCGCCCGCGTCGGCATGGTGTTCCAGAAACCTACACCTTTCCCTATGTCGGTATATGACAACATCGCTTTCGGTGTGCGTCTGTATGAAAACCTGTCCAAGGGCGAGATGGATGAGCGCGTTGAATGGGCCTTGAAAAAAGCCGCGATCTGGACCGAGGTTAAAGACAAACTCAACAAGAGTGGTCTGAGTTTGTCAGGTGGCCAGCAACAACGTCTGTGCATCGCGCGTGGCGTATCCGTGAAACCGGAAGTCTTGTTGCTGGACGAGCCAACCTCAGCGCTGGATCCTATCTCTACAGTCAAGATCGAAGAACTGATCAATGAACTGAAAGAGGAATATACCATCGCCATCGTCACCCATAATATGCAGCAGGCAGCCCGTTGTTCTGATTACACTGCCTATATGTATCTTGGTGAACTGGTCGAGTTCGGTGAGACTGATCATATCTTCATGAACCCAGTGAAGAAAGAAACTCAAGACTATATTACTGGCCGTTTCGGCTAACAGACGTACCATGCTTGCGCAGATTTATCCGTGGGAGCACGGATAGATTATATTGCGCGAGCTGGCGTTTATATTTTGCAATTGCGAATTCAGGAGAAACCTGTGACAGGCGAACACTCTTCAAAACAATACGATATGGATCTGGAGACTATACGCTCCAAGGTCTTGCTGATGGGCGGCTTGGTGGAAAGCCATTTTCATGATGCGATGTCCTGCTTCCGTACCGGTAATGCGGTACAGGCAGAAGCCGTGATTCAGTCTGACCTCGAAGTTAATCGCCTCGAAGTGGCACTAGACGATATGTGCAGTCACCTCATCGTCAAACGCCAGCCAGCAGCAAATGACTTGCGCACTGTCATGGCAACCGGCAAGGTCATTACTGATCTTGAACGCATCGGTGATGAATCAACTAAAATTGCCCGTATCTCCAGAGATGCAGCAACTGGCAAACGTGGCGTACCGATGTTCAGCGGCTATGAAACCGTGCGTGTACTGGCCAGCAGTGTGGCAGACATGTTGCATCAGTCTCTCGATGCCTTTGCCCGTCTTGACGGTGGCAAGGCTGTACAATTGATTGCTCAGGATGCACTGATTGACAATGATTTCCGTTCCATCATGCGTAACCTGATTACTTTCATGATGGAAGATCCAAGTACGATATCATCGTCCCTGGATGCATTGTGGGTAGCCAAGGCGATAGAACGTATCGGCGATCATGCAAAAAATATTGCTGAACATACGATTTATATCGTTGAAGGCAAGGATATCCGTCATTCAGATTATGTGGCTAGCAAGCAGGAACAACAGAACTAATTATTGATAATGGCTACAGACACAACAATACTCATCGTAGAAGATGAACCGGCAATCGTAGAACTGGTCAGTTTTTCCCTGCGCGCTGCAGGCTGGAACACTTTTGCTGTCAACACGACAGCAGAAGCCTGGGAATATTTGCAGCGCCGTACACCTCAATTGATTTTGCTGGACTGGATGTTGCCTGATCAGAGCGGTTTGCGTCTGTTGTCCAAGATACGCTCAGACCGTCAGTTCAATGAAATCCCCGTCATCATGCTGACCGCAAAGAGCATGGAAGAAGACAAGATTGCTGGTCTTGACCATGGTGCTGACGATTATGTCACCAAGCCTTTTTCGCCACGTGAACTGACTGCCAGAATCAAGGCCCTGCTGCGTCGCAAGAGCCCTGAGCATGCCCAGACCGCCCTGACGGCAGGCTCTGTAGTACTTGACCCTGTCAGCTGCACGGTCAAGATAGAAGACAATAAGGTCGATATTGGCCATGCTGAATACAAGCTGCTGAAATTCTTCATGGCGCATCCGGAACGCGTATTTTCACGCAGCCAGTTGCTTGACAAAGTCTGGGGCGACCATGTCGTCATCGAAGAGCGGACGGTAGATGTCCATGTTCTGCGTCTGCGCAAAGTCTTGAAGAATGCAGAATCTCTGATCAAGACCGTGCGTAGCGTTGGCTACATGCTGTCTGAAAAATAAACTGGCACCAGCCATGCTATTTACGGCATCGCACACTGCATAAGCTATATGCAGTGTGGCAGCGCCATTCCTGTTTGGGAATAGCTTGCAAACATTGCTCACTGATATCAGTAAAACCTATATCATTACATTTGTGTATTACATTTCAAGCAATTACTGAGAACCCGCAGGACCCACTATGTCTCCACGCCTTATTTTCTGGATTTCTGCATTTGTACGCATCGTCCTGGTTCTCATGGGAGCCGCATCTGCTATGTATATATGGGGCCCGGTAACAGGTTTGGTGTTAGGCCTGATCGGTATGGTGACCCTGTTTTGCGTACAGCTATTTTATTTGCAGCGCCTGGCAGATTGGCTGGATAATCCGAATAGTTCACGTTTGCCCGATGGCTGGGGTGCCTGGACTGATATATTTTCTCGCTTGTACAAGCTGCGTCGTGATGATGAAAAAAACCAGGCTGAGCTGGCAGAATGGCTGGCGCGCTTTCGCCAGGCCATGACCTTGCTGCCAGATGGTGTGGTCATCATGGATGACGTGCTGTTTCTGGAATGGTGCAACCCGGCAGCAGAAAGCCATCTGGGCCTGAGCCATGCGCAGGACAAGGGCATGCGGGTGACCAACCTGGTGCGCAGCCCTGAGTTCATGGATTACATTATCCTCGGGCGCTACGAGACACCGTTGACACTGTCATTCCGCGACCGCAAGTTGATCGCCCACATCATTCCGTTTGAAAACCGCCGCCAGATTCTGGTGACGCATGATGTGACTGAATCAGAACGCATAGACATGATGCGGCGTGACTTCATCGCCAATGCCTCGCATGAATTGCGTACTCCATTAACGGTCATCAATGGCTTCCTGGAGATCGCTTCCATGCAGGACGACCTAGATAACCACACCCGCAATATGCATCTGAAACTGATGACAGAGCAGGGTGAGCGCATGCAGCGTCTGGTAGAAGACATGCTGACCCTGACCAGGCTAGAGTCTGTTGATTACCCGCCACGACCAGAGCGTATCAGCATGCTTGGTTTGCTGGAGCAGATATTGCAAGAGGCGCATGCCCTGTCTGCCGGCAAACATAAAATCACGCTGGAATGTACTGGCCCCGACATTCGCGGCAGTAATGATGAAATTCGCAGTGCGTTGACCAATCTGGTCACGAATGCGATCCGCTATACGCCAGAGAACGGTCACATCAAAATCAGCTGGATAGATACTGCAAATGGCCCTAAATTTGCGGTGCTGGACGATGGTATAGGAATTAGTGCAGAACATATCTCGCGTCTGACCGAACGTTTTTACCGAGTCGATAAAAGTCGTTCGCGCGAGACCCAGGGCACGGGTTTGGGGCTGGCGATCGTCAAGCATGTGCTGCTCAGGCACAAGGCGAATTTGTTGATTGAATCTACGCCGGATGTGGGTAGTAAATTCTGCGTGCAGTTTCCGTGTTCGGCAGTCAGCGTATAAAAGCTATCTTTCAAGATAAAAAAAGCCGCATCAGCGGCTTTTTTATTTCTTGTTTTCGTGAAAGATGCGAAGTAACTCTGAGACTGGAATATCATTAATCTTCATGCCGGTAACATCACTGCTTTCTATAGTGATGTTTTTAAATGAACAGTTTGCGAAGCGGCATGCTTCCAGATCAACGCTAAAAAATTTGCTGGCCCGTAAATTTATTTCATTAAAATTTGAGTCAGCCAAATCCATACGATGAAAATCCCTGCCTTGCAAAAGTTTGCTGTCTTCCATTAGATGTCTCTTCACATTAAATTTGGTGATTACCCACTGCCGGCGTAGTGGGCAAATAAGAATATCGCCAGTCCGATTAGTTAGCTGAACGCGGCAGGGGCTGGGTTCTTTCCTTCAGCCATTCCAGTGCTGCACCGCTGACGCGTGGCGACAGGCGTTGCAAGACTGTAGCATGGTAATCATTGAGCCATTTGATTTCGTCTTCACGCAATAAGTCTACAGTGATGCAGCGTGTATCTATGGGACAGAGCGTCAGTGTTTCAAATTCCAGGTACTCGCCAAATTCAGTTTGTAGGGCAGGCACATTCAGCAACAGATTTTCTATACGCACACCCCATTTGCCTGGACGATAGATCCCAGGCTCATTCGAGGTGATCATGCCAGGTTCCATCGCCATATGTGCCTCTGCGATCGCAGGGGAAATGCTTTGCGGACCTTCATGCACATTCAGGAAATAGCCTACGCCGTGACCAGTGCCATGACCATAGTTAACGCCGTCAGCCCAGATAGGCGCGCGGGCTACAGTGTCAAGCATGGGTGACAGGGTTCCGCGTGGGTAGCGCATTTGCGAGAGATTGATCATGCCTTTCAAGACCAGGGTAAAGTCACGTTTTTGCGCTTCTGATACCTGGCCTACAGGAACAACGCGGGTGATGTCCGTCGTACCATTCAGGTATTGTCCACCGGAGTCGATGAGCAGCAGGCCATCACCTTCAATGACGGAGTGTGATTCCTTGGTCGCACGATAATGCGGCATGGCACCGTTGGCATTGAAGCCGGCGATGGTATTAAAACTCGGTGAGACAAAATGAGGCTGGCGTGCACGTGCGGCGCAGATTTCTTCATCAATGGTCAGCTCAGTGATGCGCTGCTTGCCGAATGCACCTTCCAGCCAGGTGAAGAATTCACACAGTGCTGCGCCATCCTGCTCCATGGCTTCGCGCACGAATTGAGCTTCTTCTGCAGTCTTGCGGGATTTGGCAAAGACAGAAGGGTTGATGGCTTCGATGACTTTCACTCCGCCTGGAATACTTTGGCGGAAACCATAAGTGATTCTGCGCGGGTCTATCAAGATGCTGCTATCTGTTGGCAGAGTCGCCAGTGCAGTGGCTGCTTCGCTATAGTCTGCCAGGCTGACGCCATCTTTGGCCAGTACCACAGCCAATTCTGTCGGAACTTTGCCTGCTGAAACAAACAATTTCGCCTCAGTCTGGCTGATCAGCGCATGACCAACAAAGACAGGGTTATAGCTGACATCAGCGCCACGCAAATTGAAAATCCAGGCCAGGTCATCGACAGTAGAAATAAAATGCCAGTCAGCGTTTTGGCTACGCATCTGTTCGCGTAACATCGCCAGCTTATCGGCGCGGGCGACTACCGCATACGGAGCTGCATGTTCATAGATCGCAGCCTGTGGCAGGCTGGGGCGCTCGTCCCACACTTTATCCAAAAGATCATGGCGGGTATCGAATCTGATGTCCTTGCTTTGTAAGGCATGTTCCAGCGCCCTGGCAGTTGCCAGACCCAATACTGCGCCATCTACACCCACCGTTTGTCCGGGCTGCAAATTGCTGGCCAGCCAGTCTATGTAAAGTGTGGCTGCAGCAGATGCGATTTTCATCATCTTGATGCCAGTTGGTGCCAGTTCTGTTTCTGCCGAACTCCAGTAGCGGCTATCTACCCACAGACCTGCAAAATCCGCTGTAACAATTAGCGTGCCTACCGAGCCGGTAAAGCCCGAGAAATAGCTGCGCCCTTGCCAGCGGTCAGGCAGATATTCAGACAGATGCGGATCGGAGGACGGCACGATATAGGCATCCAGACCTTGCACCTGCATGGCAGCGCGTAATTGCACCAGGCGGGCAGGGATAGGAGAGGTGATGGCAGAAGGGCTAACAGGGCTGTTCATGGATGGATTTCCAAAGCAGGATAGACAGGATTGAGGCTAAGTTTAATACGAAGATGACGTAAATACAGGTCGAGTTTGACGGTATGGCTTAAGTTATTTCGTAAGTTATTACTTAAGTCATTGCTTAAACATCATCACTCGTCTGGATTAACAAAGCTTGAGAATAGTATACCTAAAATATATTAGATAAGAGCAGATATGCCGATTTCTTTAATTTCTTAAGAATCGCCGCATGACATGGGGCGCAGGCTCATTAGGATTGGCGTGGGAATATTCAAGCTCAGGCGCGAGTTCAAATTCAAAGGCGGCATACAAGTCCAGCAGACGGGGCTGGTCACTGCGTACACCGAGGCGTAATTCTTCTATGCCGGATGTCTGCGCTGCATGAATGACGGCTTCCAGTAAATGCTGGGACAGGGCCTCACCCCGAAAAGCGGGCAAGACCCCCATGCGCAGCATTTCCCAGCAATTATTTTCTGTATCCAGCGGCAGCCAGCGCACCGAACCTACCGGTTCATCATCCAGCAACAGGACAAAACCACCACCCTGCATCAAATCATTGCAGACACGCTCACTGCTTTCATGGTGGCCGCTGGAGGTAGCGGCCACCTTGTCAGTCCAGCAAGTGCGCGTCAGATGCGCGATGAGTTGCGCATCTTCGATAGCCGCTTCACGGACAACAATATTCATACGCTGGTAATGTATCTACGCACAAAAGATATTAACGTACACGCATGCCAGGTTGGGCACCAGGCCAGGCTTCCAGTATGTACAAACCTGGGTTAGCCTTTTCATCAGCAGCAGATGCTGCCAATATCATGCCTTCTGACATGCCAAACTTCATCTTGCGTGGTGCCAGGTTAGCCACCATGACAGTGAATTTGCCTATCAACTGCTCTGGCTGGTAAGCAGACTTGATGCCTGAGAACACATTGCGGGTGCGGCCTTCGCCCACATCCAGCGTCAGGCGCAAGAGTTTGTCTGAACCCTCTACATGTTCGCAATTAACGATCTTTGCGATGCGCAGATCGACTTTGGCAAAGTCGTCGATCTTGATTTCTTCGGCCAGTGGTTCGATATCACTGGATGCAGTTTCAGTAGCAGCCGCTACACCCTGATCTGGCTTTTCAAATAATTCATCAAAAATTTTCACATCGATTCTTTGCATCAGATGTGCGTAAGGATTGATTTTATGCAGATGTGGTAATGGTGTCGCTACATCTGCCCATTGCAGTGGGTCGATATTCAATTGCGTTTCTACCTGTGTTGCCAGTTGCGGCAAGACTGGTTTCAGGAAGATAGTCAAAATACGGAAAGCTTCCAGCAAGCGGCTACAGACTTCCTGCAATTTTGCATCGTTCTCGGCCTTTTTTGCCAGTTCCCAGGGCTTGTTGGAATCGACATAGGCATTCACCAGGTCAGCCTGTTCCATCGCTGCACGCAAGGCTTTGCCGTATTCACGTGCTTCAAACAAGGCCTGAATTTCTGGCGCAACATTGCGCAAATTATTGAGGAAAGCGTCATCTGCTGTTGCCCAGTCAGTCGCCACCACGCCGTCGAAGCGCTTGGTGATGAAGCCGGCAGCACGACTGGCGATATTGATGTATTTGCCAATCAGGTCAGAATTGACACGTAATGCGAAATCTTCTGGATTCATGTCCAGATCTTCAACCTTGGCATTCAGTTTGGCGGCGAAGTAATAACGTAGCCATTCTGGATTCATGCCCAGCTCAAGATAGCGCAGTGGTGAAATGCCAGTACCGCGCGACTTGGACATTTTTTCGCCAGATATATTCACAAAGCCATGCGCATAAACATTATCCGGTGTTTTATAGCCAGAAAACTTCAGCATCGCTGGCCAGAACAGGGTATGGAAATAAGTGATGTCCTTGCCGATGAAATGGATTTGTTCAGTCGTCGGATCAGCCATGAATGCATCGTAATCACGGCCGATTTTACCGAAGTAATTTTTCAGCGAAGCGAGGTAACCCACAGGCGCATCCAGCCAGACATAAAAATACTTGCCCGGTTGATCAGGAATCTCGATACCAAAATAAGGCGCATCGCGGCTGATGTCCCAGTCACCAAGACCGCCTTCGCCTTCCAGCCATTCTTTGCATTTATTCGCTACTTCAGATTGCAGGCGGTTGTCTTTCAAAGCCCAGCCACGCAAGAATTCTACGCACTTTTCATCCGACAGTTTGAAGAAGAAATGCTCAGACGATTTCATGATCGGTGTCGCACCGGTCAGGACAGAGTAAGGATTCTTCAATTCTGTCGGTGCATACACGGCGCTGCAGACTTCGCAGGAATCGCCATACTGGTCCTTGGCACCGCATTTAGGACATTCGCCCTTGATGTAACGGTCAGGCAAGAACATGTTTTTGACCGGGTCAAAGAACTGTTCTATGGTTTTGCTGGTGATAAAACCGGCAGATTTCAGTTTGCGATAGATGTCCTGAGACAACTGATGATTTTCTTCGCCATCGGTTGAATGCCAGTTATCAAATTTGATATGAAAGCCGTCGAGGTATTGTTTGCGTCCGGCAGCGATCTTCGCCACAAATTCTTGTGGAGTGATATTGGCTTTTTCAGCCGCAATCATGATAGGTGCACCGTGTGCATCATCCGCGCCGACGAAATGTACCTCGTGACCAGACATTCGCTGATGCCTTACCCAGATGTCAGCCTGGATATATTCCATGATATGACCAAGGTGGAAGGGCGCATTAGCGTACGGCAGGGCAGTGGTAACAAACAGCTTACGGGTCATGGTTGATGCACTTTTTATGAACGGACAAGAGCATTATTCTAACAGCGAATGCATAAATTGCAGCCGCTATGCCCTGATCCTGGGGGATAGTAAGGGAGTTTTTGTGTTATTTTGCCAATGAATGCGGCTCAAACTACCCAGGCACCGTTCCTGTAGACAACTTCATCATCAAGCTTTACCGCTTCGGTAACAGCGAAGACATCGACATGATGGCGGCCTTCACCGCGCTTGATATGCGGCTTGGCATAGCTGCCATGCTTGGCACCTAGGGATAAATGGACACCGCACATGCGCTCATAAGTGCCTATGTCACGTACCGTCTTATCTTTGGAAAAGGCCTTGTTCATTCCAAAACCCAGTTCGCGCACCCAGACTACGCTGTCGTCAGCACGAATATTGGTCAGTACCTGATCAAATTCAGGCGTGGAATTGATGGTATCAACGACCTGACCTTTTTCCACGATCAGGGTAATCGGCTGTTCCGGGCGGTTGACGGTAAATGTCGTGTCGCCAAAGGCAAAGATGCGGATTTGGCCATACACATCTTCCAGCGCCACTGATTCGGTGAACACTTCACCGATAGGGAATTGACCGCCGACATTATTCATCTGGCGATAGTCGCCGACATTGAGCTTGGCCGGTTCAAAGCGACCATTGAAGACCAGTTCAGCGCCGCCACTATCGACGACACCACCGCTGGCGCTATCGATTTTTTGTTTGAGCGCATTGCCGGTACCGCGATAGTAGTTGGCATCATAGGCCAGTGACTCTATGTAATACAGGTTTTCATCACCTTCCATGCGTGCGAGGTGGGGATGTTCTATGACCTTCAAACCACGTTTGAATAACTCCACCCGCAGCCTGTATGCTTCGAGGCGAAAATTGGTGGATTGTATCAATACCGCCAGATCAGACGCCTGCAAGGCATTCAAGGTCGATAAAATCAGTTCTGGTGTTTCTGCATCAAAATCGATAAAGCGTGCATTGGGCAGGCAGGCGCGATAGGCGCTGGTCAGCGCCACTGCCAGTGGGCAGCGCTGGTCATACACGACTACAGCCTGATGTTGATCAGTATGTTCAAAGGCCAGTTGCAGGATGTCGCGCAAATGCTGTGCTGCTATTGCAACGGTTGCCGCAGGCAATATCTCCATAGGTTTTTCTGGATTTGTAGCTGGATTAACGATGGGGATGGTCATGATTTTGCCTGCGCCTGTCACATCAATAGATGCAGGCAGTTTATTTACGGTGAGAGCTTTAGCTGAGGCCACTATTTTAACTTCTAACAGCAAAGCATGGATTTGATTTAGTGCAGTTTTCAAGGCATCATGCTTAACTTTATGGAAACTAAGTGTGTGTAAATACACAAAATCCATAAATTCGAGTTACTCAATAAATGATCAGCAAATGTCTCAAAGGCATATTGCACATCAAAAATATAAATTCACAGGGAATGAAAATGATCGCCAAGCAGTTTTTAAAGTGGGTATCAGCCTTTTTTTTCGCAGTCTTTAGCCATTTTGCTTATGCGCAAAATGCCGCGACTGAAGCTGAAATGAAAGCGGCTTTTGATGAAGCGAAGAAAGTCATGCAGGCTGGACCTGCAGAAATTAAATTGATTGATCAGGCTGTCTTAAAAGTGCCAGCTGGGCAGTTCTTTGTGCCTATGCCCGCTGCAGGGCGCATCATGCGTGCAATGGGCAATTCTTCCATCGAGACCCTGCAGGGAGTGATTTTCCCGGAGCAGGGTGACTGGATGATCGTTGCTGAATACCAAAAATCTGGCTATATCAAGGATGATGATGCCAAAGACTGGAATGCCGACGATTTGCTGAAAAGCTTAAAGGAAGGTACGGAAGCGGGAAATAAAGAACGTGTACAGCGCGGTATCCCTGAAATGCAACTGGTGGGCTGGGCAGAAAAGCCGAATTACGAAGCCACAACCCACAGGCTGGTGTGGTCAGCAATTACCAAGGACAAACAAGGCAGCAGCGACAGGCAGGGCGTGAATTACAATACCTATGCGCTGGGCCGTGAAGGCTACATCAGCCTGAACCTGGTGACGGCATTGAACGATTTGCCACAACAAAAATCCATCGCTAAAGATTTATTGGGGCATCTGGAATTTACAGACGGCAAGCGTTACAACGATTTTAATATCAGTACCGATAAAGTCGCTGAGTATGGCCTGGCAGCTTTGGTTGCCGGTGTCGCTGCCAAAAAACTGGGTTTGTTTGCTCTTATCTTCGCTTTCTTTGCCAAGTTCGCCAAACTGGCGCTGGTTGCCGTGGTAGGCTTGGGCGCATTGATAGGCAAATTGTTTGGCCGTAATAAAGCGTAAAGTTATAAAAGCTTGAAGCTATGAAGCTTAAAGTCCAGGCAAAAATAAATAGGATGTAATAAAAATGATGAAGCTGCTGTTCCTGCTGTTTTCCGGCGTCAAATTTAGCAAGTTGCTGGCGTCGGGCGGCACCATGATTATTTCTGTCGCTGTCTATGCCTGGATATTTGGCTGGTGGTATGCCGTGGGGTTTGTCTTGCTCATGTTTGTGCATGAAATGGGCCATTACATCGCTGCCCGCCAGCGCGGTTTGAATGTAGGTCTGCCTACCTTCATTCCTTTTCTGGGGGCCTGGATAGAATTGAAAGATATGCCGCACGATGCCGAGACCGAGGCTTACATTGGCCTGGGCGGGCCATTGGCTGGCACTGTTGGTTCTATTCTGTGTTACTTCCTTGCCCGTAATTACGATAGCGATTTATTGATGGCGGTAGCGTATTCAGGCTTTTTTTTGAATCTGTTCAATATGATACCGCTGTCGCCTTTTGATGGCGGACGCATTACGGCGGTGCTGACACCGCGCATCTGGTTTGTCGGTGTGCCCGTCTTGCTGGCTTTGTTTTATTATCGCCCCAGCCCCATGCTGATCATCATTGGTTTACTGGCCTGGCCACAATTGTGGCGCGCCTGGAAATATGATCCTCAGGCGGAAGAGAACAAGGCTTACTACAATATGTCTGGTGAGGTACGTTTCACCTATGCGGCTTATTACCTGATCTTGCTAGGTTTTCTGGCGGTCATGACGAATGATGTGCACGAGCTGGTGCAGGCGGCACGTCAGGTCAAAGGGATTTAGTTTATTGTTCCGTAAGTTTTGCTGGTCAAAGGCGGGTCTGAGTAATGATTCCGCCTGCCTCTGCCTCTTCCCATCTTCCCATCTTTCCATCCTCCTGGACTTGCTCATGCTTGCTGGCAAGCATGCATGAATTTACTCTTCCATCGACGCTTCCCTTTAGCTGAATGATGGTGCTTGTTGCGCTACCATTTTTCGTCTAAATCTCAGATGAAAAAGCAATTTACTGAAAATTCTTCCATGCTTGTAAAAATAATCATGTACGTGATTGATGTGAAAATCAACTACTGACTGAGTCATTTTCATAGGAGGAATGCGTACAAAATCCCATTTTCCATTCCATCCTGTTGATGGTGCCTGGTCTTGACCTCTTGCTTTGATAGCGCTACCATTTTCATCAATACGCCAAGCTTAAGTTGTCATTTTTCTGATGAAAAGAACCATGTCCAATCCATCAAGTACGCCAGTACTCGTCAATTTACAAGTCATCCCGGTTGCCGGTCATGACAGCATGTTGCTTAATCTCAGTGGTGCACACGGTCCATTTTTTACCCGCAATATCGTAATACTCAGCGATAGTCTGGGTAATACCGGTGTTGGTGAGGTGCCAGGTGGCGAAGCCATACGGCAGACCATACTTGATGCCCGTGATTTGCTGATGGGTAGGGGTATAGGCGATTATCAAGGCATATTGAACCGGGTGCGGGATGCTTTTGCACACCGGGATAGTGGCGGGCGCGGCAAGCAGACTTTTGATTTGCGCATTGCCGTGCATGCTGTCACAGCACTGGAATCTGCCTTGCTGGATTTGCTGGGCAAGTTCCTGGAAGTGCCAGTCGCTGCGCTGCTGGGGGAAGGGCAACAGCGTGCTGCTGTGAAAATGCTGGGCTATCTGTTTTTTGTCGGTGACCGCAGACTCACTGAACTTCCCTACATCAGCAACCGCGATGCCGACGATGACTGGCTGCGCTTGCGCCATGAAGCAGCCATGACACCCCAAGCGATTGTGAAGCTTGCCGACGCTGCCTATAAACGCTATGGCTTTAACGATTTTAAACTCAAGGGCGGCGTCTTGCGCGGTGAAGATGAAATGGAAGCCGTTACTGCGCTGGCCGAACGATTTCCACAAGCACGCATCACGATTGACCCCAATGGTGGCTGGTTACTCAAAGATGCCATACGCCTGTGCCGCGACAAGGCAGATGTACTGGCCTATGCAGAAGACCCTTGCGGTGAAGAAGGAAGTTTCTCTGGACGCGAAGTCATGGCTGAATTCAAACGGGCTACGGGTTTGCCAACTGCCACTAATATGATCGCCACTGACTGGCGCGAACTCGATCATGCAGTACGCCTGCAGGCGGTGGATATTCCCTTGGCTGACCCACATTTCTGGACTATGCGCGGGGCGGTCAGGGTCGCGCAGTTATGCCAGCAATGGGGGCTGACCTGGGGTTCGCATTCCAATAATCATTTCGATATTTCGCTCGCGATGTTTACGCATGTGGCCGCTGCAGCACCTGGTGACATCACGCCGATTGATACTCACTGGATATGGCAGGATGGCCAGCGCCTGGGCAAGCAGCCTTTGCAAATTATTGATGGCATGGTGCAGGTGCCGCAAACGCCAGGCTTGGGTGTAGAGCTGGACATGGCCGAAGTGGAGCGTGCGCATCGCCTGTACCGCAGCATGGGCCTGGGCGCGCGTGACGATGCAGTTGCCATGCAATATCTGATACACGGCTGGAAGTTTGACCGTAAAAAACCTTGCATGTTGCGTTAATGCGCATCGCCGTTTCTTATTCTGCACCGGCAATTTGTACTGACTTCAACCATTGATGGGTAGATATCCATGCGAACATCTCGATTATTCATGCCAGTTCTGAATGGCTTCCTCTTCTTCTTCCTATTCCTCTTCCTCTTCCTGTTCATGAGTTTGTCTGCGCATGCGCTGCAAGCAGCACAGACTAGTCCGGCTATCCCGGCGCGCAGCGTCTATGACTTCAACCCTGGCTGGAAATTATTTGTGGGCGATGCACCGGGCGCAGCAAATCCCGCCTTTGATGATTCCAGTTGGAAGGCAATTACTTTGCCACATGCATGGAACGAAGATGAAGCATTTAAAAAGGATATCGCCGATCTTTCGACTGGCATCGCCTGGTATCGCAAGCGTTTCCGTTTGCCTGCGGGGGCTTTGGCGGGCAAGGTCTTCCTGGAGTTTGAAGGCGTGCGCCAGGCCGCAGAAGTGTTTGTGAATGGCAAATCCGTCGCCTTGCATGAAAACGGCGTCATGGCTTTTGGTGTCGATATCAGTGAGGCTGTGACTGCGGGTGAAAACACCATTGCAGTGCGCACTGACAATGCCTGGGATTACCGTGAAAAAGCGACTAACCAGCGCTATCAATGGTCTAACAATAATTTCAATGCGAATTATGGTGGCATCCCCAAGAATATCCGCCTGCATCTGAGTGGCCGCCTGTACCAGACCTTACCCTTATATTCCAATTTGGGTACTACAGGCACTTACATCTATGCACAGGATTTTGATGTGGCTGGCAAGGCCGCCACGATTACTGCAGAATCCCAGGTCAGAAATGAAACAGCTGCCGCCAGCAGCGTGGTCTATGAAGTTGCCATTACCGATCTTGATGGTAAGAAGGTCGCCACATTTTCCAGCCAGGCACAAACCATCGCCGCTGGCCAGACAGTAATGGTGAAAGCCAATGCACGTGTCGGCAAACTGAATTTCTGGAGTTGGGGTTATGGTTATCTTTATGATGTCAGCACAACGCTGAAAGTGAATGGCCGCGCAGTGGATACTGTGCATACACGCACCGGCTTTCGCAAGACAGAATTTGCCAATGGCATGATCAAACTGAATGACCGTGTACTGCAAATGCACGGCTATGCGCAACGCACCTCGAATGAATGGCCAGCAGTTGGCATGTCAGTGCCACCCTGGTTAAGTGACTACAGCAATCAACTGATGGTAGCAAGCAATGGCAACCTGGTACGCTGGATGCATGTGACGCCCTGGAAACAGGATGTGGAATCTGCTGACAGGGTAGGGCTGATACAAGCCATGCCGGCTGGTGATTCTGAAGCAGATGTCGATGGCCACCGCTGGGAACAGAGAGTGGCTTTGATGCGGGATGCCGTCATTTATAACCGCAATAATCCCAGCATCCTGTTCTATGAATCCGGCAACAAGGGCATCAGTGAAGCCCATATGCGTGAGATGAAAGCGATACGTGACCAATATGACCCTTATGGCGGTCGTGCCGCTGGCAGCCGGGAAATGCTGAACAGCCAGGTGGCAGAATATGGCGGTGAAATGCTCTATATAAACAAGAGTGCCAGGCTGCCTTTCTGGGCCATGGAGTATTCGCGTGATGAAGGTCTGCGCAAATACTGGGATAACTATACTGCGCCGTATCACAAGGATGGTGATGGCCCTCTGCACAAGGGGCAAGATGCCAGCATCTACAACCGCAATCAGGACTCCCACGCCATAGAAAATGTACAGCGCTGGTACGACTACTGGCGCGAACGACCGGGCACCGGCAAACGGGTCAGTAGCGGTGGCGTCAATATCGTTTTCTCTGATACCAATACCCATCATCGCGGTGCTGAAAATTATCGCCGTAGTGGCGAAGTTGATGCCATGCGTATCCCCAAAGACGGTTTTTATGCGCATCAGGTTATCTGGGATGGCTGGGTGGATGTAGAACAGCCACGCATACATATCATAGGCCACTGGAATTACACGCCAGCGACCACCAAGGCGATAACAGTGGTGTCCAGTGCAGATGTAGTGGAACTGTTCCTGAATGGTAAATCCCTAGGCAGGGGTGAGCAAAGTTCACGCTTCCTGTTCAGCTTCAAAGACGTAAGCTGGCAGGCCGGTGAATTGCGTGCTGTAGGTTATGCCGCAGATGGCAACAAGCTTTGTGAAACCGTATTGAAAACAGCGGGTGAACCGGTAGCTTTGCGCCTGAGTGCCAAAGCTGCGCCAACTGGCTGGCGTGCCGATGGCGCTGACCTGGCGTTGGTTGAGGTGGAAGCCATAGACGCAAACGGCCAGCGCAATCCTGTGGCATTGAATCTGGTTGATTTTAAACTGGATGGCCCGGCAGAATGGCGCGGCGGTATTGCGCAGGGTGAAAATAATTTCATCTTGTCTTCCAGTTTGCCGGTGGAGGGTGGTGTCAATCGCTTGCTGTTACGCAGCACTACCCAGGCCGGGAAAATACGCCTGACTGCTACCACCGCAGGCTTGCGATCAGCGAGTCTGGAAATGACTACAAAACCGGTCAAAGTAGATGCAGGTCTGGGTACGCAACTGGCGAGTGCGCAATTGCCTTCCTACCTGGGGCGTGGCCCGACACCGGCTACTCCTTCATTCAAAGCATCCCGCCTGGCGATGGATATTGCCAAGGTCACAGGGGGTAGCAATGTCGATGCTGCAGCAAAGTCCTTTGATGACGATGAAACAACCGCCTGGCATAGCAGCAGTGTGCCAGGTGAGGCATGGATAGCCTATGAACTGATGCGTCCTGCCACGCTGACCGAAGCTGTTTTTAAATTCACTGGCTGGCGTGAACGCAGCTACCCCATACGTATCAGCGTCGATGGCAAGCTGGTGTATGAAGGATTGACACCCAAGAGCCTGGGCTATGTCAGCCTGCCTTTGAAAGCTGTACGGGGTAGTGTTGTCAAAGTAGAGCTGACAAGTATGGCGACGGACAGCGACAAGGCATTTGCCCTGCAAGAGGTTGCCAATCAAAAGAATACGGATACCGGTGCCAAAGTCGTCGCCAAAGGAGCGCTGTCGATTATTGAGGCAGAATTCTATGATGCTCTGCATTAAATAGTGAGGGTAGCCAGTCTGTTGCCGTCAGCAGGTTGGCTATATTTGGATGTCTCTGGCTGTACTTAGCCGTCAAAAACTGGGCTTGTTCACCATCAAAAAGTACACACCTATCATGGCGATGAATGCTGGATAGCCCAGCCATTCCCATATCTTTGCATAGCGCCAGTACAGCTCTGGCAGCACAGTCGTGTTGTTGGCATCAGCAACTTCGAGCATGGCTTTCATGCGTATTTGCAACCACACCACAGGCAACCAGCAGGCACCGGCAAACAGGTACAAGACAAAGGACCACATGATCCAGGGTGTGCTCAAGGGCCAGCCTGCCATGTGCACCATGGCAAAGCCAGTCAGCGGCTGAATGATTACGGCAGGTGTCGTAAAGCACCAGTCAGCCAGCACTACCAACCTGGCAACTACAACTTGTGCCTTGAATTGCCTGCTGCGGTTGGTAAAGAACATATAAAACGCCGAGCCAAAACCGGTACCAACCAGTAAGACAGAAGACAGGACGTGCAGGGTTTTAAGCAAGAGATAGGTGTTCATTTTGTGTCTTTTCGTGTGTCTGTTTGATGAGCAAATAAATAAACGAGTAAAGCCAGGATAGGCAGGTTTTTCAGGACCGGGCCAAATGGATGTAAATAATATTCAGGCGAGTAAATTGCAATGATGCCGCTATAGCCAACAATCAGGGTAATTTGCATCAGCCATAAAATGCGCCTTGGCCAGAGCAGGGTAGCCAAACCCAGGCACAGATCCAGCGTCGATGCGGCCATCAGCATGAACATCGCAGGAGCACCGCTAAGGCCGAGAGGTTGCAATAAAGCCAGACTGCCAGAGATCGGGTAAAGACCAAACGACACAGCGGCAGTAACAAACCAGACCAGGGCCAGCACATAGCGAAATAATGGCAGGCTCCAGCCTGCAATCGCGCTGCAGGCGAGCATATTGGCGGGGATGCCCGTGAACCAGTCTTTATGCGATTTTGCTGGCCTGCCCAGATGTGTTGCAAAGCCCGTTCCATCAGCAATATTGTCTTGCTCGAGCATGCGTAAACTATCTGGTGTCAGCAGATTTTGCGGTAACAGTGTGGCTGCTCGGGCGGCGAAGCGCATCACAGGCATGGGGATGGAAAACATGCATTGCGCAGGCATACCCATAGCTGATCGATAAATTTCCAGCATGCGCCGGTAAGACATGGCTTGCGGGCCAACGGCATTCAAGACCATGCTATGACGGTTTTCGTCAGCAAGCCAGAGCGCGATTGCCGCGCACAAGTCATCTACATGAACGGGTTGTACTTGTTGCTCACCACGCCCCGGCAAACCAAGCACAGGTAAGCTGGCCATGCCGCGGAATAACTGGCTACTGCCACCATCAGTGCCAACCACCAAAGAAGGGCGCAGGATCAGGTAGTTGAGGCCGCCAGGAGCGATATCCATGAGTACCTTGTCAGCAGCGCGTTTGCTGCGCATATAGCCCGTCATGGTTTCAGGATGTTCAGCCTCGTTCGTGCCACCGAGGGCAGATATTTGTATGACTGCTTTGACGCCACATCTGGCGGCTGCATAAAACAAGGCAGCAGGTGCATCGCGGTGGATGGCATCAAAACTTAATTCTGTCGTTTCATTGAGTATGCCGACGGCATTGATGATGACATCAATTTGCCCAAGGCTGCGCAGACGTTTTTCCCAGATGGCTGGCTCGGTATCCTGCGCATAATTGATCGCTATTTCTTCAGGATCAGTCAGGCGTTCAGGCAGTTTGGGTTTGCGTACACCGTGACAGACTTCATGCCCGGCATCTTGCAAAACCTGACTGATATGACGGCCTAAAAAACCTTGGGCGCCGCAGATAAAAATTTTCATGATCTTGTTTTTGTAAGGGCTTACGCAAAATTGTCCGGTCAAGGCGCTGCACTGCAACTGTGCCGGTTTTGCGTAAATTCTATTTGATGTCGCAGCGACCTTCTTTGCAAGCGCGGCTACGTTTTTCAGCACGTCTGGCGGCAATGCGCAAAATGGAATCTGCAAATACTTCAGAAACCCAGTGACGGTTTTTGGCGAAATGCTCATAGCCCCAGTTACAGATGGGTTTGAGTATGGGCCAGTTACTGAATGCAGTCAGCCAACCCAGGCCTGCGGCGCGATAGGCGAGATGTATGACTTCTACACCAGTCACGACTGTGCCATCGGGTTTGATGCCATGAATGACACGCATCACTTCTGTCAAGCTCACGCCATATTTTGCGACATCAAAACCAGGCGCTGAAGCATCAATGAAATTCAATTTATTCAATTGATCGCGCTCACGCAAATTGTCCATCTCCAGCTTGCAGACAGGGCAGGATGCGTCGTACAGAAGGGTCAGTGGATAGTCGCTCATTTTTAATCTTTCTCAACTTTAACTTTTATTTCTGATATTTCTGTCTAAACAGAAATGTATCTTCAAAAAAAATGCCTGAGCATTTTTTCTTGTGCGTATCAGATGAATACTGTTGCAACAGGCTTATTGCTTGTCATCCCCACGCACAAATTTTTGTACTGCCGCACCCATCTTCAACAGCTTCATCAGGGTATTCGGTTCCAGTCTCAGCATTTCATCGGTCCAGGTGGTGACGGTCTTCATCAGCGCCAGGGTTTCGGCAATCCGCAATTGCGTGGCCTTGTCTTCCTGATCCAGATCCGGGCTATCCAGACATTGTTGCAAGGTGGCGATAGTGGGGTTGAACTCCCTTTCCTTACGCTCGCGTACTACTGTGCGGAACAATTCCCAGACATCCAGCGAAGTTTCATAATGTGCCCTGCGGTCACCCATGACATGCGCCAGTTTTACCAGCTTCCAATTTTGTAGCTCTTTGAGCGAATTGGATACATTCGATCTTGCTACACCCAGTGTGTCTGCAATTTCTTCTGCCTGCATGGGGCAACCGACGATATACAGCAGGGCATGAATCTGGCTCACGGTACGGTTAACACCCCATAAGGTGCCCATTTCGCCCCAGTGCAGGATAAATTTTTGTTTGACGGGTGTAAGTTCCATAAGCACAGTGTAGTTAATTCCCTTATTTCAGTCAAGACAGAAATAAAAGAATTATTAATTTCCTTAATGAAAAGATAAAATTGCTCACAATGAAGCTTAAATCTTAGGGGGCATAGATGGATGATGTACATGCAGTATTGAATTTCTGGTTTGGGCTGGATACCGACGATGCCAAAACTGCGCAATCCCAGGCCAAGCTATGGTGGTCCAAGAGCGATGACCTCGATGCTGCAATCAGGGATGGCTTTGCCAACCTGACCGAACAAGCCATACAGGGTGAATTGTCGGGCTGGGAAAATACTGCCGAGGGCCGGCTGGCATTAATTATCCTTTGCGATCAGTTCCCCAGGAATATGTATAGGAACCTGCCTGAATCTTTTGCCTATGATGAGCAGGCCAGGCTTTACTGTGAGGCAGGCCTGCAATTGCAGGCAGACCGTCAATTGCGCCCCATACAAAGAGTATTCTTTTACCTGCCACTCGAACACTCAGAGTCGCTGGCCGATCAGGACAGGTCAGTTGCCTTGTATGATGCATTGCGCCGCGAGGTGCCAGAAGCGCAGCGCGAGACTTTTGATGGTTTTTATAAATTCGCGATAAAGCACCGCGCGATCATCGGCCGGTTTGGCCGTTTCCCGCACAGGAATGTGATATTGGGACGTACATCAACTGCGGATGAACTGACATTTTTAGCTGGACCCGGCTCATCATTCTAAAGCCAGAATTATCAGGCACACTACCAGGGAGTACTCAAGCATGACAGAGCAACTTGCAACGCCGGGCGTTTATGTTACTGAAGTGGATGGTTTTTCCAGTGCCGTGGTGGCAGTGCCCACCGGTATTCCGGTATTTCTTGGCTATACAGCAAAAAATAGCGCCAAGGCAACTGGTACAGCTCTGCCTGTACGCATTTCGTCTATGGTGGAATACATTGATGTCTTTGGTGCTGCTCCACAGATAGAGTACGACTACGTCAGCAATAGCCATGCAACACCGCCGTACCAGGCCAATAAGGCTGCTCCGGCTTTTGGTTTGTACTATGGCCTGGAATTGTTTTTCAATAATGGCGGCGGGATTTGCTATGTACTTTCACTTGGTACGTATGATGAGGTGATTTCTGCCGGAGCTTTTGGCAAAGACGTCTATACGCATGCATTGCCTGTTGCGGCTGCTTGCACAGAAGCCGATTTGCTGGTCATGTCAGATGCTGTGCATCTTAGCTTCGATGACTGGGTTAGTGTGTCGCAACTTGCATTGCAAAGCTGTGAACAATCGCAGCACATCATATGTGTACTGGATGTGCACAATGGCTATTTGCCTGCTGATGGTACTGCACAAGACCCCATTACAGGTGGCAACGGCAGCGGTGGCTTCTACAAGATTGCCGGGCTGGGTGAGGAGTTCAATAAATATGGTGTCAGTTATTATCCATGGCTGAATACAAATATCGTTAGCCTCAGTGATATAGATTACAGCTGGATTTCTGCCGCAAGCTTGCCTTTGCTGGTAGCAGATTTGACGACAGAAGCCCCCACTTTATTTTCCCCCGACGCCTCAGGTGCTGCTTCATCAAAATTGCAGTCTTATCTCAATATCGTCAACTCGTTGACTCAGGCAGGCGATGCAGTGGCAGTGCGCCAGCGTCATCAAAGCCTGACGGCGTTGTCTCCCTTGTATCGATCCTGCATGAACAATATCGCTATCAGCGTTAACCTGTTGCCACCAGCAGCCGCGATGGGGGGCGTATATGCACGTACCGATCATACCTTTGGCGTTTTTCAGTCGCCTGCCAATACAACCATCATCAATGCCATTTCTCCGGCAGTGACTATCAA
Source organism: Undibacterium sp. Tian12W (assembly GCF_049339405.1). Taxonomy (NCBI): domain Bacteria; kingdom Pseudomonadati; phylum Pseudomonadota; class Betaproteobacteria; order Burkholderiales; family Oxalobacteraceae; genus Undibacterium; species Undibacterium sp. Tian12W. The sequence continues at coordinate 68,881 of NZ_JBMPPK010000016.1, forward strand.
TGATCAGGAGCAGGAAAATTTAAATATGCCCTTGAATGGCATGGCGGTGAATGCCATACGCACGTTTCCCAACTACGGATTGCTGGTTTGGGGTGCACGCACTCTGGCCGGGAATAGTGATGACTGGCGTTATATCAGTGTAAGGCGCACCATGATCATGCTGGAGCAATCAATAAAAAATGCATTGCTGTCTTATGTGTTTCAGCCCAACACTAACCTGACTTGGGTAGCGGTTACTTCTACGATTAGCAATTTTTTGAATACGCAATGGAAGGACGGTGCACTGGTTGGTAGCAAGGCAGCTGATGCATTTAGCGTCAGTGTAGGGCTGGGTAGCACCATGAGCTCGCAAGATATACTGGATGGCGTGATGAATGTCACGGTAAAGGTCGCTCTGGTACATCCTGCAGAATTTATTGTACTGACTTTCCAGCAGCAAATGCAAACGGGCTAAGCTTATCAAACTGTTTGCGAGTGCCCGGTGCTTTGCCGGGCACTCTGCGAATCACATCACATCACAGCAAATCAAATCAATCATAACCAAATGTCGCAGTCTTGCTCAAGTTGCGAGGTGCTGGTGGTGCCTTGGGTACGAAACTGAACTGGAATTTGACATTGGTCGGACCATCGTTCGCCACTTGCACTGTTTGTGCCAAAGGTTCGCCAAACATATTCGGTGCCCAGGCTTTGACTTCATACTTGCCCGCTGGCAGATTGTTGAGAGCGACACTGCCTGACGCATCAGTCTTGGAAAAATACGGCGTATCAACCACATAGATAAAACCGCGCATCCAGTCATGGAAGTGGCAAACCAGGGCAACTTCCCCCGCTTTATCAAATACGATGGGAGCTGGCTCTTCTTTTTTGCTATTTACACGCAATTCAAAGGTTTTTGCAGGAGAAAATGATTTCAGGTGATGCTCGTGATTATCCTTATTGGGAAAACGCACCTGAGTGCCGCTGCGTATGACAGTCAGGAAAGGGCTGAAAGCATAATTTTCTTGCGCCACGATGCTGGTGTCGCCGGGCTTTTTGGCGGGTGAGGGCGTATCCAGCGGTGTCGCAAACAGGACGGCATTGCCCATGGCTTGCCCGTTCTTGTCGATCAGATGTCCCACCAGTAAACCAGCCTGGGCAGCCAGGGAATAACTGAATAATCCCAAAACAGACAATGACAGGCAGAATTTACGGGGCAGCAGTTTTGCTAGTATTTGCATCAATTTCTCCTGATTTTCTTATAAAAACAAATGGGCGCAGAGCTATTATGCTTGAACTTTATTTGGCAAGGGAGTTTGCGTTTCCTCAAGATGTCCACTTACAACAGGCCTGTCATCAAGGATTTAGCAAGGATTCATCAAGGGTATATGCAGCCTCGGCACGCAAATTGCGCTAGACTTGCAGGATATCTATGGAGAATTGCATGAGTATTACAGTAGAAGACATTAAAGCCGTATTGGCAAAAGTGACAGACCCAAACACCAATAAAGACCTGATCGCGACTAAATCAGTAAAAAATATCAAGATAGAAGGCGCAGATGTCAGCCTGGACGTGGAACTGGGCTACCCGGCTAAAAGCCAGTTTGAACTGATACGCGCTGCCGTTGTGGCTGCCATTGCTGTCTTGCCTGGCGTGGGCAAGGTCGCGGTCAATGTGACCTCAAAAATCATCGCCCATGCTGTGCAGCCTGGCATCAAGCTCATGCCGAATGTGAAGAATATTATCGCTGTGGCCTCAGGCAAGGGTGGGGTCGGAAAATCGACTACCGCTGCCAATCTTGCGCTGGCCCTGGCTGCTGAAGGCGCTGCTGTCGGTATTCTGGATGCCGACATTTATGGCCCTTCCCAACCCATGATCATGGGTATCTCTGGGCGCCCTGAAACGGTCGATGGCAAAACCATGGAGCCGCTGGAAAACCATGGCCTGCAAGTCTCATCCATCGGTTTCATGATAGACCCTGATGAACCCATGGTCTGGCGCGGCCCGCTGGTGACCCAGGCCATGCAGCAATTGCTGGGGCAAACCAACTGGCGTGATCTGGATTACCTCATCGTTGATATGCCACCAGGTACGGGTGATGTGCAGTTGACGCTGTCGCAAAAAGTACCAGTGACTGGCGCTGTCATCGTGACGACACCGCAAGACATCGCCTTACTGGATGCGCGCAAGGGCCTCAAAATGTTTGAAAAAGTTGGCATCCCTATCCTGGGCATCGTCGAAAACATGAGTATCCATATCTGCTCAAACTGTGGCCATGCCGAGCATATTTTTGGTGAGGGTGGTGGTCAGAAGATGTGCGCTGACTTTGGCGTCGATTTCCTCGGCGGCCTGCCTTTGACGATGAGCATACGCCAGCAAGCTGATTCTGGTACGCCTACCGTCGTTGCTGAGCCTGATGGGAAAATCGCCGGTCTGTATAAAGACATCGCCCGCAAAGTCGCTATCAAGGTTGCTGAAAAAGCCAAGGACATGACCAGCAAGTTCCCGACTATCACCATACAACATACCTGAGGTGCAGGCGAGTATGGATAGTATGGATAGTATGGATAAGCAGGCGGATTATGCTTACATGCAGCAAGCGCTGGAGCTGGCCAGGCGCGCGACCATAGAAACTTCACCGAACCCCAAAGTGGGTTGCGTGATCGTGCGTGATGGCGAGGTGCTGGGGCAGGGCTGGACGCAGCCAGTAGGGCAGGCGCATGCAGAAGTGCAGGCACTGCGTGATGCGGTGGCAAAAGGCCATGACGTGCGTGGTGCCACTGCCTATGTCACGCTGGAACCCTGCAGCCATTTTGGCCGCACACCACCTTGCGCAAATGGTTTGCGTGATGCAGGTATAGCTCGCGTGGTCGCTGCCATGCAGGATGCCAATCCACAAGTAGCAGGGCGCGGTTTAAGTATTTTGCGGGAAGCTGGTGTTGAAGTTGAGTGTGATACTTTTCCTGATCTCGCCTTGCAGGCACGCGAATTGAACATAGGTTTTTTCCAGCGCATGGAAACAGGCAAGCCCTGGGTTCGGATGAAAGTTGCCGGCAGCCTTGATGGCATCACCGCTTTGAGTAATGGACAAAGCCAGTGGATTACCGGACCAGCAGCCAGACAGGATGGTCATGAATGGCGGGCGCGTGCAGATGCTATTTTGACTGGCATAGGCACCGTGCTGGCAGACGACCCCATGCTGAATGTCCGCGGCATAGACACGCCACGTCAGCCACAAAAAATTATCGTCGATTCACATCTGCGCATCTCGCCACAAGCCAAAGTGTTGCAAGGGGGTGCCTTGATTGTCTGTGCTGAACCTGATGCTGAAAAACAGCTGCAACTGGAACAGGCGGGGGCGGAAGTGATTTGCTTGCCAGGCGTAAATCAGCAAGTGGATTTGCCCGCCCTGATGCAAGAGCTGGGGCGCAGACAAATCAATGAATTGCATGTGGAAGCAGGCGCGACCCTGGATGGTGCATTGATTGCGCAAGGCTGCGTCAATGAATTATTGTTGTATCTGGCGCCCAAGCTGCTGGGTAGTGGCGCTGGTTTATTTAATTTACCTGAATTGACACATGTAGATCAGGCGAGTGTTTTGCAATTTCACGAAATCAGGCAGGTGGGAGATGATGTGCGGATACTGGCTCGCTTGAAATAAATCATTTATATGTGAAGCAGGAATATGTGAAGCCGGAAAATGTAAGGCAGAAAAGAAAAAAGGATCGTTGAATAATCAACGATCCTTTTTTAACTGGTCGGAGTACAAGGATTCGAACCTTGGACCCCCTGCTCCCAAAGCAGGTGCGCTACCGGGCTGCGCTACACTCCGAAAAACTGGTCTGTCTGGTCTGACATTTACTGACATTTATTATTTCAGTCGAACCAGCTTGAAAAAACAAGATCTGTATCTACTGAAATAAAAGGGACCGTCTGTGACGATCCCTAGAATCTGGTCGGAGTACAAGGATTCGAACCTTGGACCCCCTGCTCCCAAAGCAGGTGCGCTACCGGGCTGCGCTACACTCCGAAGACCGCAATAGTACTGTTTTGAGACTTGCTTGTCAAGCCGTTTGACTTTACATCCCCTATACAACAAGTATTTATAGTGATTTTTTGCTTTCAAAATAGCGTTGCTGTCCAGTAATCGGATCATCAAAACAGATGGATTTTGCCAGTAACTGCAAAGGGGCAGAAAAATCATCCGCCTTGCAGGGCAGGGCCACCGGATAAAATGCATCATTCAAAATGGGTGCACCGAGACTGCTCATGTGCAGCCGCAATTGGTGTTTTCTACCGGTCACAGGCTGCAATTGGTAGAGGCTATGTTCGCCACGTCTTTCCTTGATATCAAGCAGGGTTTCTGAATTTGCCATGCCTGCCACTTCGCGCATGACAAAGAACTTGTCGGCTTCTTCCATGTGGCTGTAATGCCGTAGCGGGAAAACCAGTTCGGGCAAATGCTTCGCAATGGCGTGATAGGTCTTTGCCATGCTTTTGCGCTGGAACAGGGATTGATACTGCCCGCGGGTGGCTGGATTGTGTGAAAACAGCATGACACCTGCGGTTTCCCTGTCCAGTCTGTGTATGGGGGTCAGATCCATCAAGCCAGTATTTTTCTTCAGCCTGACCAGCAGGGTTTCCCGCAAAAATCGACCCGATGGAATCACTGGCAGGAAGTGCGGTTTATCGACCACCAGTAAATGCTCATCTTGGAACAGGATTTCTTCATGAAACGGGATAGGTGTTTCATTCTCGATTTCACGGTAGTAGTAAATACACATGCCGCGTTTGACAGCGCTATTTGCAAGCAGGACTTTGCCGTGTTGATCAACGACCTCTTGTCTGTCCAGACGTGCTTGCCAGGTGCTTGCGCTCACATCCGGGAAATGGGCTTGCAAAAAACTGAAGACATTGTCCCAATGGCCTTCGGGTATCCAGATATAGCTGGGCGCGATGCCGTCGCGTACTGGTAAGGGCAGGGGCAGGGGCAGGGGCAGGGGAGGCTGGGCTTGCATGTCTGATCGTTTATCGGATGGTCTGTTGGCGTCGCCATACTATCATGCAGGCATGGAGCAGGAGCTTGGCGGGCTGCCTGAGATCATGAAACTATCCGCCCGGGATGTTAAAACGGTAAAATGCTGGTTTTAACCATTATCGCGTTCTAGTATGTCAGCTATATCGACAGCAGGGCGCAGGCTAGTGATCTCATGACTGTACGTACCCGTTTCGCTCCCAGCCCTACCGGCTATCTCCACGTTGGTGGTGCCCGCACTGCCTTGTTCAGCTGGGCATTTGCCCGTCATTTTGGTGGCACTTTCGTGCTGCGCATAGAAGATACCGATCTTGAGCGCTCAACGCCAGAAGCTGTGCAAGCCATTCTTGACGGCATGAACTGGCTTGGCTTGCATCATGACGAAGGCCCTTACTATCAAATGAAACGCATGGAGCGCTATAGCGAAGTGCTGGCCGACATGCTGGCAAAAGGCACGGCATATCACTGCTTTTCCTCGCCGGATGAAGTTGAAGCTATGCGTGACCGCCAGCGTGCAGCAGGTGAAAAGCCGCGTTATGACGGTACATGGCGTCCTGAAGCTGGCAAGACTTTGCCGGCGATTCCGGCGGACCGCAAGCCGGTCATACGTTTTAAAAACCCGCTGGATGGTGAAGTCAGCTGGCTGGATGTCGTCAAGGGGCAAATCACTATCGGCAACCGTGAACTGGATGACCTGGTGATTGCCCGCCCTGATGGCACGCCTACCTACAACTTCTGCGTCGCAGTCGATGACTGGGATATGCAAATCACCCACGTTATCCGTGGCGATGACCATGTCAATAACACACCGCGCCAGATCAATATCCTGAACGCACTTGGCGCGACCCTGCCGCACTATGGTCATTTGCCTATGATCTTGGGCCCTGATGGCCAAAAACTGTCCAAGCGCGATGGTGCTGCTAGTGTGATGGACTATCCGCTGCAAGGCTATCTGCCGGAAACCATGCTCAACTATCTGGCGCGCCTGGGTTGGAGCCACGGTGACGATGAGATATTCTCTATGGAGCAAATGTGCAGCTGGTTTGATTTAAGCCATTTGTCTGCTTCTGCTGCCCAGTTCAATCCTGAAAAACTGGCCTGGATCAATAACCACTACATCAAGGCCGCAGACAACACGCGCCTGGCTGGTTTGATCAAACAGCAAATGCTGGATGATGGCGCGCAGTTTGATAATGCACCCGCACTGGAAGCCGTAATCGCACTGTTGAAAGAGCGCACCAATACCACAGTAGAGCTGGGGCAGGCTGCCATGCTGTTCTATCGTCAGCCAGTAGCAGACCCGGCATTGTTGACACAGCATGTGACAGATGCGGTATTGCCAGCCTTGCGCCAATACGCCGAACTGTGCAAAACCGTGGAATGGAACAAGGCAGCCCTGTCTGCCGCCATGAAACAAACCCTGGCTGACTTCTCGCTGAAGATGCCACAACTGGCCATGCCTTTGCGCTTGCTGCTGACAGGTCAATTGCAAACACCATCCATCGATGCCGTCATCGAGCTGTTTGGCCGTGAAGTCGTTACGCAGCGCCTGAGCGTAATTGCAGGCTAGAAAGTTTGGGGGCTTTACATCTGACGATGTATCCCCTATAATCTCGTTTCTGTTCTGCAGCGTCGGGGGTATAGCTCAGCTGGGAGAGCGCTTGCATGGCATGCAAGAGGTCAGCGGTTCGATCCCGCTTACCTCCACCAAATAAAGTGGCAGAGCAGAACATTACTTGTTGTCCCCATCGTCTAGAGGCCTAGGACATCACCCTTTCACGGTGAGTACAGGGGTTCGAATCCCCTTGGGGACGCCAATAAACTTCATTATTTATTGTGGACAGCAAGTAATTTACGATTTAGGTCAGCAACACGGACAGAATCTGTCCCCATCGTCTAGAGGCCTAGGACATCACCCTTTCACGGTGAGTACAGGGGTTCGAATCCCCTTGGGGACGCCAGTAAGTTCTCGTTAAGAGAGTGAAAAAAGCCTTGAGAAATCAAGGCTTTTTTTGTTTTTGCGGCATGCTTTTCTCTTCAGTTTATTTCAACTACGTATTTTGACTATATTATTTCGATAATAAGCATTCAACATGGTGTGTCAGCGAGGATGAGGGCGGAAATGGGTAAAATAAAAAATCCCCAGGTCGCAAAAGTATTCAACAACTATTCGCCGCACATACGACAAAAGCTGATGCTCCTGCGGCAGTTGGTCCTGGATGTCGCATCGGAACATAAAATATCTGACACATTGGAAGAAACCCTGAAGTGGGGTGAACCGAGTTATCTAACGAAGACTGGCAGCACAGTCAGAATAGATTGGAAAAGTTCGGCGCCAGAACAATACGCCATGTATGTTCATTGTCAGACCAGGCTGCTTGATACTTTCAAAGAGCTATACAGCGACAAACTAAAGTTCGAAGCTAACAGAGCCATCATCTTTCATCAGGATGATGAGATTCCTGTTGATGAGGTAAAGCATTGCATACTTTTGGCGCTCACTTATCACGACAGAAAGCATCTACCCATGCTGGGTGCATAAACAATATGCGTTGTTTGATGTTTTGTTTGTGCTGATTTCTGTCGTGTTGTTTGCTATGGCTTTATTATTGACTTACTTCTTGATGTAAATCTTGTCAAACTCACCGCCATCATCAAAGTGTTTTTTCTGCGCCTGCTTCCAGCCGCCAAATACATCATCGACAGTAAACAAATTCACAGGCTTGAAAGAGGCTGCATATTTCTTTGCTGCGATTTCTGAGCGTGGGCGCAGGTAGTGTTTGGCGATCAGGTCCTGGCCAGCTTCGGTATAGAGAAATTGCAAATAGGCTGTGGCGATTTTGCGGGTGCCCAGTTTGTCGGCTACCTTATCTACCACCGCGACTGGGGATTCTGCCAGGATAGAGATTTTTGGATAAACGACTTCAAAGTTGTCGCCAAATTCCTGACGTACGAGTTGCACTTCATTTTCAAAGGTCACCAGCACATCACCAATTTCACGCTGGGTGAAGGTGGTGGTGGCACCGCGTCCGCCACCATCAAGCACCGGTACATTCTTGAACAGATTTTCTACCAGTTGGCGTGCCTGAGCTTCTGTGCCGCCGGTCTTGATGACTGAGCCCCAGGCTGCCAGGTAGCTGTAACGGCCATTACCTGAGGTTTTTGGGTTGGGGATGATGACTTTCAAGCCCGGTTTGCCAAGGTCATCCCAACTGGCGATGTGCTTGGGGTTGCCCTTGCGCGTCAGGAAGACCATGGTTGAATAAAACGGTGCTGCATTATTCGGGAATTGCTTGGCCCAGTCTTGTGGCAGCAAGCCCTTGTCTGCGAGGATGTCGATATCATTGGCCTGGTTCATGGTCACGACCGAGGCTTCCAGTCCATCAATCACCGAGCGTGCCTGTTTGCTGGAACCACCGTGGGATTGGTTAACACTGATGCTTTCGCCGGTTTTCTTTTTCCAGTCCGCGACAAAGGCGGGATTGATGTCCTTGAATAATTCCCTGGTCACGTCATAGGATGCATTCAGTATGCCGGTGGCAGCTTGTGCCGTGCTGTAAAAGGCAAGCAGGCTGACACTGGCAATCAGCAATGCGGCGGCGAAAGTGGTGCGGCGCTGGCGTTGGCGGGTTTTGATTAACTGTTTTACATGTGCGATTTTGCTCATTTTTTGCTCTCGGTTTGCGGATTGTCCATCTTGCGCAAAAATGCCAGACTTGTGAACGATGATATTTTTACTTGCTTAGACTCGTAAGGAATAAGTGGCATGGAATAAGTGACATGGCCTACGCGAAATTGCAAAACGGGCCAGGTATTTCTTGCCGGAGAAAAACAAATATGCATACTCAAAATTAGTCTGATAACAGCTTGCGTCCGCTGTACTGCAAAGACATTAAATTTGCTACACTGAGTCTCTTGATATATTTATCCAGGTCAAAACCGATGAAAATGACTACTCCCCTGATGGCAGCCCTGTTGACTGCAAGCACCTCAATTTCACTGACTGCCATGACTGCATTGCCCGCCCAGGCGGCGGATAGCAAGGCGGCCAGCGCCTCTGCACATGCAGCCAATGCCGCGCAGGGTGGTATAGACTGGCGCAAGGACAATAATGTAGATGCGGCTTTTGCCCAGGCCAAGGCCAGCAACAAGCCCTTGTTCTTGTATTGGGGAGCAATCTGGTGCCCGCCTTGTAACCAGGTAAAGGCGACAATTTTCAATCGTCAGGAATTCATCGATAAATCACGTCATTTCATCCCGGTATATCTGGATGGCGATACCCCAGGTGCACAAAAATTTGCATCGCAGTTCAAAGTACGTGGTTATCCGACCATGATACTTTTCAAACCTGACGGCACAGAGATCACCCGTTTGCCCGGTGAAGTTGATTCTGAACGTTATTTGCAAGTGCTGACCCAGGCCCTGAATACCACGTTGTCTGTGCAGGACACAATGAAACTGGCACTGGCGGGCAATAAAAATCTCAAGGATGAGGATTGGAGTCTGCTGGCCGATTATTCATGGGATGATCCCGAGCAAAAACTGGTGCCAGGCAAAGAACTGGTGGCGACTTTGCTCAAGTTGTCTGAACTGAGCCCGGCTGGTTTGCATGCCACGCGTTTGTACCTGCGCGGCATTTATGCAGCAGCGACAGCCAAGCCAGGCCAGGCATTACCAAGCATAGACAAGGCCCAGGCAACAGATAAAGTCTTGAAAGCCATCAATGATCCCAAAACAGCGCGCGACAATATGGATTTGTTGAGCAATGCTGCCGGGGAGATCACCGAATTCCTGACTGTTGCCAAATCAGAGCCACGCAACAAGCTGATACGTGCCTGGAACGCGGCAGTGGTCAAGCTCGCTGATGATGCCACGATTTCCAAGACCGACAGATTGGGTGCAGTTGGTGCCCAGGTCGCTCTGGCCAGTCTGGATAATGCCAAGCCAGAAGCAGCTTTGCAAAAGGATGTGCAAAAGCGTGTAGCTGCGATAGAGCAGGCAACTACCGATGCCTATGAACGCCAGTCTGTCGTCAATGCCGCTGCCCATGCGCTGGGTGATGCTGGTTTGCTTGATGATTCTGACAGCTTGCTCAAGGCTGAACTCAAGCGTTCACATTCTCCTTACTACTTCATGTCCACCCTGGGTTCGAATGCCAAGAAGCGTGGTGACAAAGTCGCTGCCGCAAACTGGTATGAGCAAGCTTATAACGCCGCCAAGGGCCCGGCCACCCGTTTGCAATGGGGTTCCAACTATGTCAGCAGCCTGGTAGAGCTGGCGCCAAATGATGATGCACGTATAGAAAAAGCCGTGCAAAGTGTCTTTGGCGAAGCCGCAAAAGTCGATAATGCCTTCTATGAACGCAACCGCGCCTATCTGGAAAAAATGGGTAAAAAACTCATAGACTGGAATAAGGAAGGCAAGCACCAGGTCGCTTACCAGAAAGCCCGTAGTCAGCTCGATGGCATATGCGGCAAGCTACCCGCGAATGACCCGCAAAAAGCAGTTTGCCAGGGTGTGCTTAATAAATCCTGATACATAAATCTTGATACATGAATCCTGATTCCTGATAACAGTCTTTGCACAAAACAAAAAATCCCGCGACTTGATATCGCGGGATTTTTTTATGGGCTTTTCAATGCAACTCAGTCTGGTTTGAACTGGTGAGCAAAGGTAAATTCATCCGTCCTCGCCTTGTAATGCAAGCCCTTGCGCATGGCCCAGCTGGCGTACTGATGATGCAGCGGGATGGCTGCATAATCCTGCAAGGCGGCCGCCATGGCTGTTTTGGCAAATGCTTCGCGCTTGTCTGCTTCGACAGAAGCGAGAGAAGATTGTATCGCCTCATCCAATGCACGGTTACTGTATTTGCCCCAGTTCCAGCTGCCCCAGCCATTGTCGGCATTAACAGTACCCAGCGTGGTACGCAACGCGAAGTCGCCCGCCAGTGAACCCCAGCCCAGCAGGGCCATGCTGTAGTCACCCTTGGACGCTTTGGGGAAATACACTGCCAGCGGTTGCGTTTCTACCTTGGCCTGTATGCCGATCTTGCTGAGGAATTGTGCGACAGTCTGCACTATCTGTTCATCATTGATATAGCGGTTATTGGGGCCATGAAGCGTAATCGCAAAGCCATTTGGATATCCAGCTTCAGCCAGCAATTTTTTAGCACCTTCCGGGTCGTAGGCTTCAAGCTTCAGACTATCGTTATAGCCAAACACGCCAGGGGCGACGAGATTGGATGCGGGCACTGCCAGGCCTTCCAGTATGCGCTCTGTCAATGCGGTACGGTTGATGGCCTTGGCAATCGCCTTGCGCACGCGTATGTCTTTCAGGGGATTGGCCGCCAGCGGTTTGCCAGCCTTGTCGGTAATGTAGGGTGAAACCCTGGCCTGGTGATCAAGTTGCCAGAACAAGGTGCGCCAGGAAATTTTTTGCTCCAGCTTGAATTTGGCATTGCCTTTGAGTTTGCTCAAATCTGCTGGGGGGATACTCTCTATCGCATCGACATCACCAGACAAGAGTGCAGCCATGCGTGGCGCACCGGCAGTGATGATGCGGAAGGTAACTTTGTCCCAGGCTGACTTTTCACCCCAGTAAGCATCGTTTTTTGTCAGCTCCACTGCATCACCGCGTTTGAAGCTGGCAAATTTATAGGGGCCGGTGCCGATTGCTGCCTTGCCGCTGTTGAAGTCATCGGTGCTTGCCTGCAATGCTGCTTTTTTTGAAACGATGAATACAGAACTCATATCCAGCGGCAATGGGCCGTATGCCGTCGCTGTTTTCAGGCGCAGGGTATGGGCATCAACGATCTGTTTGCCAATAATTTGTTTGGTAAAGCTGGTGTACGGGCCTGGGCTGTTTTTTATCTGAGCAGGCCTGTCCAGGGAAAACACCACATCTTCTGCCGTCATTTCGCTGCCATCATGGAACTTCACGCCAGGCCGCAATTTGAATTCCCAGGTGGTCGGGTTAATCGCCTTCCATGACAGCGCCAGACCAGGTGCAACGCGGCCATCTGAATCAACACTGACCAGTGCTTCAAACAAATGCGAGGCCATGGCATTGTTCGGCCCGCTATTGAAATAGTGTGGGTCCATGGAATTGACGTCAGCGGCAAGGCCTATCTTCAGGTTGGCTGCAAGACTGTGTGCTGGTTGCAAAATGCCCAGCGAGACTGCGAGCAGGGCGGGGAGCAGGAGCTTTTTTGTGGTGAGAAGCATAAGCAACTTTCAAGTTTCAATCTTGCAAGCTTACCATTGCCTGCGTTTTTCATCAGGGCCGCGAATGTATTTGTATATTTGAAATGAGATGAAGTGAGATGGAATGCGTTCTGACATGTTGATAAAACCAGCTTGCAAATTTAGAAATTTCGAATTTTGAAATTTACAAATCGAAGCACATTCTGCAAGAGCGAAATGAATCGGGTTGTCGCGCAGGTTCTGCGAGGGGCTACAAGGATTTTTCCTGTAACAATCCGCAGTTTTGCTTATTTTGATTTACATGCCGTTACTTGTGAATGCTATTCGCATGAAACTATATTGATTACATTGTACGAATGAATAAGCAGGTCATTGTTCTTCTGCATAAATACTTCAACAGTTTCAATAACGGGTATAAAAAATAGATGAAAAACCTGACAAAAATTCCTGGCTTGCTGGTGTTGTTGATTACCGTAAATATCTGTGCTCTTCCTGTGCATGCTGCAGGTCCTTCGACTGAGGCCGAAGCCCTGCACGTACTGAACCGCCTTGCCTATGGCCCGCGGCCTGGCGATATAGAACGCGTCAAAAAAATGGGTGTGGACGCCTATATCGAGCAGCAGTTGAATCCGCAATTCCTGCCCATGCCAGATGGCTTGCAAAAGAAATTGAAATCACTTGATGTCATGAGCCAGAGTGCAGGCTCGGTCTTGTTTGATTATCAAAAAGCCTTGAAAGATACCAGTGACGAATCCGATGCTGCGCAAAAGAAACGCCGTGAACTGGTCGGCCGCATCATTGAGCAAACCGCAGAATCCAGGCTATACCGTGCCATAGAAAGCTCGCATCAACTGGAAGAAGTGATGGTCGATTTCTGGTTTAATCATTTCAATGTGTTCAATGGCAAAGGCCTGGACCGCGCGCTCGTTGCCAGCTATGAGCGCGATGCGATACGTCCCTATGTCTTTGGCAACTTCCGTGATTTGCTGGGTGCAACGGCCAAGCATCCTGCCATGTTGTTTTATCTGGATAACTGGCTATCCACGTCCGCAGACTTTCATGCCAATGGCAAACAGGGCAAGGGCGGTGGGCAAAAGGCCAAGTCCAGCGGCCTGAATGAAAACTATGCGCGTGAAGTCATGGAGTTGCATACTCTGGGTGTGGATGGCGGCTATACCCAGAAAGACGTGACCGAACTGGCACGCATGCTGACCGGCTGGACTTTTGATCCGCGTGCCATGGTCAGGAGTAATCAAAACTTTTACTTTGATGCTGACAGACACGATAAAGGTAGCAAACTGTGGCTCGGTAAATCCATACCTGTGCGTGGTCAGGCAGAAGCAGAATTCGCGCTCGATGTGCTGGCGACACACCCATCTACTGCCCATCATCTGAGTTTCAAACTGGCACAGTATTTTGTCGCTGACAAACCTGCGCCCGCCCTGGTTGAGAGGCTGGCCAGACGTTATCTCGATACGCGTGGTGACATACGGGCTGTATTGCAGACACTGTTTGCCAGTGCCGAATTTCGTGATCCGCAAAATGCGGGCGTGAAATATAAAACCCCGTATCAATATGTGGTGTCCGCCATCCGGGCCAGTGATGTCAACGTGCAAAATGTCAGGCCCGTGTTGGGCGTACTGGCACAACTCGGCATGCCTTTATATGGCAGCCAGACACCCGATGGTTATAAAAACACTCAGGATGCCTGGATGAACCCGGATGCCATCAGCCGCCGCATCAACTTTGCCACCGCACTCGCAACCGGCCGTCTGCCATTTGATAAAGAGATAGAGGACGGCGACAAAATGGGCAAGAAGCAGTTGGCAAAACAGGCTGAGGAAAAATCAGACCGGCCCGCAGTCATGCCTGCTGTCAGTGCCACTGCCTTGTTGCAAACACTGGGACCAGGCTTGTCTGGACGCAGTATAGAAATTGTGAATGGCAATCCAGAAGCCTTGCGTGCATCACTGATATTGGGCAGCCCGGATTTTATGCAGCATTGAAACAAGCAAGCTTGCAGATAAAGAGAGCAAAATGAAACGCAGAAATTTCTTATATTCCATGGCCGCAGGAGCGGGTTTGCTGGTCCCGGTGGGGCAGGCTGCTTGGGCTGCGAGGGCAAATGGTGCAGCTACCGAGGCAGCAACAAAAAACAAGCTCATCGTCATCATGTTGCGGGGCGCAGTCGATGGCTTGAATGTGGTTGCACCTTATGGTGACAGCAATTATGCGCGCCTGCGCCCGACCATCGCACTGGCAAGGCCGGGGCAGACCGATGGTGCGATAGATCTCGATGGCTATTTTGGTCTGCATCCTGCTCTGGCAGACTTGCAGGATCTTTGGCAACAAAAGAAGCTGGCTTTCGTGCATGCCAGTGGCTCACCGGATTTTACCCGTTCACATTTCGATGCCCAGGATTATCTGGAGTCTGGCACGCCTGGTCGTAAAGGCACGACAGATGGCTGGATGAACCGTTTGCTTGGTAATTTGCCTGGTACGACGACGCCAACGCGCGCAGTCAGTGTTGGTGCGGTCATGCCCCGTATTTTGTCAGGCACGGTTGCCGCCAGCAATATCGCCAGTGGTGCGGCGGGCACCAAGGCGAATGTACTGGACAGACCCAAGGTCGGTGCAGCTTTTGAACAGATGTATAAGGACAACGATAAATACGCCAAAGCCTTTAGTGATGCCAAAGAAGCGCATCAGGAAATGATGGGCGCGTCCATGGAAAAAGAACAGCAGGCTGCCGATGGCGGCGCGCCTTTGCCCAATGGTTTTCCTGATGACAGTGCCCGCGTTGCGACCTTGCTCAAGAATGATCCTAAAATCCAGATGGTATTCATGGCATTGGGTGGCTGGGATACCCATGCCAACCAGGGAGCAGGAAAAGGTCAGTTGGCAAATCGTTTGTCACCGCTGGGCCTGGGTCTGGCGAATCTGGCCAAGCGCCTTGGCCCCATGTTTGATGACACCACGATCGTCGTGATGTCAGAGTTTGGCCGTACTGCCAAACAGAATGGCAATGGCGGCACCGACCATGGGCATGGCAATGTCATGTGGGTGCTTGGGGGCAAAGTTGCTGGCGGCAAGGTATATGGCGACTGGCGTGGCCTCGGCAATGATCAGTTATATGAGGGACGTGATGTGCCGGTGACTACCGATTTTCGTTCGGTATTGACGCAGGTCTGTGAGCGTCATATGGGTTTGTCAGACAATCAATTGCTCAAGGTTTTTCCTGAACAGGTTTATGCCAGATCCAGCTTTAATTTATTTGTGAACAAAGCCTGATTGCTGATTAATTGCTGATCATATTAAGAAAAAAAGCCACTCTGGATTAAACCGGAGTGGCTTTTTTGTATGGGTACGGTGTTCAGGCAGTAGTATTGATGGTTGTGCCAGTCACTTGCCCGCTGGTATTGACGACTGGTTTGGGTTGCTCTGGCGGCGGCGGTTCTGGCTGCTTGACATTTTGCTTGTTGGCCAGTTGCGCCTGTTGCTCGGCCTGTGAGGCGGTAATTCTTTTTTGATCTGCAATGGCATCAGCCGCACCGGAGTCGCGGTCAGCTGCCGCGCCTATGGTTTCCGCACTTTGTTTCTGCTGACCGGCAGCAGCCTGCTGCAAGAGTTGCTGTTGTTGTGCAACTTGCGCTGCGCTCGAAGATGTAACGGACGTGACCATAATATTAACTCCTAAGACTAGAACCAGGATCATTTCAACATAGCGAGCCTGGACCAAAATTACAAGCGATTTAACCACAAATTGCAGTTTGTTGCCATGCGTCAATGTTAATCAAACCTGCTCAATTGATAGTGCGTATTCATTTTTCAACTTTGCTTATACGAATAGTTGTATATACAAATGCATATATATGATTGGAAAAAACTTGTTGCCTTCGATAAAGTTGAGTCCAACAGCAACAACAGCCGGTCAGATACTCAGTGATACGTATAGAGCAGTTAGCAAAGATTTATAGCCATCAGGGCCGCGAAGTAAGAGCCTTGCATAATATCAATTTCAACATAGAAACGGGTCAGGTTTTTGGCATCATAGGCCGTTCCGGTGCGGGTAAAAGCACTTTGCTGCGCACCCTGAATTTACTGGAGCGTCCCAGTGCGGGCAAAGTGGTGATTGATGATCAGGACATCACCAGTTTTGACGCGCAACAATTGCACGCCTTGCGCCAGCGTGTGGGCATGGTGTTCCAGCATTTCAATTTACTGCATGCAAAAACGGTCGTCGACAATATTGCCTTTCCGCTCAAGCTGAGTGGCAAATATACAAGGCAGGAAATCCAGGCAAGGGTAAACGAATTACTTGAGCTGGTAGGTTTGCAAGATCAGGGTCATAAATATCCATCGCAATTGTCTGGTGGACAAAAGCAAAGAGTGGGCATTGCCAGGGCGCTGGCAAATTATCCGCATCTATTGTTATGCGATGAGGCGACCTCGGCATTAGACCCTGAGACCACGCAAGCAATCTTGCGTCTGTTATTGGATATCAATAAAAAACTGGGCCTGACCATCGTCTTGATCACCCATGAAATGCAGGTGATACGCACTATCTGCGACAAGGTGGCAGTGATAGATGCGGGAGAGATTGTTGAGCTCGGTGATGTGGTCGATGTGTTTCTGCATCCTCAGCATGTGGTGACGCAAAGCCTGGTTGCAGAAAATCAGGCACTGGACCTGTCTGTGCTGGAGCGTAGCGACCAGGATGCTGACCGTCATTTGCTGCGTTTGAGCTATGTAGGTGCCAGTACGCATGAACCCATCATCACCCGTATCGCGGCGCAGGCTGGTGTCGATATCGCCATTCTGCAAGGTGTTATAGGGCGCATCAAGGATACGCCTTACGGGCAATTGCTGGTGGAGTTGCACAGCACGCGGGAACAGTCAGCGACTGTCGAGGATTTATTGAAAAATGCTGGTGTCAGGGTGGCAAGAATCAGCGCAGCAGCAGGCGTGCACTGATGGACTTCTCTCAAATTGACTGGAGTGATATCGCACTGGCGACACTCGATACCTTGACGATGACAGGTGCTTCTTTGCTGTTCACCGTGGTGCTGGGTTTGCCCTTGGGCGTGCTGCTGTTTTTGACAGGTAAAAAGCAATTGCTGGAGCAGGGCCTGCTGTATGCAGTGTTGTCGGTAGTCGTGAATATTTTGCGCTCTATCCCTTTCATTATTTTGCTGATCGTATTGATCCCTTTCACGCTGTTATTGATGGGGACATCGCTGGGGGTGCCGGGAACCATACCGCCGCTGGTAATCGGAACAACGCCATTTTTTGCACGCCTGGTAGAAAACGTGTTGCGGGAAGTAGATAAAGGAATTATTGAAGCCTGCCAGGCCATGGGTGCCAGGACCTGGCAGATTATCTGGCATGCATTGTTGCCAGAAGCATTGCCGGGTTTGCTGGCTGCCTCAACAGTAACGACGATAGCCCTGGTGTCGTATGCCGCCATGTCGGGCGTGATCGGTGGAGGTGGTCTGGGTGACCTGGCGCTGCGCTATGGTTACCAACGTTTTCAGACCGAGGTCATGGTGGTGACGGTATTTATTTTGATCGTGCTGGTGCAGTTGCTGCAATTTGTCGGTGACAAGCTGGTGTTGAAATTCACACGTAAGTGATTAAGCAAGTAATAAGCAAGTAATTACGCAAGTAACTAAGTAAGTTTTTATTTTTTAAATTGGAGCCACTATGTCTTTGAACCTTAAACGCCGTTTTACCGTGATACTGGCAGGTAGCCTGACAGCTGCTGCCGTGTTTTCACCAACTGCATTTGCAGTAGAAACCTTGAACATCGCTGCCAGCCCCGTGCCACATGCAGAGATACTGGAATTTATCAAACCGCAACTCGCCAAAGAAGGCGTGGATTTGAAAGTAAAAGTGTTTACTGACTACATACAGCCAGCGGTGCAGGTCAATGAAAAACATCTGGATGGCAATTTCTTTTTGCACCAGCCTTACCTGAATGAATTCAAGAAAAGCCACAAGAATGATATCGAAGTGCCTATCGCCAAGGTGCACGTAGAACCTTTTGCTGCCTATTCAAGCAAGTACAAAAAACTGGCTGACTTGCCAGATGGCGCAACTGTCGCTATTCCGAATGATCCATCCAATTCTGGCCGTGCCTTGCTGTTGCTGGCAAAACAGGGTTTGTTGAAATTGAAGGACCCAAAAAATATCTCTGCCACTCAAAAAGATATCATTGAGAATCCTAAGAAGCTGAAATTCAAGGAACTCGAAGCAGCAACTTTGCCGCGTGTATTGAATCAGGTTGATCTGGCCTTGATCAACACCAATTATGCGATAGAAGCAAAACTCAATCCAGTCAAAGACTCGCTGTTTATCGAAGACGCGAATTCACCTTATGCAAATTTGCTGGTGGCGCGTGAAGACAATAAAAATAGCCCGGCTTTCAAAAAATTGGTGGCAGCCTTGAATTCACCTGAAGTCAAGAAATTCATTGAAGACAAATACAAGGGCGCAGTGGTTCCTGCTTTTTAATCGTCTCTTCGGATAATAAAACACCCCGGCAGAAGTTTCTTGCCGGGGTGTTTTGCTTTATATGCTGCTTTATATGCGGAGTTATATTCCGCTTTATATGCCACTTTATCTGCTGGTCGATGTAGGCGCAGTTGCTGCCTGCTTCAAATTCACATAGGGGCTGCGCGCAAAGCTTTTCAGATAATCGATATTGTCCCTGAATTCTTCATCTCTCATGGCATTGCCTTTTGGCGTGCTGTATTCCAGCAAAAGATTATCGTCATTTGAGAGTGTAGTTTCGCTCAATGCCAGCATTTGTTTGATTTGCTCAGGATTGAGCACCTGTGCTGCAGAAACGGATGCTATGCCGTTCTTGTAAAGGTCGATATAGGTCTTCATGGTCTGGTTATTGGCCATCGCTAACAAATGTTTTTCCTTTTCAGCATCAGGGAAAGCATCCGGGCTATTGCTGGCTATCATTGCGCCTTGCTTGCCTACGCTATAAATCCAGACGTAGCGGAATGAATGCGACAGGCTGGCAATCATGACTCTCAGGTTTTGCTTAGACATATGCGCCAATTGAAACCATTGCTTCAATATGCCTTTGTCGGCCAGCCTGGATTTAGCCAATGCATAAAATTCCTGGTTGTACAGAGAGGCTGCACCTGCGAACCAGATGGACGACAGTTGTATCGCAATCAGGTCGTACTTTTTGTCGGTCAGTGACAAATGATTTCTGCCATCGGTATACAGGAATGACACACCAGGTTTGGTAGCGAGATTCTGATTGACGTCGGCAAAATGACGGTTGGCGATATTCACCAGGTCGCGACTCAGATCAACTACTTCCATCGATTTGAAACCGGATTCATGGATGGCCATGGCCGTGACGCCAGTGCCATATCCTATGACCAGGGCATTGTCGTAGTTATTCAAATGCAGCATGGGTATCAACCCAAAACCTGCCTGCGCCAGCATCTCACTGCCGGCTTCCATGACATTATTGCCCTGGAATTTGCCATTGGTGGTCAGGGTTTTAAATTCCTTGCCTTGTTCGGTTTGCGCCATGACCGCAGTCAGGCCACCATCGGCACTCTCCGCATGGTCTATCATTTTCCAGCCCGCATAGTAAGTAGGCTTGAAATAAGTGTTGATGCCAGTGGCGATTGCGTTCAGGTCCAGTTGTTTGGGGCAGGCAATGAGCAAGATCGTGGCGGCAATAGCGCTGCCATATTGTTGCAGGGCAGGCGCAGATTTGTCGCGCGACTTCCAGGTCGCTATCAACAGCAGGGTGAAGGCCATCACACCGCACAATAAACTGGTATAGAAGCCGCCGATAGCTGGCAGGAGCAAAAATCCAGCCAGTAACACGCCGGCGATATTGCCCAGGGTATTGATGGCAGAAGGGAAGCCTATGCCGTCATGCTGGCCTTTGGAAGCGATCGTCATGCTGACAGGATAGAGAGCGCCAATTGCAAATGCTGGTGGCAGGGCAATGATGACTGCAGGAATGGCGCGCAAAAATTCCCTGAACCAGAAAGAATAGGGGACCGTGCTTTTTGCCAGACCATAGAAATACAAAGAAGAAAGATGCCACAAAAAAGTGGAGCACAAGATCGTGCAGGTCAGCAAGAACAAGGCGTCATTTAATTGCTCACTGGTGGAGCGCTTGCTTGCCTTGCCTGCATATTTGCCACCGAGGGCCAGGCCAGCCAGAAAGCACGTCAGCATCAGGGAAAAAGCATAAGTGCTATTGCCTATGACCACCGCCAGCAAGTGTATGGTCGAGACTTCCATCATCATGGTCAGTGCGCCGACGATAAGCAGGACGAACAGGCCAAAGCGATAAGAGCCTTGCGCCAGCATATCAGTTTTGCCTTGCTCATGTGCTGGCAAACTATCCGTCGTTTTTGTGTCGCTGACCAGTAAGAATGCCAGCAGCGCCACCATGATATCGATGGTAGAGGACAGCCACAGCGTGCCATTCATACCCATAGCAGGAATAATCAGATAACCTGACAATAAGGCGCCAGACGCCGCACCAAAAGTATTGGCGGAATAAAACCATGAAATAGAAGCCATGCAGGATTTGCTATCCGCAACGGCACGTACCAGCAGGGGGAAGGTCAGGCCCATCAGGATGGTAGGAAATAGCAGTACCAGTGCGCCCAGCAAAACCTGATAAATGACGAGATAGCCAGAATCGGGCCTGTAGCCGACTGCAATCATTAAATAGATATCGTGCGCGAATGAAAATATATAAGGCGTACACAGACAGTAGAGGGCAATAGCCAGCTCTGCCATGGCATACATGCGCACCGGGAAGCGTGTGCGTTTTGCCACGCCTGCACCTATTGCAGCGCCGATTGCCATACCAGCCATGTAAATCGCCAGCACAGTGTAAGTGGCGCTGGACTGGCTGCCAAATACCAGGGCAAGCTTCTTTGCAAAATAGATCTGGTAAGCCAGTGCCGCAAAACCGGAGGCAAAGAAAATTCCAAACAAGGTGTTTATTTTTTTCACGGTTATATTTTTAGTGAGCGTCTTCCAGGCGCTGGTGGATGGGAATTTATTCTTTGCTATTTATACCATATTCTCCAATAGTTTAAGCGAATGATAGTAAAAAGAATTTGAATGTTATTGGTGTTGCTGAGTATTGTCAAATGACTAAATTGTGACCTTGTTTTTCAGATGTATGATGGTTTAATAAAAAGACCATCTTGTCTTTGTCAGCCTATGTTGGGGAGTGGAAAGCGGCCATCATGCAAATTGCCGGACGAAAAAAAACGCCGCTGTATTCAGCGGCGTTTTTCGCAAAGTCTTTACGTCTTATTGTTTAGTTACGTACGACTTTTTTGTATTCGTTAGTGCGTGTATCGATTTCGATCATGTCGTCCTGGCTGACGAACAGTGGCACTTGAACGATATGGCAATTTGCTTCGATTGCATTTTCGATCTTGGCTTCTTTCAGTACGTTGCCTGAAGTATTGCCTTTAACTGCTGGCTCAGAGTAAATGATCTGGCGAACGATAGTGGTTGGCAATTCTACAGAGATTGCTTTGCCGTCATAGAATACTGCTTCGCATTCCATGCCATCTTTCAGGTAATTCAGGGAATCGCCCATGTTTTCTGCTTCGATTTCATACTGGTTGTATTCTTGATCCATGAATACGAACAGTGGGTCAGCGAAGTAAGAATAAGTAACTGGTTTTTTGTCCAATACAACTACGTCAAACTTGTCGTCGCCACGGAAGACGTTTTCTTGTGGGCTGTTGGTCAACAGGCTTTTCATTTTCCACTTGTAAGTGAAGCCTGTGCGGCTGGAACCGTTGACGTCAGAGCGCAAAACGATCATAGGTTTGCTATCGACCATAATGATGTTGCCAACACGAATTTCTTTTGCAAATTTCATAGCGAGTATACGTAAAAAGTAGGTTGCATAAAAATCATCTGTTGCCTACTGGCAAAAAATCACCGCAAGCCCACGTTTGATTGAGATTTAAAACAGGTTAAAAATTAACCCAACATTATACTGCATCTTTTTGGCTTGCCAGCCTAACTGCATTGACGAACTTCAATAAATTGCCCGTCATATCCCCATTTTCGTGCATTTTTTCCTGCCAAGTGCCAGAAAGTCGTGCAATTTCAGGCAGGTCGGATTGAAAGGCCTGCCATATTTCTGCCCAGTCCAGTGGTGGATGGCTGACACCATTCCAGGCATGCGACAAGGCAACCAGGCTTGTCGTGGCAGATGTGGTGGTTTTTAAAAATGCATTCAATTTCACATGATGCAGGTTTTCATCTTGCGGGTAGATATGCCAGATGAAGGGTTTATTGGCCCACTGTGCCCGCACGAATGAGTCTTCACCACGGACAAAGTTGATATCGCAGGCCCACAGCAATTTGTCGTAATCTGCCTGGGGGATGAAGGGCAGTACACGTACTGTCAATGCACCTTGGCTGCCACTGACACCGGCTTTGGATGCTTGCCCTAGAAATGCTGTTATAGCTTCACTTGCCACACCTTCAGGCACGAGGCAAGTCATGGCCTGATCACCGTTTTGCCATGTCTTGAGCAAATCAGCCACAGGTGCATGTGGGTAGCAAAACAGCGATACTTTTGTGTTATTGATCTCAGTTTCAGTGAGCCCCAATTGCTGCAGGAAGGCAGCGACAGCCTGAGAGTCAGCTTGAAATGCTGCTCTTTCTTGGTCCAGGCTGGCTTCACGCAACAGGCCACCGGTTTTGTTATTGAAGCCGGGAAAAAAGAAATGCTTGGTCAATGACAAGGAAGGATGGGGCGAGGGCAGGGTATGACAGCCTTCCACCCATTCTTCTGCCGTCAAGCCTTCAAGATTGAGCCAGACCGGGCGCGGCTCACACTGTGCCATGGCCTGGATATAGCCTGGCGGTATGTCGCAGGCAAAAAACTCTATGACGATGTCGGCAATGTCAGCAACCGTAAATGCACCCTGCTGATCACGCCAGTGTCTGACGGTAACGCCAGCAATTTCCTGCACTTCTGCATCAATATTCACTGGCGGGCAGATGCGTTGGAAGCTGCGTAAATCATCCACCCATAGCGTGACGGCGATGCGATGTTCTTGCTGCAGTTGCCTGGCCATGCGCCAGCAAATGCCTATATCGCCGAAGTTATCGACGACCTTGCAAAACAGGGCCAAAGTTTTTGCTGTGTGAGTTGTATTTATTTCTGTTAAATGCATTGCAATGTGTTTTTAAAAGCGTACCTGAAAGCGTACTTAAAAGCGGTTTTTCCATTCACGCAAGGCAGCAAAATGGCTGACATCGTTTTGTGCGACTGGGATTTTACCGCTTTCCAAAAGGCGGCTGATAACTGTGCTTTCGCGACTGCGCAAGAATGGATTGGTCTGTTTTTCCAGGCCTATCTGGGTAGGCACCGTAGGTATGCCTTGCTCACGTCTGGCTTGTTCGCGTTTGATACGCTCCAGCAAATCCTGGTTACCAGGCTCTACCTCTTTGGCAAAACGCAGATTGGATAGCGTGTATTCATGGGCGCAATATACTGCCGTATCATCTGGCAGGGCAGCCAGTTTGTCGAGTGAGTGCAGCATCTGAGCCGGCGTACCCTCAAACAACCGGCCACAGCCACCGGCAAACAGGGTGTCACCACAAAACAGCCAATGCTGTTCAGGCGCGAAGTAGGCAATATGACCCAGTGTATGGCCGGGAACGTCCAGCACTTTCAACTCCAGGTTGATGCCGGGCACGGTTACTACATCATCCTGTTGTAGCTTTTGCGTGACTACGGCAATCTTGTCATTGGTAGGGCCAAATACTGGCACAGCAGCATGTTCCAGCAGACGTGGCACACCGCCTATATGATCAGCATGATGATGAGTGAGTAAAATAGCGGACAATGTCAGTTGATGCTGCGCCAGAGCTTGCAAAATTGGCATGGCATCGCCAGGATCAACCACGGCAGCATGCTGGCCGTCATGGATAATCCATAGATAATTGTCGTCAAAGGCGGGGACAGTCAATATACTCAGGGAATTCTTCATATCAGGCATGGATGCTTTGGAAAAAAACATTATAGACCTTGGAGCATGGTTAGAGCTGCCAGCAGGTAGCTATATCCGTCAATGGGAGCAGGCCATGCTCGATAAATTGACGGTCGATATCTTTGGTTTCAATGCCTTGCAGATAGGTTTGCCGCAAATTGATGCGTTGGCAGCCAGTCGCATGCCACATCGCTGGCTGACCAATTCCCGTATGCCGGATGAAAACCAGCCGGGGCAAAAGCGACCTGTTGTGGTCGTGCATGACTTTGCTGAGCTGCCTTTTGATGCACACAGCATAGATTTGATTATCTTGCCACACGTGCTGGAATTTGCTGAGGAACCACACCAGATCTTGCGCGAGGTGGAAAGGGTGTTGATACCAGAAGGCCGGGTTATCATCACTGGCTTTAACCGTGCCAGCCTGTGGGGCGCAAGGCAGGCGACCGGGCGTTTGAGCAAAAATTATTTCCTGCCCAAAGAGGGGGAATTCATCAGTCCGCCGCGTTTGAAGGATTGGCTGAAGTTATTGAATATGGAAGTGGGTAGCAGCGATTTTGGTTGTTATGCCCCTCCCGTTAAATCGGAAAAATGGTTGCAACGTTATCGCTTCATGGAAAAAGCAGGGCAACGCTGGTGGCCTTATTTTGGCGCAGTGTATATATTGCAGGCCGTGAAAAGAGTCAAAGGCATGCATTTGATAGGGCCCGCATGGAAGCAAAAGCGGGTATCCAGTACACATGCCTTGCCAGTTGCAAACAAATCAAAAGAATCAAATGGATAATATAGAAATTTACACAGATGGCGCCTGCAAGGGTAATCCTGGCGTTGGCGGCTGGGGCGCTTTGCTGATCGCTGGCAATAAAGAAAAAGAATTATTTGGCGGCGAAAAAGAAACCACCAATAACCGCATGGAATTGATGGCGGTGATACAGGCGCTGGGCGCATTGAAGCGGCCCTGTCATATTACCCTGCACACCGATAGCCAGTATGTATTAAAAGGCATCACCGAATGGATCACAGGCTGGAAAGCCAAGGGCTGGAAAACAGCCTCCAAGGCACCAGTGAAGAATGTCGATCTGTGGCAGCAACTCGATGCTGCACGTACCATCCATGAAATTGACTGGCGCTGGGTGCGTGGTCACACTGGTCACCCCGGCAACGAAAGAGCAGATCAACTGGCTAACCGTGGTGTTGAATCGGTATTGTAAAAGCGCACAAAATATCTCATGGACATAGCAAACATTCACACCAGCATACAACAAGGCCTTCAGGGCAATGAGGGCGCTTTTTCCATGCCTGGTGTGCCTGAAAGCTTTGAACATGTGAATGACCGTGCTGAATTCAAAAGGGCGCAACATCGCCCTGGCGTCGAACTTTACCGCGCCCATATCGTCGCCCATGCCTTTGAACCGCACACGCATGAAGCTTTTGGCCTGGGTTCTATCGCCAGCGGGGTAGAGCGTTTTCGCTATCTGGGTAGCGATCATCTGGCACCGCAAGATTCAGTCGTGATGATGAACCCGGATGAATTACATACCGGCAGGGCAGAGACTGATACCGGCTGGCGTTATCGCATGATGTATATAGACCCGGACGTGGTAGCAGAAGTCACGGGTGAACGTGGCTGGTGGTTCAGGTATGCGGTTGCCCACGATGCCAACAGTGCGCGCAAACTGGGTGTCATGCTGGAGCAAATCTGGCAAGCGACCGACAAGCTGGGTTTTGATAGTCTCTTGTTTGATATCCTGTCTGAATTCAAGCGCTTTGCCAGTGCGCCGCAAGCACCTGTACCTCTGGCGAAACAACGTTTTGCCACGGTGCTCGATTATATGCGTGCCAGCATGGCAGAACGCATCAGCCTTGAGCAACTGGCGCTGGTTGCCGGGCTTAGTCCCTTTCATTTTTTGCGCAGCTTCAAGGCGCAATATCATGCGACACCTCAGCAAATGCTGATGGCCTTGCGCCTGTATGAAGCCAAGTGCCTGCTCGGCAAAGGCTTACCTCCGGCCCAGGTGGCTGCTGCAACTGGCCTGACTGACCAATCTCATTTGAACAAGGCCTTTGTGCGACGCTATGGCGTGACACCGGCGCGCTATCAACAGCAAATGAGCGCGTAAAAAGCAATCTGGTACAAGACTGCTTTCTCATATTGTTTTAAGCTGATTTTTTTCAGGGGATGAACAGCATGGGTATCGGTGTTTTGTATGCGATGGCAGCAGGTTTGATGTGGGGGCTGGTATTCATCGGCCCTTTGCTCTTGCCTGAATATCCGGCGGCCTTGCAATCATTTGGCCGCTATCTGGCATTTGGCCTGATCACTCTGCCTATAGCCTGGATGGACAGGCGACAATTGCGTTTGTTGAACAAGTCAGACTGGATAGAAGCATTGAAGCTGGCAGCGGTCGGCAATATTCTGTATTACCTTTGTCTTGCCAGTGCCATACAACGCTCAGGCGCACCGTTGCCTACGATGCTGATAGGTACGCTGCCAGTCGTCATCGCCATTACCGCCAATTACCGTAATGCCCAGCGTGACGGCAGCATTGCCTGGCGACGCATGTTGCCATCACTATTGATGATTTTTGCTGGTGTCGCTTGCGTCAACAGCGTAGAAATTGCCGCATTGCAGGCAGCTTCAAACAAAGATATCCAGACTTATATCATAGGCGGCCTGTTTGCTCTGGTTGCTGTGGCTTGCTGGACCTGGTACCCATTAAGAAATGCAGACTGGCTGCGCCATCACCCGGACCGCAATCCCAGGGTCTGGGCCAGTGCCCAAGGCGTTGCAACCTTGCCGCTGGCTTTGCTCGGTTATATGGGGCTATGGGTATACATGGGTGTGACTGGCCAGGATTTTTCGATGCCATTCGGCCCCCGGCCACAATACTTCATCACATTGATGCTGATCATCGGTCTGTTTGCATCATGGCTGGGCACGATGTGCTGGAACCAGGCCAGCCAGCGCTTGCCTACCAACCTGGCCGGGCAACTCATTGTGTTTGAAACGCTGGCTGCCCTGGCCTATGCCTTCATTCTCAGCAAGCGCATGCCAGAACCCATGGTTTTGCTTGGTATCGTTTTATTGATTATTGGTGTTGTCGCTGCCTTGCGTGTCAAACCTCAAGCCACTCATTAGTGATTGTCACTATTTTGCTGCTAATTACTTCCTGGAAATATGCTATGCAAAGAAACGAATATGTTGATTTAGAATTAACTCTATTTTTTTGTATTCACTAATTTAAGGATGCTTGCCCATGCAGGAAAATATAAGTAGTAGAAATGCAGGGATTGATTTCTTACGGGGACTGGCAATTTTGTTGGTCTTGCTTTTGCATTTCTCCCTGGGCTTGGGTCTGAAAGATAGTCCTCTGGGTAGTTTGCTCAGACCAGAATTATTGCGCGCCATCGTCTTGAATGGCAATTATGGTGTCACTATCTTCTTCACCATTTCCGGTTATCTGATTACCTCCAACTCTATCAAACGCTGGGGTAGCTGGGCAAAAATTAACTGGCGTGAATTTTATCTGCTGCGGATTGCACGTATCATGCCGCCGCTGCTATTGGCATTGCTGATCATTGTCACGCTCGGCGTTCTGGGCGTGCCGAATTTTGATAATGCAGATAATGGCAAACAGTTGCCGGCATCATACTTCTTTATTGCTGCCGGTTCAGTGCTGACGCTCTGGCATAACGTTCTCATGCAATCTGCGGGCTATTTTAATTATTGCCTCAACATTTACTGGTCGCTGTCTGTCGAAGAAATGTTTTATCTTTGCCTGCCTTTACTGTGCATCACCTTGCGCAAGCAGAATTTATTTGTATTGCTCTGTTTGGGCCTGATAGTTTATGCGCCGATCTACCGCAGCCAGCATCTGAAAAATGAAATTGAATACATGTATGCCTATTTTGCCTGTTTTGATGCGATTGCCATAGGCTGCCTGACTGCATTGCTGGCACAAAAAATCGAGTTGAGCAAAACTGTCGCGATTTGTTTGCGCTGGTTTTCCATAGTGGCTTTAGCGACTGTTTATTTGCGTGGCATAGGCGGGCACGAAATCGAAGGTTTTACGCTGATTTCACTTTTCAGCGCCGCTTTTTTGATGGCGACATTACAAGCATCCGAGCAAGGCTGGGCAAGTCGCAGGGGTTTAACATGGCTGGGCTGGATGGGCAGGCATAGTTATGAGCTATATTTGTTCCATATCATCGTGCTGGCGCTCATGCGCAATGTCGTCAGCAAGAAGACATTGTCATATGAAATGCGTTTGCCTTGTCTGTTTTTATTCCTGTTGCTGAGCGTGGTAATTGCTGGTTTGGTGGCACGTTATGTAGCAGAGCCAGTAAATGCGTATTTGCGTAACAAAACCAGAAGTTCACATACCAGCTTGCAAACTACGCAATAAAAAAGATGCGGGTTCGAATTGAAGCCGCATCTGTCATCTGTATTTTAACTATACGAATTAATCATATAAGCATTGTTAAAATCAGAAAGCGTAGTTCACAGTAGTCATCAAGATCGGGCTGGTTTTCTTTTTCGTCAGCGGGCTGTCAGCAGCATCACCCATCACTTGCGATACACCGGCCGCACTGCGTACTGACCAGTTTTTATCGATCACGTGTGTCCATGCAACTGTCGCCATCGCTTGTGAAAAGCCTGCTTTAGGAGCAAAGGTTTTATAACCGGAATTGGTGCTTTGTGTCGGCGTTACGCCAAAATAAGTCTGGTTATATTTCGCATCGCTGTAAGTCAGGTTACCCGCAATTTCTACCCTGTCTGTTGCTGTCTGGAATACAGGTGCTGCCAGGCCAAATTTGTAGGCATTGCCATTCTCTCTGTGCGACAGCGCCAGGTTGGTGTCAATACTTGCCTTGATGCCAGGGCCAAATGTGGTACCTGCATGCAGGTTGACTGTTGCTGAACCAGAGATATTGCCCATGCCTTTCAAGTCATCTGAGCTGAACAGGGATTTGGAGTCGCGTGAATCTTCACGGCCTGCACGGTAACCCAGTGCTGCGCTGAAATAAAAATCATCTACTTTTGTACCAAAACCGACGCCGCGCATGGTGCTGGCAAAGAAACCGTTTTTGTTTTGGTATTCACCATAAATAGCAGGGCCAAAGCGATTTTTCTTTGCGCCCAGATACTCAGGTGCGTAGAACACACCAGCACCGACCACCGCAGTAGATTCAGGTTCCTGTGATGTTTTGTCTTGTGCGTGTGCAGAAAATGACATAGACATCAGGCTGGAGAAAGCGATGGCTGTCAGTGTAAATATGTGTTTCATGGTGATCCTTAATCAATAAAAGCTAAACAGTCCTGGCAGCATTTGTGCCGCGCTGCTACTCCCCGGCGGAGAGCACGGAGCGAAGTCTCGCAAATATGAAAAAACTATGCCAATGGAAAATCGCAGGCTCCGCCTGTATGCACAAAACGTATTGCAATGCAGTACTTTTTGCCAGATTGACCTCTGCAGGGGTTGCAAAGAAAGGCTTTCAGGCGTGGTGCGGATAAACAGGTCAAATGCTTGTACCCGCATGAAAGAGACAGGATTGTTAAATTTTATTTGTTTTTTAGATAATCACTTGCGCAATTTGCAATCATGATGGATGATGTTAAATAAGCTAGTAAAAATGTTAAATATGCCTTTTGTATTCACTATATTCAAGCTGGCATATCGCGTTAATGGACTGTTACCCGTCGGGAGAATTCATGATTCGCCTCAAGCACCTGTTAATTGAACACCGTGACAATAGTTTTGATCACAGGCTCAAGCTGCTCAAGCATTCCCTGCAGACCGCCATAGAGCTGGAGCATTCGACCATACCGCCTTATCTGTATGCCTTGTATTCGATCAAGACAGACCAGAATCTGGAAGTCGCCCATCTCATCAAATCCATCGTCAAGCAAGAGATGTTGCACATGTCGCTGGATTGCAATGTCCTTAATGCCATAGGCGGGCATCCGAAAATTGATCATCCGCGCTTTATTCCGCACTATCCCGGAAACTTGCCAGGTGCAGTCGAGGACAGTTTGATTGTCCCCCTGGCCGCACTGTCCAAGCAATTGCTGCTTGATGTTTTCATGGTCATAGAAGAACCCGAGAAAACCGTGGATGGCACAACTCCTCCGGCAGATGGTGTGACCATAGGCGAGTTCTATGCGCACATTAAAAAAGACATTTGCGAGTTGTCCAGGATGGGTAATATCTTTACCGGTCCACCAGAAAAACAATTGGTAACGGGCTTCAGGGAATTGCAAAACAAGGGTGTCTATGATGAGACAACGGCGCTGGCGGCGATAGACATGATTGTTGAGCAGGGCGAGGGCAGCGATACCAGCCCCATTGACCCTGAGCATGAACTCGCGCATTACTATAAATACGCAGAGATTTATCATGGCCGCAAACTGATCGCCAACCCCACACCAAAACCCGGCCAGCCAGCCTGGGTATTTGAAGGCCACCGCATAGAGTTTGATGCTGGCGGCATTTATCCAGTCATCAGTAATCCAAACCGGCATAGCTATGCCGGCAAGCCGCGCATTACCGATCTGAACCTGACTTTCAACAGCACTTACTCAGACATGCTGCGCAAGTTGCACAATGTCTTTAACGGTCAGCCTGACAATCTTGCACTGGCCTTGCTGTCCATGCAATCACTCAGAGAGCAGGCACAGTTGCTGATGACACAGGACGTTGTTCCTGGCCAGACTGCCGGTCCCACATTTGATTATATTCCCGCCTGATATTCTGGAGAGCAGCAATGACGCAAACTAACTGGTGGATGTTCCATGGCGATACTGCGCACACGGGTGAAGTGCAGGGCAGTGATATCAGTCGTGACACGCTTGATCAATTCACGCTATTGCATGATATCGCCATCCCTGGCCCGGTCTTGTCTGTGCCTGCCATCGTCGATGGTTATATGTATGTAGGGCTGGCGAATAATCATGAATTGCCGGGTGCGAATGGTGGCAAGTTCATGAAGATAGAATTATCCAGCGGCATGACGGTGGCGCATTATGAATGGCCGATAGACCCAACAGAAGGTGATACGCACGGCTTCATGGGCATGGGTTGCACCCCGGCTATCTGGGACAATAAAGTCTATTTCAGCGCCTTCAATGGCAAGTTCTATTGCCTGAATGCGGCTGACCTGAGTTTAAACTGGGTCGTGGATTTGCGCCATGCTGACCTTGATTTCAATCAACCCACATCCAATCTTGGCGATGTCTCGGCGGGTGTGCCAGCAGCTGGCTGGTCATCGCCAGTGGTAGCGGCTGCAGATGGCACTAATGGCCTGGTTTTTGTTGGCATGGGTGAGGGTGAAAACCCCGGCTGCTTTGGCTTTATCTATGCCATGGATGCCCAGACTGGCCAGGTGCAGTGGATATACTGTACCTGCCAGTATGAAGAAGGCGTACCCAATCTGCCTAATGTTTTGCCGCCAGAATCCGTGAGCGGCACTTTGCCAGCGATGTATACCATAGGCCCAAATAATCCTGCCATACGCGGGGCATCGGTGTGGTCGTCAATTGCCTACGATGAGCGGCTTGATCGCCTGTACTGCGCCACCGGCAACCCTGTGCCTGACAGTGCCTTGCCCAGCAAAGGTTTTTCCAACGGCATCCTGTCGCTGGATGCAGCGAGCGGCCAATTCCGTGGCTTTAGCCAGCCACCGGCAGAAAGCAGTTATCGCGCTACTGATGTTGATGTTGATTTTGGTGGTTCGCCGACGCTGATGACGATCAATGGCCGCCGTATTGTCACGGCTGGTTGCAAGAACGGTGGCTTCTTCAGGTTTGACGCGGCAACGCTGGAATTGCTGAACTGGCGGCAATTACTGCCTTTCTATAATGATGGCACCCAGATACCCACGGTAGATCCGCATGTGTCACCCAACGACCAGCGCATGGACCCCTATGTGCCAAATCAAGAGTCAGATGAAGAAGACCAGGAAAATTATTCTGGCACTTACAGCACGGCAGCGGTACACACCGCGCTGGGTCGTCTGTTCATCGGTGTGGGCGGCAATAATTATCATAATGTCGAAGCTGGTATCGATTACCGTACTACGCCTTTCATGCGTGCCCTGGATTGGGAAACCCTGGAAGATGCCTGGGCCATGGATGACAGTGATCCGCGTCTGTATATAGAGTCGCAACCACCGATGTATCGTACACCTGGTGAATCCGGTTTGAGTTCACCCGTAGTCGTCAATGACCTGGTGTTTTTTTCCACGTCCAAAGTCGCTGTGTATGCCTTTGATGTGTACAGCGGCAAGATGCTCTGGCAAGATAATCTGGGCGACCAGACTGGTGGCATGAATGGTGGTTATGGCTATTGCCTGGGGCCGGCAGTGGCGGGTAATTACATGGTGGCCGGTGCGCTGGTGTTTGGTAAACAGGGCGGGGTATTGCGTATCTATGGTTTGAAAGACCAGGAGAATCAACATGCTTGAAGTTATCTTGTTTGGTATTGTCGCCGGGCTCGACAATTTGCAGGCCAGCACTTCGCTGGGGCTATTACCCATGCAGCGCAAACGCATGCATATGCTGGCAATCGCATTTTGTGCCTGTGAACTGGGTGCTGCAATAATGGGCCTGTTGCTTGGGCGTGGCCTGATCAGCATGCTGGGCCCGCTTGCCTCCCATATTGCGCCATTTGCGATGCTGGCTTGCGGCTTCATTATCTTGTGGCTGGCTTACCGGAGTGAAGCCAGAGGTTTGCCACAATTCGTCAATCATCCGGGTTTTCTGCTGGGTTTGCCTCTGGCACTAAGCCTTGACAATGTCATCGCTGGCGCTGGTGTCAGTTTTTCCAGTGCACCTGTAATGACCTCAGCCATTATTATCGGTGTTATCAGTGCGGGCATGGCTTGCTTTGGCCTGTATTTCGCCAACTGGATACGCAATTTTTTACCCAAGCGCGTGGAATTGCTGGCCGGTGCTTATATGTGTTTTCTGGCTGTACGCATGATGTATAACGACTGACGGACTGTTCATCATGCCAAAAGACCAGAGTGAACGCACGGCCATGCAGGCCTATGTGCGCAATCTTAATTTCCCCAGCAGTGTTGCGGTTTCTCCTGCAGGTCAGGTATATATTGCTGAGACGGGTTTGCCATTTGATGGTGCAGCCAAAGGCGGGCGCATACTCAGTGTCAGTGAAGGTGGCAGCGTCCAGGAATTATTGAATAATTTACGCCAACCAGTGAATGGTCTGGTCTGGCATGACAACAGCCTCATCATTTCTGAAGGCGGTTACCCAGGCCGCATCAGCCGCCTTGATTTGCAAACGAGCACCTGGACAGTGTTGCTGGATGATCTGCCTGGCTTTGGCAATTACCACACCAATATGGTGGCGGTGGGGCCAGACAATAAAATGTATTTCGGCCAGGGGGCCATGACCAACAGCGGCATCATAGGCACAGATTCACACGACCTGGCGTGGTTGCGCGAAACCAGACATGCGCCTGATATACCTGGCTATGACATTGCGCTTAGTGACCATCTGGCGACAGTCACCGACCCTGAAGGTCAGCAGGTTTCCACCAGTGCATTTGCCCGCTTTGGACAAGTCCACACAGGCGGTACCCGCTTGCAAGGCCAGACGCCATGCACCGCCAGCATCATGCGCTGTAATCTGGATGGTTCGGACCTGGAACTGGTAGCCTGGGGCATACGTAATGCCTTTGGCTTGTTATTTCTGCCGGATGGCAGGCTGATTGCGACCGAGCAGGGCACTGATGTGCGTGGTGTGCGGCCAGTCTGGAATTGTCCTGACTTTCTGTTTGAAGTAAAGCCAGGTGCCTGGTATGGCTGGCCAGATTATCTTGGCGGCTTACCCATAAACGCGCCAGCCTATCGCAATCCCCAAGGTGAAGGCCAGGCCTTTGTGCTGGCTAATCATGCAGAATTGCCAGCACCAGAAAAACCCCTGCTGGCCTTCGATATCAATGCCTGTGCAGTCAAGATGACGCAGATACCTGCCGGGCTGCGCCATGCCGGTGATCTCATCGTCGCGCAATTTGGCGATGAACGTCCCATGACCGGGCCGCCGGGGCCAAGAGTGGGGCGCAATCTTATCCGTGTAGATACCAGCGACTGGAGCAAGCATGCCTTGCCGGCTTTGGCGTCTGTGCCCTGGCACCGGCCGATTGATGTCGCTTTCTCGCCAGATGGTGCATTCATGTATGTGGTCGATTTTGGCGATTTTGAATTCACTGAAAAAAAAGATATACGTGCAAGCGCCGCTAGCGGCTGTGTCTGGAAAATCCCTGTCAATAATATGGAGCTGACATCATGAGCCAGGTTTCATTCGAAAAAGATATTGCGCCACTGTTCAATCAGTTTCGCGCATCCATGATGTGGCGGCTGGACCTGACCAAATATGATGATGTCAGGCTCAATGCCAGCATGGTATTGAGCCAGTTACAGGGTGGCATGCCGCCACCGCCTTATCCACCTTTCACCAAAGAACAGGTTGCGATGTTCCAGACCTGGATCAATGAAGGTTACCCAAAATAGTCAGTTGATTAAATTTGCAGAAGGAATTTCATATGAGCCTCAATGCACAAACCCTCATCGGTAGCTGGGAAATGGTCGAAGCCTGGGATATAGGTGACGACCCCAGCGACCCGACCAAGAAAACCTACCCCTGGGGTAATCCGTCAGCAGGTTACTGGGTCTATGACAAGAGCGGCCACTTCAGTCTGATGATTTCGCAAAATCCGCCGCTAGCGATACCAGCAGACCCTTTCAGCGGTCAGCCACAATCATCCTGGCTGACACCGCAAAAGCCCTGGGAAGTGCCACACTCCCTGCTGATAGACAGCTTCGCCACTGCCAGCCCGTATGCTTATTTTGGTACCTATACCGTAGAGATGGATACCAATCACCCGCATCTGGGCGGCACGATAGTCATGAACGTATTTGCTGACGTCATGCGTGCCTATACCGGCACAGTGCAAAAACGCAGCTTTGTGTTTGATGGCAAGGATTATCTGAATGTAGGTACGCCAGGTCAGTATTTGCGGCGCTTGAAGCGGCTGACGTGATTTATGCATGTGAGCAGGCATCTATAAAGTCTTAGCGGGGGCTTACCTGCTGCAAAGAAAGGTAAGCTCCGGTTTTTGATTGCTCCAAGGATTGCCAGAAAATTCCATCTCGTTCACAAGCCAGCTAGCTTGCTTAGCGCATCACCCTGTACACGGCGTACTATCATATGGCTGGCTTCCACAGCGCCGATGGAATCGTAAAATTCCTTACTCATCTGTTTATCCTTGACGGTCAGCCATTCTATTCTCGAACATCCTGCATCGACGGCAATACCGGCGAGATGCTGCATGATGCTGAGCCCAAGTCCCTGACGTCTGAATTCAGGCCGCACATAGATGGCTTGCATATACATGTCGCGCACGCCAGTAAAAGTGCCCCATTTCCAGGAGTAAATGACAAACGCGGCGACAGCTTCATCCACCATAGCAAATTTAGCAGAGATAGCTGGATGGTTGCCAAACAGGGCCAGTTCAAGCGCTGCAGCATCTGTGCGAATTTCGGCTACTCCATCGCTACGCCCCAAGTCCATGAGCATATCCAGCAAGGTATTGATATCCGTTGTTGCGAGGTCTTTAAACTTCATTTTTTGGGTCAATGATATTTTCTTCAAGAGCTCTGCAAGCAAGCCAGATTGTTTCACCTGCGTCAGTCTTGCCTCAGCTTGTATGGAATGATGCTGCGTTGAACGCTCAATCACTTGCCCAGCATGCGCTTCAAGGTAGCATCTCGGTCTATGAAGTGATGTTTGAATGCGCCGGCTATATGCAAAAGTATCGCTGCAATCAGGATGTAGCCAGCGGCCTGGTGCAAGGTTTCACCAGTCTCAGCCCAGAATTTGCTATAGGCCAATACCTGATCCGGGTTGCCTGGCATATGCTGGGCTGGCACGATGACCAGACCAAAGATGCCAAAGCCATGGCCGCTGGCACCAGAAAACAGCATGCCTGTCACTGGCAAGGCCAATGTAGCAATGATCAACACCCATTTGATGATTTTTGCCAGTCGCTGCTCAAGCTGCGTATAGTCTGCCGCCGCTGCTGGCCAACCATTTTTGATACGCCAGAAGACGCGCAACAGGGCGACAAATAAAACCAGCACACCCACGGATTTGTGAACCGGGTACAAAGCCCAGGCTTCGGCACGCGTCATATATAAGCCCACGGCACATAAAGCCATGATGACGATGCCTGTGATCCAGTGCAAAGAAATGGTGATCTTACTGAGTTTATCCGCTTTGTCCATTGCCACATCCTCAAATTTATTTGTTAGTAGCAGGATGGACATGCCATGACATTGAAAGTTTCAATTTAACTCGCAAACTTTCAGGATTCTTATGGTACTTATCTGGATAGATATTCCCTGAGCTGGATAACATTGCCTTCCGGGTCGTAGCCATCGCAGATGCGGTAATGCTGGAATTCCCATTCGTAGTTCTCTGCATCTATCCTGCCACCAAGCTTGGCGGCCACATCCCTGGCTTTGCTGATGCTGGCAACAGGCAGCATTAATTTGATCGCGGTGTCTGACCTTAGCTGCGGCGGGACCAAAATTTCGAAGGTGTTGGCAATCTGCGGCGGGATGGCATGAATAACCAACTGAAAATGCGGCAACTCGAAAATCGTATAGTCGTCATTTGCGTGGGTAGCGGTCGGCCGCAGGACTTGCTCGTAAAAACCACTGAGCTTGCTCAGGTTCTTGGCATAAATGATGGCACCTGGGGTAGGTAAGTGCGACATGATAGTCCTCGGCTTGTTTAAATCGATAATTTTATGTTATTTTTTTGATATTGTCAGCGCTCAAACCCAGGGATCGGCAAAATATAGACAGGCTAGCTCGCCTTAAATTCATCCTGAGGCTGTTGATGAAATGAGTTTTAGCACATACGCAAATCACTTACAAATTTTACACGGATTGGTTTTTTCTTATGCGTTAATATATAAAGGCGTATGCAAAGACGCCAAAGACGCCAAAGACGATGGGTATCGTAGTTCAGTACGAATTATGAGGAAAAAGTCTTTTGCGGTTTATAATTTCAGCTGTTACAACTTTAATGTGCATTTTTTGTCACTGACATGGTTAACATTTCCGGAACCAAGTCGGGCAAATAAAGTCTTAATGACTATGAATCAGGTTTCCAAGCAAGTACATCCGGATTTTCATCAGCATCAGAAGGGGCAATTGCGATCCATAGCGCTGGCCGCCCTTGTGCATGTCGTTTTGTTAAGTTTTTTATGGATAGGTGTGCGCTGGCAAAATAAGGAAAGCAACGCAGTTGAGGCTGAGGTCTGGGATATGACCACCCGTGAAGCTGCCCCCAAGCCTGTTCCGGTTCCCGATCCTGTCGTAGAAGAAAAGCCGAAAGAGCCTGTGCCGGTCAAGGAAGAAGTGCGTCAGGAAGATCCTGAAATTGCCCTGGCGCAGGAAAAAAAGCGTAAATTGCTCGAAAAGAAAAAAGAAGAAGAGCATCAACGCGAACTTGCTGAGAAAAAACGCAAGGAAGAGCAGCAGGAAAAACTTGCCGAACAAAAGCGCAAGGATGAAAAACTTACTCAGGAAGCAGATAAGAAAAAGCTGGCGGCCAAAGAAAAAGAAAAATCCGAAAAACTCCTAAATGACGAAAGAGAAAGGATAAAAAAACAGCTAGCTAATGCAGGTAACGGAAATTCTGGTAACAGTGAAAAATCTACGGGCAATAACCGCGGTGACCCCAGCTATAGCGCAAAAATTGCAGCCAAGGTCAAATCCAATACAAGTTACACTGGGACTGACAGTACGGCCGGTAATCCTACAGTGGAATACACGATTAACCTATTGCCAGATGGATCACTACGTGGTGCAATACGCAAAGTTAAATCCTCGGGAATTCCAGCGTTTGATGATGCGGTTGCTGCTGGCATAGAAAAATCAGCTCCATTCCCGCGTGACAAGACTGGTCAAGTTCCACCCAGTGTGACGGTGGTTAACCGTATGAAGGAAGAATAAACTCCAATGATGTCTATGTTGAAGAAAATAGCTGTAACGGCTGTGATTGCAGCGGTCGCCAATTTATCGGGGTTCGCTCCTGTCTCTGCCCAGATCAGGGTAGAAATATCAGGCGTTGGCTCCAACCAGATACCGATTGCAATTGCCGGATTTACCGACGAGGCCCTGACGCCTCAGCAAGTGACCAGCATCATCAAGGATGACTTGAACCGCAGCGGCTATTTCAAGATCATCGATGCCAACACAGTTTTGAATGAAAACGCTGTCGTTAATTTTGGCGACTGGAAATCCAAAGGCGCAGATGCGCTGGTGGTTGGCAGCGTACAAAGCCTGGCAGATGGCCGCTTTGACGTGCGTTATAAATTGTTCGACACAGTCAAATCGAATGCCCTGTCTGGTTTTTCGGTCACTGCGCCGCCAAACAATATACGTCTGACAGCCCACAGGATAGCTGACGATATCTACGAAAAATTGACTGGTGTACGCGGTATTTTCTCTACCCGCATCGCTTATGTGACAAAGGCTGGTTCTGAATATCGCCTGGAAGTGGCCGATGCTGATGGTGATGGAACCAAAATCGCCTTGCGTTCTTCAGAACCCATCATTTCTCCGGCATGGTCGCCAGATGGCACCAAGGTTGCCTATGTGTCCTTTGAAAAGCGCAAGCCTGTAATATTGGTACAAAACCTGATCACCGGTGAAAGAACAGAAGTTGCCAATTTCAAGGGTAATAATTCAGCACCGGCATGGTCTCATGATGGCAGCAAATTGGCAGTGGCTTTGTCGCGCGATGGTCAGACCCAGATTTTTACGGTAAATGCCAATGGCGGTAATCTGCAAAAATTAACCTCCAGTTCATCGATTGATACTGAGCCGCAATTTTCTGCCGATGGTCAGTCTATCTATTTCCTGAGCGACC
Source organism: Undibacterium sp. Tian12W (assembly GCF_049339405.1). NCBI lineage: Bacteria > Pseudomonadati > Pseudomonadota > Betaproteobacteria > Burkholderiales > Oxalobacteraceae > Undibacterium > Undibacterium sp. Tian12W. The sequence goes on from NZ_JBMPPK010000016.1 coordinate 108,090, forward strand.
GCAGCGGCGGCCCACAAATTTATAAAATGAGTGCAAGTGGTGGTGATCCAAAACGCGTGACCTTTACCGGTTCATACAATATCACCCCAAGAATATCCCCTGACGGTAAGACTTTGGCTTATATTTCACGTCGTGATGGCAAGTTCCAGTTGTATGCACTGGATTTGGCCAGCGGCCAGGAATTAAGACTGTCTGATACTACCAAGGACGAGTCACCAAGTTTTTCACCAAATGGACGCTACATCATGTACGCAACTGAGTCTGGCCGTCGTGGCGCGCTCGCGGTAGTGTCGATTGATGGCAAGGTGAAGCAGAAATTGACGGTCCAGGCCGGAGATATTCGGGAGCCCACCTGGGGTCCTTTCATGAAATAAGCTGTATTGACTAATTGCTTATCTATTTTAAATCAGGAGAGAAAATGCGTACTACATCCCAATCCAAAACCCTGGCAATCTTGATTTCCAGCGTTGTTCTGATGACAGCTTGTGCTTCCAAAGTTCCGCTGGAAGACAAGAAAGTCGAAGATAAATCTACGACTACGACAACGGCGTCCAGCACAGACACAAATACAGTAAAACAAGTCACTGCAACTGTTGATCCATTGACGCAAGGTGCATTGGCCAAGCGTAGCGTGTATTTTGACTATGACAGCTATGTTGTAAAAGAAGAGTTCAAACCAGTGGTTGATGCACATGCCAAGTTCCTTGGCACTAACAAAAACCGCAATATCCTGATCCAGGGTAATACGGATGAACGCGGTGGTCGCGAATACAATCTGGCATTGGGCCAAAAGCGTGCAGAAGCCGTACGCAAATCCCTGACTTTGCTGGGTGTGTCCGATGCGCAGATCGAAGCTGTTTCTTTGGGTAAGGAAAAACCAAAGGCAACAGGTAGCGATGAAGCTTCCTGGGCAGAGAATCGCCGCTCCGATATTCTGTACAAGTAATCTCGTGTTTGAAAGCCTCGTTTGAGGCTTTCTTTGCATTTGGCACTGCATCTTTGATGTAAAGCTGCAGTGCGTATCCATTTTTTCAGATCGCCATGAAACTTAATTCCATACGCACCACCATTCTTGCTGCCGCGCTGTCTTGCGCATTTTTGCCTACCATGGCGTCTGCCGGTATTTTTGACGATGATGAGGCGCGCAAAGCCATACTGGATTTGCGGGCAAAAGTGGATGCGGTCAATGCCAGGCTTGATTCCAGACTGGAAACCAAGGCAGACAAGGGTACTGCACTGGAGCTGGCAAATGAAAATGAAGCGCTGCGCGCAGAAATATCCAAGTTGCGCGGCCAGATCGAAGTGTTGACCAATGATCTCACCAATGCGCAAAAGCGCCAGCAGGATTTTTACATCGATCTCGACAATCGTATTCGTAAATTGGAACCCAAACGTGTGACAGTAGATGGCCAGGACGCGACTGTCGATGTTAATGAGCAGCGTACTTATGATGCTGCTGGCACCCTGTTTAAAGCTGGTGACTATAAGGCTGCAACGCCTGCCTTATCCAACTTCCTGATGAATTATCCACAATCCGCTTATGCAGGAACTGTGCAGTACTGGCTGGGTCTTGCTTACTTCATGCAGCGTGATTACCGCAACGCCATCGCTAACATGCAACTGGTAGTAAAAAGCTACCCAGACCACCCCAAGGTACCCGATGCCTTGCTGAATATCGCCGCTTGCCATATCGAACTCAAAGAAAAACCTGCAGCCAAAAAAGTGCTGGAAAGCGTTCTGGCCAAATACCCGGACACTGAAGCTGCGCAGGCAGCCAAAAATCGTTTGGCGGGGTTGAAGTAAGTCAGCCCCATAGTGGCGTTGCTGAACGGCGACGCCAGAATCTCTTGCCTTGCATACTGTCCTCCCTATGGCAGGACAGGAAAATCAGGCCTGCCTGACAGGCCTGTCCTTTCTTATTCCTGTAACGCCGTTGACAGAGTATCTGGAACATACTATAATTTTGGTCTTTCGGGGGTCGTTAGCTCAGCTGGTAGAGCAGCGGACTTTTAATCCGTTGGTCGCAGGTTCGAATCCCGCACGGCCTACCACGAATTACAAAGACTTAGGTCGTGTTACTAAGTCTTTAAATTTTTTAGCAATTGCAATAATTTTGGGTCGTTAGCTCAGCTGGTAGAGCAGCGGACTTTTAATCCGTTGGTCGCAGGTTCGAATCCCGCACGGCCTACCAAGATTTATGGCAAAAAGCCAACCTTACGGGGTTGGCTTTTTGCTTTTCTGCATTTCGCATAACCTCAATACCTCAATAAATTGAGTTTAAGTATTCCCGCTGATATTTCAATCAGGCGACTTACCTGCAACAACGTCAGGAGCTGGCATCATGAATAAATGGCTGTTACTAGGCATTGCCATCATTGCTGAAACCATCGCGACTTCATCATTGAAAGCGAGCGAGGGGTTTACCAGATTGTGGCCATCAGTTTTAGTGGTACTGGGATATGGTTTGGCGTTTTATTTTCTGTCGCTGACTCTGCGTGTGATACCTGTGGGTGTGGCTTATGCAGTCTGGTCTGGTGTTGGCATCGTGCTGGTCACTCTTATAGGATGGTTTTTGTTTGGGCAAAAACTGGATATGCCTGCCCTGATTGGTATCGCCTTCATCATGGCTGGTGTGATTATCATGAATGTATTTTCCAGGGCTGCCGCGCATTAAATCACCGCAGCCTTTGATTATAAGTGCTTCAGGCGCGCTGCCAGTGCATGACCCAGTTCTCTTGCCAGCTTTGTCCCTGGTCGCGTGAGATGCTCTGGTACCAGCGGCAGGAATTACTGGTGATCTGGTCCCACACGCCACGCACCAGTATGGCTTGTTCTCCGTCCTTGTATTCTGATTCCCAGGTGCCTACGCCATTAACAAAACTGCCCAGGGATGGTGGTGGGGTCAATACGCCATTTTTTCCATTGACCCAGTAGTCGGCCCATAACTTTCGTTCTGTATCGAGCAGCCTCAGGCCCATGCCGCTAAAGTCGCGTGCGGGTATGCGCAGTTCTTCTACGCTGGCGATGCCGCCAAGTATTTCAATGACGCTGGCTTCGCCTTCAAAAATATCCCATTCCTTGTCTTTCAGGCGGCGGTGTTTGATTTTCCAGTTGCCAGACAAGAAGTGAAAGTCTCCGGGCTTGCCTGTTGCAGCAGGAGTGGCTGGAGATGATATGGTCGCTGTTGTTTCTATTGCCGTTGCTGATGCGGCAAGCCCCGCAGCCAGTTGCAGCAAATTGCGGCGTTTCAGATCGGATGGGTCTGTCGGTTCAATTTCGTTTTTGGCGATGGTGCTCATAGGGTGTCCTTGCTTATTGATCAGAGTAATGTGTGTTGCTGTCATTCATCCTGCTGGTGACGGGCAAAGCTTAAATCGCTAATAGGCTATTATTTATCCTAATTGTTTGCCATGATGCATGCTTGCCCTTTAATGATTGCGTAATTGACACAGACTGTGTCATCCATACTTTTGAAGGGGAAATTTCTCTGAAAGACTGTTAAGGTAAATTACGACCTGATTTGACATCGACTGTGTATGACGAAAGCCTGTTTTTTTGCCGGGTAAGTACTTATGCCTTATCATGCTGGACCTTATGTTAGTGCACGATGAATGAAAGCCATGAAAAAGAAAACTGCCAGTACCGCCCCTGCGGATAAGTCGGAAAAGCATGAAATACGCCCTGGCCAGTCGCTGGAGTTGCTCAAGGAACTGCACATCCTCACGCGTGATGGCAAGATGAACCAGGATAGCCGCCGCAAGCTCAAGCAGGTTTATCATCTGTACCAATTCATAGAGCCGCTATTGCAGAAATTGCAGCAAGACCATGCCGATATCAGCCTGGTGGATCATGGTGCGGGCAAGTCTTATCTGGGATTCATTCTGTATGACCTGTTCTTCAAATCTGAGCAGGCACAAAGCAAGGCCAGAATTTATGGCATAGAGACGCGTGATGAACTGGTGCAGCGCTCGACCGAACTGGCGCAGCGCCTGGATTTTCCTGGCATGTCTTTTTTGAATTTATCTGTTGCCGATTCGATTACTTCATCGGCTCTGCCAGAAAAAATCGATATCGTCACGGCCTTACATGCCTGTGATACCGCTACAGATGATGCAATACAGTTTGCGCTAAAGAAAAAAGCACAGTTCATGGTACTGGTACCTTGTTGTCAGGCAGAAGTCGCAGCAGAGTTGCGCAAGTCCAAGGGCGATGCGGTAAAAAATAATCCCTTGTCAGAAATGTGGCGTCACCCCATACACACGCGCGAATTCGGTAGCCAGATCACCAATGTACTGCGTTGCCTGCAACTGGAAGCACATGGATATCAGGTTAGGGTCACGGAACTGGTAGGATGGGAGCATTCGATGAAAAACGAACTCATCGTGGCAGAATACAAGGGCTTGCCAGCCAAACGGCCAGCAGAGCGTCTGGCTGAAGTGCTGAAGACCACAGGGCTGGAAGCCATGCAGAGAAGATTTTTTGTCCAGTCTTAAGCATTTTGTGGCACACAGACCACCGCAGTTTATCAAGGTCACTGTATGGTCATAAAAAATGATTAATATCATTTATGCTTATTCTGCAATTCACCTGTTTTTTCGGTGCGTTTTTTGATTGTTATATTCACACTCAGTAAAGGATAGAAAACATGCTGGCCGCCGTTGATCTGGGTTCCAACAGTTTTCGCATGCACATCGCCCGGCATGAAGGCGATGTCATCAAAGTCATCAAGAGCGCGCGCGACCCTATACGTCTTGCAGCAGGCCTGGATAAAAATGGCAACTTGACGCCAGAGGCCATGCAGAAGGCGATTAATTGCCTGGCGCGCTTTCGTGAAATTCTGAATGCCTACCCGGTAGAAAGCGTCAGGGTAGTCGCTACCAATACCATACGCATTGCAAAAAACGCAGCGCAATTATTGCCGCTGGCAGAGGCTGCCATAGGTTGCCCGATTGAGGTAATTTCTGGTGAAGAAGAAGGGCGTCTGATCTATATCGGTGTATCGAATGCCGTGGCAGTGCCAGGTGAACGTCGGCTGGTCCTCGATATCGGTGGTGGCTCGACTGAAGTGATACTCGGGCATGGGCATGAGATTTTGAAGGTCGAATCCTTCAGCATAGGTACAGTCAAGCATAGTGCAAGTTTCTTCCCTGACGGACGTTTGACGGATGCCGCATTTGAAGCTGCCATCCTGTCGGCCCGCTCCATGTTTGAAGATGCGGCACCACCTTACCAGCCACAACACTGGCGCAAGGCCTACGGCTCCTCAGGTACCATGCGGGCGATTTCTGATGCCATCAGCAAAGGTGGCCTCGGTGATGGCAGCCTGACCCTGAAGAGCCTGAATGCACTCAAACAATATTGCGTGCAATGCGGGCAGATAGATCAGCTGGAGTTGAGCGGCATCAAGCCTGAGCGAGTCGCGATGGTAGTAGGTGGGCTCGCCATACTGATAGGCCTGATGACAGAATTTAATATCAGTGTCTTGCAGCCGATAGAAGCCGGTTTGCGCATGGGGGTGATGTGGGATTTGTACCTGCGCGCCACCAGACGCGACCGCCGTGAAGTTGCCGTCGAATCGTTTGCGAATTTATTCCGTACTGATATGTCGCGGGCGAACCGCGTCGCAGATATGGTCAAGTCCCTGTATCTGCAATTGAAACCTGCTGGCGATACCTATGTGCGCTTATTGCAATGGAGTGCGACCCTGCATGAAGTCGGCATGGCGATTTCGCATACCGGTTATCACAAGCACGGCGCTTACATGATAGAGAATGCCGACATGGCGGGCTTTACCACGCGTGAGCAAAGAGTGATGAGCAAGCTTATCCTCAGTCAGAAAGGCAATCTGCGCAAGGTCGGTGATGGTCTGGCTGACCAGGATTTTGCCAAGGCGGTGCTGGCACTGCGTCTGGCAGTGATGCTCATGCATTCACGCGCTGAAATTGATTTTGAAGATGTGCGCCTGAAAATGAAAGGCAGAGTTGAGCTTGAAATGAAACGCGACTGGGTCAGTGTCCACCCCACAGTTGCTTACTGGCTGCAAAAAGAAATTGAAGCCTGGCGTGAGATAGGCATAGATTTTCTGGTCCGGGCGAACGTGTAATTTTTCCTGCACCTTACTAATCCCTCCCTGCCATCACGATTGTGCCTGGCAAGGAGAGCTAAGCAAATTCGATCAAACGCAATCAAATGCAATCCGCCACCATAATGGACCTGAACACGCGACCCAGGCGCTTGCCTGATTTGTTATAGGCCTCGAAAATTATCGTGCCACCAAATTTGTTGGCTTTACTGCCTGCACCACCGACCATATCGTAATAATGCACCTTGCTCACTTCCTTTAATGGGAATGAAACCAGCGGTTTTTGTCCGGCATAGGGGTCTTGTTGCAATTTATGGATATGAATGAGGGCGGTCTCTGCTTCATTAAGTTTGCCAAAGGCGGCTGAATACGGATCTGTCTCATAGTCCAGTGCAGGCGATATCAGGTACTCTTTCATCTTGATATCCTGATTGGCGGGCTTGCCGTCAATTTTCCCTGCGAGCTTGCCGTCTGCCAGTTTGTCTATCTGTATTTCAAACTGGTGCTTGCCATTCCCAAAATCGGGGAAATTGGCGCGGCATTTCAATACTTCATCTGCGCTTGCAAGACTGGCGAGCAGGCTGCCTGCGATCGCAAAAATATACTTGAAAGTATTCATCATGTCCTTACCTATAGGTTTGCCTGAATGCGAGCTATAAGGATGACATATTCTCTACCTAATGCCACGTATAGACTGAAAAGTATTGAATGGCAGTACTGCAAGCAATAAAAAAGCGATGCCAGATAAACTGGCATCGCTTTTTGAATGGATCATGCCGTATCAGAAATCAAATTGTGCTGATACTTTATAAGTGCGCGGCGCACCTGGGAATAAATAACCACCCAATGATTGGGTCACATCACGCCAGTAAAACTTGTTAAGTGCATTGTCGATGTTAAAGCGCAGGGTAGTGGCCGTATTGCCGATTTGCGTTGCATAGCGCGCCCCCAGATTGACGACGTGATAGCCAGGCACGGTAACGCTATTGTCCGGGCTGAAGGCCTTGCTGCTGGCGTATTGCCAGCTCGCATTCACATTCAAACCCTTGACTTCAGCTATCGCATAATCTGCATAGACTGTCGATTTAAAGCGTGGCACATTCATGACGCGCTTGTCATCAAGGCTGCTGATGCCGGTGTTTTGCTGTTTGGCATCCAGTGCAGTGATGCTTGCACCCAGATTCAGTTGCGATGTCAGCTTGCCCTGGGCAGAGAGCTCCAGGCCAGTATGCAGTGCCTCACCATTGCTGACATAGGTATTGCTGCTATTGGTATATTCCAGCGGCTTCTTGATGCGGAAGATGGCTGCAGACAGGCTCAGGTCGCGTTGTACATCGGCCTTCACACCAAATTCAATTTGTGTGGATTTGCCGGGGTTCAGCATCTGGCTGGCATTGCTGGTGCCGAATGGCGCGATGCCGCCGTGTTCCAGTCCCTGGGCAAAGCTGCTATATACAGAAACTTGCTGTACTGGTTTGAATACCAGCGCAGCTGTCGATAGGAATTTGTTCTGGTCATAGCCCGGATTATCAAGTTGCGTGCGCGAGATGTTCAGATGACGCAGGCCCAGATGCAATTTCAGGTTGTCTTGCAGACTGATAATGTCCTGTACAAATGCTGACCATTCCTTGTCAGTACGACGCAGCAAAACCGGGCCGGTTTTATTTACAGATGGCATTACGCTGACAGGACGGAACAAATTGCTGCTGCCCGCATAGTCATACACATAATCACCAAAATAATCTTTACGCTGTGAATTGCTGAGGCCAACAGCCAGCTCGTGCTGCATGCCACCCAGATTGAGTTTGCCATTCAACAGGGCTTGTGTGCCCCACAGTGATTTGGATTCATTCACGCTTTGATAGTCATACACATCATAGTCGCCATTCGCGCAATAGCCCGGATACAGATTGGCAGCGCCACAGCCATAAGGGAAGGCTGTGTAGTCATCGCGCTTGAATTCGTGCTTGTTGGCTGAGACACTGGCGCGCCAGTCAGCATTGATCTGGTATTCAAAACGCAGGCCAAGATTGCTGTTGCGGGTATCTACCGGTCTTGCCCATGGCTGAGCATTGAGCATCAGGTCAGCAGGGATACCACGTGGCAAATCCGTGCCATTGAATAATTGAAAACCTGGTACTGACAATTGCGATTTGTGCTGGTAGTCAGCATCGATTTGCAATAGGGCTTGTGGTGTGATGTGCCAGTCAAATGCGGCAGAAAAGAACTGACGATTACCATCTGCGCCTTTGACATAAGAGCGCAGGCGTTCACCCGCTGCATTGATGCGGAAACCAAATTGCTTGTCACTGGAATTGTCACTGATGTCCGCTGCGCCATATACAGTGCCGCGCTCGCTGATTTCAAATGTGGCAGAGCGAACTGCATAGCTGGCAGGGCGTTTGGTCACATAATTGATGATGCCGCCTGGCGTACCAAAACCAGCCTGAAAGCCTGCTATGCCCTTGAGTATTTCTACACGCTCCTTATTTTCCAAAGGAATGGAAGCATCACCAGGAATGGCAAAACCGTCTTTGCGGTAGCTGCTGGAATTATCCAGGGCAAAACCACGTATGGAGAATTGCTCGGCATAACCAATGGCGTTATACGCATCATTGACACTGGCGTCATATTTCATCGCATCCGTGGTCTGGCGTATGCGCAGGTCCTGCATCTGTGCCGTGCTGAAGGCATTGACTGAGTTAGGCGTATCCAGCAGTGCCGCATCAATAAAACCTGTGACTTTGCTGCGCTCTACCTTGTTTTCTGTGCCTTTGCTGCCAGTGATGGTCACTTCTGGCAGGGATTTGTCATTTCCTGCCGTGCTCTGGGCGTGCGCAGATGACAGCGACAGGCAAGCCTGGGCGATAGCGCAGGCAATGATGGTGGGACGTAAAAAGTGCGGGCGTACAGTAAAGTCAGACATGATGTGCTCTTGGTTTGCTTTTAATGCGTTGTGGATGGCAGCGCGGGAGCAAACAAAGAAGCAGGAGGGACCGGGACTTTGCGCTTCCCTTCGCTGGCATTATCCAGATCAGGTAGAAGGGACTCTCTCACCCGGAAATGATTATTCCCAGGACCCCTAGCGTTGAGCCTAGTTTAACATGAAACCGATGCGGCTTTATTTTGACTTTACGAACGCTGTCGCATTTGAGTGAAAAGCGACAGCGTGCCATTCTCATTGCAAACTCAGATTATTGAGTTTAACGAAAGCCTGCGACCATTTTTTTGTTACCTTCAACATAGATTGCGTTGAAGAACAACAAGCTTTTGTTTTTTTCTTTGTATGTTGCAACAAGTTCGTTGATTGTCTTATCTTCTGATAATTCGACCAGTTCCAGAGGGATAATTTCCTCAGCAAGCGAAACTTCATGCAGTACCACATTGTTAAATGGCTCATTGCCAGCATGATAAGAAAAAAGCTTGACGTTGTTGGCTTGTTCAGAAAAATTGATGGCAGTTTGCTGGGCCAGTAAAGTTTTTGTTCCACTGATTTGTGCGTCCATGATGGTCTCCTTATTTGGTTGTATTAAATGCGTCGAGCAATGTTTTGAGATAGGCTTTGTTCGACTGGGTTTTTTTCAATTCAGCATCAAGGTTTTTCCAGACATCGTCATTGCTGATGTTGGCAGGCATGTTGCTGTCCAGTGCTTTCAATATTTTTTTCGCACCAGCGATGTCACCATTCAAATACATCTCTCTGAGTTTTTTTCTCAATGTGTAGATTTGATTAAAGTCATCCACTGTGGCATCAAGCACCAGATTGGCACTATCTTTTTCATTTTTTTCTGCGCTGACCGCGTCTTGACCGGCCTTGTTGGCTACTGCAATAACTGCCTCATGCAGCGTTCCAGCATTAAACAGGCTGACCAGGTCAATTTCTGCTTGTTCCAGCGAATATTCTTCAACGCTGAGAAGGGCCAGTTTTTTATAGATGTCAGCACTGATGTTGGCGCGAGATGTCCGCATCTGTGCCACCAGCGTACCGTAGGTTTTATCTGCAAAGAAATTTTTGTCGATTGACAGTCTTGAACCTTTGACGCCTGTCAGCAAGGCGGTCAGATTCTTACGAGCCCTTTCGGCACCGGTCAATGTGGCAGCAGTGGACAAGGCCAGTTCAAGTATGTCTGCGCCAACCTCTGTCTGGGCACGGTTTTCAAACATGCTTCTTTCAAATGCAGAGTAATTGACTTCGATTTCCCTGCGTATACTCAAGACGATGCGATTACGGATAGTTTTTGCTGCTGAGGCGTCTTTTTCTCCAATCGCTTTCTGATAAGCAGTGATATCTGTTTCTTTTTGTTTCGACGTATACCCGGTTTTAGTTATTGCTTCGATCGGTGCCGGGGCTTCGATTTTTTTGATTGGTATAGAGCAGGCTTGTAAAAGCAAAATCACAAATACCCCGGCCAGGTATTTGCTATAGTTTGGAATTGACATGATGTTCTCCCGGAAGATTTTATTGTGTAAATGCAGGGGCTTCAAACTTCGACCAAGCGCAAAGTCCACATGTCGTCGGCCAGATTTCTGTCCGTTACATAGGAGTAAGGGATATAAAAATAGCCTTGGTCTCCCCAGTCGGTGCCCCACGAATTTTGTGCAATGAAGCATTGTGTGGCATCGTCATAGCCGACAGCCATAACGGCATGACCACCGATGGTTTTCTCGCCGCCATTTGGCAGGTTCAGTTTGCCGGTTTTTCTGACTTCTTCACTCCGCAAACTTTCATAGGCAGTGAATCCAAACACAAAGGGATATTGATCTGCAAGACAAGCCTTGAATTGGCTTAGTGATTGTGTCAGTCGCTCGTATTGTATTGACTGGTAATTTTTTGCTTTGTCATAGCATTCTTTGTCTGGCGCGAGGGAAAACTTACTGACGTCATATGGCCAGTTGGTCTCTGGGCATACACCTTCATTGGCGATCGTTTTAAATCCATCCCGGATGTATTCACCGCTATCTGAGCCTTGTGTTCCCTCCAGCAGGCGACCGTTGTAATAAATAAATAAACGCGAGGGCTGGAAAGCAAATTCTCGCTTTTCCCTCAGTTGACAAAAGTAGTGCGCGCTGGCAATGGCATTTGCCGTGCACGAGCCCAGATTGCCTTGAGATACTACAGGTGGGCAAAGTGGGCGCAAATCTACTGCGGCCGGCAAATTGTTGAGCAATTCGAATGATGCCGAATAGCTACGATCCCGGATATCTGGTAAATCTGGCTTCCATCCAAAAAAATACTTGGTTTCCATGTTGGTATTGGCAGGCATGATAAGTCCTTCTTTCGTTGTGGAGTTTATTTTCAGAAACCAAATCTTCATGTCTTAACTTGCGTATTCATCAGCCTTGCGTGCATCGACATTGTTGATATTTTTGCTTTCTGTATTGCCAATATTAGAAGCTGAGTTATGGAAGGAAAATCACTAAAAATGGGGAGGGCGTTGCGCTGCTGAAAAGCTTAGGATGCACCGTACCGGATTAATTTCGACTGGTTCTTTTTTGCGTCATGACGGAAGTCAAGTCTGTGTCATTATTTTTGAATAGCTTTCCCATTTTTTGATAGTGACTTTTGCAGGGAAATAAAGTAATTTTCTGATATGAATAAATTGACATCAAAAATTGACGTTGCTCTGGTGGAAGATGATGCGGCTACGCGGGAACGTTTTTGTGCGTCAATTGCAGCTTCTGAATATTTGCGTTTGGTTTATGCAGCGGTATGCGGCAACGATATGTTGAATTGGCTTAAAGACCATCATGCGGATGTCTTGCTCAGTGATTTGGGTTTGCCGGATATCAGCGGTATTGACGTCATCCGGTACTGTGCAATCCGGCATCCTGCAACTGACATTATGGTGATCAGTATGTTTGAAGATGAATCACATGTGCTTGCCAGTATTGAAGCGGGTGCATCCGGGTATTTACTGAAGGATGCAATGGATGATGATATTGAAAAGCAGATCATGTTGCTGAGTTCTGGTGGTGCACCTATGACACCGGTGATTGCCCGGCTGGTATTGCGTAAATTCCGGAAAGAACCCGCCCCTGCCGTTGATGTGCCTCCAGGCGGGGCATTGACCCCACGTGAACTGGAAGTGCTGAACTATATTTCGCGAGGATTTAAATATGCAGAGGTGGCACGTTTGCATGAAGTATCGATACATACCGTGCATACACACATTAAAAATATCTATGTGAAATTGGCAGTGCATTCCAAAAGTGAAGCTGTATATGAAGCAAACAAATTAGGCTTGTTGAAATAAACTAATGTATCGGAGGTTCCATGTTTTCAAATATAAATGAACTCTCACCCTCGCCAGATAAACTGCAAACCGGCGATCTTCTGTTCCCCAGGACACCAGACTCAAAAATTCCCTTGGCCCCATCTTTTAATGCTGATTTTCTCCAGTTTAAGAGTTTGAATGATGAATCACAGATATTAGCGAATGTGAAAGAGCGAATCTGGACTGTAGATGGTGCTGGAGATGGGGACGCAAAGCAATTCTTTTTGCTGGAAAAATTTTATGGCGATTCTTTATTTGACATGCCGGAAAGCAAATTACTGCATGAGGCTTTTAAGGTCAAAGACGCCATCAGTTCTTTCTTGCCGGATTTTTTTAACATCTTTGGATTTGATGCAAACAGTACGCTGGATGATTTTCTGAAAAATCCATTGGTCATGTTATTTCGCGCTGGTTTGGGTGGCCCGGACAATGAATTTAGCCTGGGAAATTTCGATGGGCATCTTGGACCATATTATATTGGTCATGTTGCCATGGCTGTACGGCGTGATCAGCAGGTGTTTGTGATTGAGGCGAACGCCTCAGATTTTAGCCATTACCGTGTTTCTTTGCATCCGTATGATGATCCAGCTGAATTAAGCCAGGAGATTGTATGGCCGACGGGCGCAGGCATCGAGCGCTTGCGTTCCTGGCGCAATCAGAAACTCGCAAGGGGAAACTATATCTGGGCCGCTAGACCAAAAGATGCAGGTCAGGAGCTGTCACTGGAAATGAAGCAAATGGTCGAGGCACAAGCCAAATTAATGCTGGGCAGACCTTACGATATGTTTGACACCAAGACCTTAGGCGATGATGATCGCATTTATTGTAGTGAGTTTATTTTCAGAGCATTCAAGTTAGGTGCCAATATAGATGTTGCTGATCAGGCGACATGGCAATGGGTAGTTGATCGCCTGTTGGACTTATCCGATATGCATGGCCCAAGCAAGGCCCTTTTATCTGAGGTATTAACGCATGCATTGAGCTTGGCGGGCATACAGCTATCGCATCCATTCCCGTGGATGACTCCAAAGATGCTTTATCATAGCCAAGTGCTCGACACTAGCTACCACAGGCCACCTAACTTCCCAACTGGTAAAGCGGGACCAGGAAACTTTCCCTACGCCTGATGTGTTGATGTTAAAAAAGAGGCCATCCAGTTTCTGGACAGCCTCTGTTTTTAAAGGTATGCGCTTAAAAAATCATTGTGCAATTTGCGATTCGGGTTATGCGCTGCAATCGCAGAAGTCAGGGATGCATGATTTGGGTAGGCTTCCTGAAACAGCGCCCGGTCCGCAGCACGATAATATGGAAGGTAATAGCTACCGCCAGCCGCGATTGCGAATCGTGCTGCCTTGTTAAAACATATTATGGCTGATGGATCTGGCACGCCACCTGAGACTTTTACACTCAAATCAACAGCCACACATACCATGCTTTCTTTTGGGCAGTATGAAAGAAATGTCGTATGGTCGGTTTTCTCTGGTTGAACTATCCTTAGCGTTGTGCTCAAGACTGACACTGCATTTGTTTCTTGGTACAAGGATTTTAATTTTTTCACAAAAGGCAGCAATTCACGCAATGGGACAAAATATTCCTGGAGCATGTCAGTTTCATCGGTGCCTTTATGCAGAACAAAGGAAATGGCAGAGCGCATCCAGTTCATGCGACTTTTAATTGTGTGGTCGCCAGGGTAATATGCTTTGACCAGTTGCCATAATTTGGAACGTGCGTCTGTGCTTTGGCGAGAAACAGCCCATGCCTTACTGGTAAATTCGCCCGTGGCCCATTTTTCAATATCAAGTTTTTCATTGCTTGCGGCGCTTTGCAGCGTGTTGACATAATCAACGCTGAGTACCTCGTCATAAAGCTTTTTTGGATCAAAGGACAGCCATGCATAGTGCATGTCCGGCCAGGTGCTGGTATTGTCTCTGTCAACGATCTTTTTCTGATAGTCCTCCAGGCTGATTAATTTTGCATCCTGGCGTAATAGATCATTTCTCCCTACATGCAGCGTCGCTTCAAGAATGACTGCGCAGCTACCATATCCGCCAAGCACTGCTTTGCATAGCTCGTCTGCTGGCGTCACTGTTGTGGTATCTCCATTCGGCAATAAAAGTTCCAAACTTTTGACGGTGGAAGATAATGGTCCTTTTCTGGCGTCGCGGCCATGGCAGTTGACACTCAGCGAACCACCGACTGAAAAACCTGCTGACGATTGATGTACTAATGGAGCCAAACCAAATTGGTTCAGGTGATGATGGACGTCAGACCAGGTCGCACCAGCCTCTACCGTGACAGTGTTATCCGTCGTGTTTACTTCGGTAATTCTGTTCATTAACTCAGTGATCAGCATCGCACCATTACTGCATGTCGCTTGCCCACCCTGACTGTGACGTGAACCTGCGATTGATAATTTCTCTGTGTCATCATGATCAGTCAGATAAGTTTTCATTTCATCTTGATCTGCGATGATGGGCATGGATGAAATCGATGTTGCATTAAGTCCGGTAAGGTCATGAATGGTGATCATAGTGCCTCCACGTATTTGAGTGTTGTAATACCAACTTGGAATGGGGAATTTTATTGCTTAAATTATACTGACATAGTTTAATGACATCAGTCTATAAGTTGTTTTATTTAAAATAAATCACCTGAATTAGGGATGGTCATCATGGCCTTGTTGCAAAAGTGCTTGATTTCCGCTGGGATATTTCTTGTGCTTATGTTGGCTGAAGGCCGTTTTGCACAGGCGCAAGTATTACGCCTTGATCATGCAAGTCTTTTGGATATCAATACAGGTGTGCAGCTTGGCATCGTTGCATTGCCTGACTCCTGGAATGTATACAAGCCCATGCGTGCTGGCGTGATGCGTTATTCGTTCACATTTGTATTAACGCAGCAAGTTGCACAGACCTATGCAATCTTTCTTCCACGGGCAGGTAATCGTATAAGGGTCGAGGTCAACGGCGTGATGGTCGGCAGTAGGGGCGAGCTTAACGACCAACGTAAAGACTTTGTGCATACTCCGCATATGTTCAACATTGCAAATGGTGTCTTGAATATTGGTGAGAATACAATCTTTGTGACGATTGCTGGTGAAGTGGCACGCTATGCTGGTTTGTCTGAAGTATGGATAGGTCCGCTAAAGGATGTCAGCCCCATGTTTGAGCAAAGAATGGTCTGGCAAGTTGGTGGATCTCTTGCCACGATCAGTATTTGTATGTTTTTGTCTTTGATTTTTTGTGGTTTTGGTTGGGCCGCGGGATCCCGTGCGTACGTCATCTTTGGTATGTCTGCTCTGCTTTGGGGTTTTCGTACTACCTATGCACTGACAACAGAGCCGATATTTCCCTACAAATGGTGGGGGTGGGCAATAGACATGGCTTACGGTGGTGCCGTCGCTTGTCTGATCTTCAGTACCGTCAACATATTGAGAATGAAGTCCGTCTGGACTGTAAGAAGCATATGGCTTTTTGCGGTGATAACAGTATTGCTGACATTTTCCTATAGCTTTGGCGAAAGTTATCTGGCACGCAAGGTATGGTTATTTGTGATGTTGTTGTATGTATTTTTAACGACTATCTTGCTGTTTGCCAAATGGAGGAAAAAAACCAGCTTTCAAAATAACTTGTTGCTTGGTGCTGCAGTTATTGCCCTGTCTTTTGGTATTTATGACCATATTGTTGTTGTACATATGAAGCATGGCTATCAGACATTTGCGTTGGCAAGATTTTCCATTCTCTTTTTCATGTTGGCGATGAGTGTCATCATGGCTATGCGCTTTACACGCTCGGTACAAGCCACAAGACGTAGTCTTCTGCGCACGCGAAATAATCTCAATAAAGCCCTGAGTAAGCTCGAGCGGGCAAATGCAGAGAAGAAGGAAGGGCAAATCAAAGAAGCATTAATACTTGAACGGCAACGTATCATGCGTGATATGCACGATGGGTTCGGCTCGCAACTGGCTGGTATGTTAAATCATGTTCGCACTCAAATCATGCAACCAGCTATCATGGAGCAAAAAGTCAGGGAGTTGATTGATGAGCTACGGTTGACTATTGATGCGCTGGAGCCAATGGAGGGTGATCTGGGGAGTGTTTTGGGTGCATTACGCTATCGTCTCGAACACCGTTTTAACGGTGCCGGAATAGAATTGGTCTGGGAGGTTGGTGAGCTACCGACAATACAGGAAATGAATCCGGTTAAAGTTCAGCATGTGCAAAGAATTATTCTTGAGGCATTTACCAACATCATTAAACACGCTCAGGCTACTCAGGTGACAGTGAGTACTAAAGTCAATGCTGACTCAATTTCAGTCATCATTCAAGATAATGGAATTGGTTTTGACTTGGCAATTCCTTCAAAAGGTCGTGGTTTGAGCAACATTCGTAACAGAGCGTCTGAGTGTGGTATGCAATTGCAGATTCTGTCTTCATCGGGTGGGTGTTCACTTATCCTGATTTTACCAATTGCTGCATGATGAGCATTTACCTGCTATTGAACTTTCCATTTCGCACTGACTCACAAAAAATAATTTGATGTTTTCTGAGGCGTTCACATTTTTTGTTGATTGAAATTGCGCCACAAACCTTCAGCTGAATAGACGACCAGCGCTGCCCAAATGGCGATAAAGCCTGCCAGTTTGTTGGAGTCGAAAGGCTCGTGATATAGCCAGACGCCCAGCAGTAACTGCACCAGCGGCGAGATGTATTGCAGCAATCCCAGTGTCGTCATCGGTATGCGCCTTGCGCCTGCCGCGAACAGTAACAGGGGAATGGCAGTGATAGGGCCGCTGATGAGCAGCAGCATCTTGATATCCACACTGCTGGCGATGAAGCTGTTTTGTCCTTGTGCAGTAAGCCAGCATAGCCAGCCAAAGGCAAATGGAAAGAGCAGGGCAGTTTCCAATGACAGGCCTTCCAGTGCACCCAGGGCAGAGGTCTTACGCAGCAAGCCATAAGTGCCAAATGTCGTTGCCAGCACCAGGCCTATCCATGGAAGGTGGCCAGTCTGTATGGTCAACCAGGCGACGCCTATAGCAGCCAGGGCTACTGACAGCCATTGACCAGGGCGCAGTTTTTCACGCAGCAAGACTGAGCCTATGAGGATATTCACAAGGGGCGTGATGAAATAACCGAGGCTGGCATCAACGATGTGGCCGTGATTGACGGCCCATATATAGACAAACCAGTTGGCGGACAACAGCACCGCACTCAGGGCAAAGCCAGCTATCAGTTTTGGTTGCCTGATTGCTGTGCTGACCCATGCCCATTGCTTTCGCCAGGTCAGCACGCCAACCAGGAATAGCAATGACCACAGCATGCGGTTCAGCAGGATTTCCAGCGCAGGGACGTCGTGCAGGGTCTTGAAATAGATGGGGAACAGGCCCCAGAGGAAATACGCGGAGCCTGCAAACAAAATACCTTGGCGCATGAGTAGCAATCAATCTGTAAGGCTTGCGGCAGCAAGCAAGACAAACATTATCGCTTGAATAGAAATTGTTTGCTGCCAGCGCCTATTTGCTTCTTGCTGCGGCCAGATGTTTGCAAAGTGCTTCGGTGCCATCGAGTATGCGTGGCCCGGCACGATTCAGCCAGTCACCTTTGACTGCATAGAAATTATTTTTCTTTACTGCTGTCAGTATCGGGTATTGCTTCCAGTCTGCCATGCTGTCTATATTTTCACCGCTGCTGAAGATGACATCAGGGTTCGCTGCCAGCACTGCTTCATTGGTGATGGTGGAGCTCAACTCCTTGAGCTGGCCAAATACATTTTTGCCACCGCACAGACGTATGGAGTCGGACACCATATGCGTGTCATTGATGGTCATCAAGGGCCTGCGTATCATTTGATAATATACGCTGATAGGTGCTGTCCCTGCTAGCAATTGATAAGTCTTGCGCAGATTGTCGAGACGCTGCCTGAACTTTTGTGCGTTGGCTTTGCCGGTACTTTCTGTGCCAGCCAGTGTCGCCAGTCTTTCTATCGAAGTTGCCACCATTTCAAAATTGTGGGGCTCACTTTCAAAGACAGTGATGTGGTTGCTGCGTAATTTATTGGCCAGGATTTTTGCATTACCTGTGCCCCAGACAATGACCAGATCGGGTTTGAGAGAGAGCAGGCGCTCCAGGTCCAGTGCAAAAATATTGCCTATTGATGGCAGTTTTTTCGCAGCTTCGGGATAGTCGCTGTAATCAGTCACGGCAATGATGTTATTTGCTGCGCCAGCCTCGAACAACATTTCGGTAATATGCGGTGCCAGGCTGACGATGCGTTGCGCAGGTTTTTCTAGCGTGACAGGTCGCTGTGCATCATCCAGTACAGTGATGGCCGCATGTGCACTAGTGGATGCAAGACTCCCTGTCAGGCAGACTGCAAGTGCAAGGCTGCCTGTTAGCGATTGAAAACGACGCATCAGATTTCCAGATTATCGATCAGGCGTGTGCCACCCAGTTTGGCGGCAGCGACTACCACCAGCGGTGATTGCTGGGCGAGATCGCCAGCAGACGGTGGTTGCAGGTCGGCGCGTTTGCGTATGGAGATGTAATCCGGCTTCCAGTTGCGTGTCGCCAGTTTTGCCATGGCTTGGCGTTCGAGTTCAAACATATCCAGATGGCCGCCGCGTACTTCTGCTGCGACTTCGTTCAGGACTTTGTACAGGGCAGGTGCCTCGGCGCGTTCTTCTGGTGACAGATACATATTGCGCGAAGATAGGGCCAGACCGTCTTCTGCCCTGAAAGTTTCGGCGGCGATGATTTCTGTCGGCAAGGCAAATTGCTTGCTCATATTGCGTACTATCATGAGTTGCTGATAATCTTTTTTACCAAAGACGGCAACGCGTGGCTGTACGCAAGAGAACAGCTTCAGTACAACAGTGGTGACGCCAGTGAAGAAGCCTGGGCGGAATTCACCTTCGAGTATATTGCCCAAATCATCTGGTGGGCGCACGCGGTATTCCTGCGGTTCTGGATACAGGTCTTTTTCAGTCGGTGCAAACAGAACATACACGCCTTCTTTTTCCAGCTTCTCTACGTCAGCCTGGAAAGTGCGCGGGTATTTGTCGAAATCTTCATTCGGGCCAAACTGCAGGCGGTTCACGAAAATCGAAGCGACCACAGGATCACCATGTTTTTTTGCCAGCCGCATCAGGGATAAATGCCCTTCATGCAAATTGCCCATGGTAGGTACAAATGCAGTACGCAATTGCCCACTCAACTGGTCGCGCAATTCTTCAATGGAGGAAATGATTTTCATGTTACGGCTCTTTAGTGAGGAATAGTAATGTTCTTGCCATCAGGCAGGCGAATAGGCCAGGCGCACATAGATAGGCGCAAAGGCTTCTGCCTGGGTGATTTCTATCAGGGTTTCTTTGGCCAGCTCAAGCAGGGCGACAAAATTGACGACCAGCACAGGCGCACCTCGACTGACGTCAAACAGGTCGGAGAATTCTACAAACTTGGATGACTGCAGCTTGCGCAAAATCCCTGTCATGTGTTCACGCACCGACAGTTCTTCACGGCTGATCTTGTGATGGGCGACGAGCGTAGCGCGCTTCAATACATCTGCCCAGGCAGACTGCAGGTCAGCGATATCGACATGCGGCCAGTGCAGCACGGTGTTTTGTTCGACGAACACCTGGGCGTGCAAAAAATCACGGCCCAGTTGTGGCACTGCATTAAGATCGTAAGCAGCCAGCTTCATCTGTTCATATTCGAGCAGGCGGCGTACCAGTTCGGCGCGCGGATCATCTGCTTCTTCGCTGTCTGTGCTCTTGTTCGAGGGCAGCAGCATGCGGGATTTGATCTCGATGAGCATAGCTGCCATCAGCAGATATTCGGCCGCCAGTTCCAGATTGTGTTTGCGTATCTGATCGACGTACTGCAGATACTGCAGCGTGACTTGGGCCATCGGAATATCAAGGATATTGAAGTTCTGCTTGCGTATCAGGTATAGCAGCAAATCCAGCGGGCCTTCAAATGCTTCCAGGAATATTTCCAGCGCGTCAGGGGGGATGTACAGATCAGTCGGCAGCTTGAATAGCGGCTCACCATACAGCTTGGCAAATGCCAGACCATCGACAACATCAGGCGTGCTGTCGGTTGCGCCAACCAAGGGTAAATCGGTTGGGGTTAACGCTGCTGTGGCGCTCACTGGCTTTCCGGATTGATCAGAGTATCAAGGCAGGCTGTATTAGCCTTAGCCTTTGTTTTGATACACGTAGGCTTGCTGGTTGATGCGCGATTCCAGATTGCGTTTTTGCGTATCCAGATCTATCGCTTGCTTGTCCCACAGCAGGGCACGGCCATCGCGCTGGCTTTGTTCCAGTGCAGGATTGGCTTTTTTCAGGTCTTTGATGAAGTTGGTTGCTTCGGATTCGTACAAAGAGAATTGCTTGGAGAATTTCATAATTTGAAATAAACACGAAAAGTCGGATGAAGCCGCATTTTACTCTGCTTTTGGCCTCACCATGCGGTTTTGGCCCTTGAGTAAAGCTTCAGGCATGCAGAGAAATCAAAGGTCTTTGACTTCCAGCCATTTTTTTACGTGCACTGGGCGATAGTTGGCAAACTTCTGCAAGAGCTGGGCTGGGTCGGTTTCCGTGTACAGCAAGTCCAGGTGGCCAGGCCGCAAAAAGCCCTGTTCTACCGTGTGCAAGAGAAAATCATGCAATTTCCGGTAAAAATCATTAATATTGTATAAACCAACAGGTTTTTCGTGAAAGCCCAGTTGCGACCACGTCAGCACTTCAAATAATTCTTCCAGTGTGCCTATGCCGCCAGGCATGGCGATGAAGGCATCCGACAAATCAGCCATCATGGCTTTGCGTTCATGCATATTGGCAACGACATGCAGGGAGCTCAGGCCGGTATGGCCAACCTCTTTATCCATCAGTGCTTTAGGGATGACACCTGTGACTCTGCCGCCCAGGAGCATGACTTCATCAGCAATGACACCCATGAGGCCGACATTGCCGCCGCCATACACCAGGCCAAGATCTTGCCTGACCAGCTCAGCAGCCAGTTGGCGTGCTGCAATGGCATAGTCTGTGGTAATGCCTGGCGAAGAGCCGCAATAGACGCAAATATTCTTCATGCTGGATTGATCTTGCGCAAATAGTCTTGCGACAGTTTCTCAAAGACGTTCTTGGTTTCTCCGCGCAGGTAAGGGCTGATCAGCACAATCACCTGATAACATCCACGTGCCAGAGACTCTGACATGGTTTGCAGTTCGGTATATTTACGCGGATTGCGCACATATTCATACGACAACCAGTAAGTTGCAACGACCACCATATTGGTCGCCAGGGCATCGATATCAATGTCACTGGCTTCAAATTCACCATCGGCGCGCAAGCCATTGCACAGTTCGGTCGCGACCTTGATCTTGTGCGTCAGTATCTCTTTGAAGTTCAGTTCCAGCTTACGGTTTCGTGAGAGCAAATCATTCAGGTCGCGGTAGAAAAAGCGATAGCGCCAGACCAGTTCAAACGTCAGGTGCAGGTAAGTCCAGATATCCTGAATATTGGCTTTGCGCCCTTCAGGGAAAGCCAGCTTCTTGTTGATCTCTGCCTCGAACTGCACAAAGATGGAATTGACGATATCATCTTTATTGCGGAAATGATAATACAGATTACCCGGGGAAATATTCATTTCCTCAGCAATCACGGTTGTGGTGATATTGGGTTCACCGAATTCATTGAAAAGGCGCAGGGATAACTCAAGTATACGTTCCCTGGTGCGACGAGGAGCTTTGTGTTGCATGTCATTCTTCTCGATAATTTATTTCATAAGAATAACATTGAAAGCGCAACATCAAAAGAGTATCAGGTTCCTGACTGCGCTTTCAGCTCAATTTCTGAGGGAATATGGATCAATCGGGTCTTGGCCAGACGGTCATGCAAGAACTGGCCTTGCTTGTCGAAACGGGCGGTGTATGCCCAGGCCAGCATGCCAGCGATGACCACGCCAGCCATTTGCCACTCTTTGAGGCCTAGTTGATGGTCCAGTGCCATGGCAGGCAAAAACCACATCCATGCCAGGCAATAGCGTACTATAGCCTTCACCACAGGCAATTTGCCGCCATCCAGGTCAACTACTTTGATACGCCAGGTCTGCATCGCCAGGGTTTGGCCGCTGCGGCTCCAGCAAAACACAAAATATGCACCAATGACAAGAAACAGCCAGAACTGACGGGCATGACGTAAAGTCAGGGCATGCCTGCTCTGCGTGATCACATCAAAGATAAAGCCTGAGACAAAAACGATGCCAAACAGCAGCATGGCCTCATAGACCATGCAAATCAGGCGGCGGCGTATGGCTGGAGCAGTCAGATCAGAATTCACGGGATTACTTGTTTTGGGACGCGGGCACGCTGGCAGCTGTGGTATCGGTTGCAGTAGCTGCCGGTGGTGTGGCAGCAACTGAGGCGGCAGGTGCAACAAGGGCTGCCGCAGGTGGTGTAATGACTTTAACGGCTGGCGCTGATGTAGTGGGCGGCGTTGGGCCTACCTTGATAGGTGCCAGAATTTTCGGATTCTTGACAGATTCCGATGGCAGATTGGTCACACTTTTCTTTTTCTGGTTTTCATCTGCGAGGCGTTTTTTTTCTTCTTCGCTCAGCTGTTGATATTGTTGCCATTGGGCTGACTTATGCTCAGGCTTGAGTTGTGTTGATTTTGCGTAGTTTTCGCGGGCGGCCATACGCTGCTCAGGGGTCAATTTGACCCAGTCACGCATGCGTTCTTGCAACCTGGCTTGTTCGTCCGGCTTCATCGTTGCGTAGCGATCGGCGATCCCCAGCCATTTTTTCTTACCGAGTTCTGACATCTTGTCCCATTCAGGACTCAATGGTGCCAAAGCCTGTTTCTGTGCAGCGCTGAGTTCTGTCCACAGCGGTTTGCTCAGGGTACTGCCACCCAGCAGGCCAGTGCTGGCCTTAGCTGTATTAACTGTACTTTGTGGATTGGACGCAGGAACAGAAATACCGCCGGCAAAAGCCAGCGGTATTGCAAGAGACAGAATAATGAGACAAACAGTATTCGGTATTAACGCAAACGTCACTACTACTCCTCTGTTTTGTTCAAATAAGCACTGAACCCGGTATCAACATAGGCGGCTGGCGGTAATTCATCCACCAGGACGGCAGTATCGATATCTGCCAGTTCATTAATGTTTTGCTGTTGCTCGTATTCATAAATGCCCAGCAAGCCAACCACCAGGACCAACAAGGGCAGGGCCAGGCCCAGCTTGCCCATCCAGGAACCTGGTCCCTGGAAAGAAAAGCCAGAGTTGCCAGCCAGCACGCCCTTGAATACCTTCACGGCTGCCGGTGCTTCCTGCTTCTTGCGGGCCAAAGCCGCTTTGCGTGCCAGCGCCAGCCTGTCAAGGGTAGGGGCGGGCAGGCTTTCTGCTGACTCGTTCAGCGCCCGTCTTACCTTGTAAGCAAACTCAAGGTCTTTAGCTTCTTTTGAGTAATTCATAGGTGTATTCCTTTCGCCTTGAGCGTGACGGCCAATGCGTGTGTTGCCCTGGAGCAGTGTGTTTTGACGCTGCCTTCTGAGCAACCCATTGCAGCGGCGGTTTCCGCTACATCCATGTCTTCCCAATAACGCATGAGGAATGCTTCCCGTTGACGTGCTGGAAGTTTTTTTATTTCTTCGTCAATTATGTTAAGAACTTGCTCACGTTCTATCTTGTCTGCACTGGATTCGGATGATTCTGAGCCTTCTTCAGCATAACTTTCCAGCAAGTCAAAATTATCGTCGTCCTGATTATTTGACGGCGTGATGCTGGAAAACAGGCTGACCCAGGTGTTTCTGACCTTTTCCCGGCGAAAAAAATCCAGAATAGTGTTTTGCAGTATGCGCTGGAACAGCATGGGCAATTCTGCCGCAGGCTTGTCGCCATATTTTTCGGCGAGCTTGATCATTGCCTCCTGGACAATGTCCAGGGCAGACTCTTCATTTCTTACCGTATAGACAGCATGTTTGAAAGCGCGTCGTTCTACACCTTCCAAAAAGCTGGATAATTCTTTGTCTGTGGCCATTGTTGGCAGTTACGCGCTTTACGTTCGCTTTGCGTTGAGTTACGTTGTTATAGCAGGCGCGGCTTCTTCATTGTCGTTACGCATTGGCTTTGATTAATTGCGATCAATGGCGTTGAAACTAAAGAAGCTGGCTATGCAAAATTGCGCACATGCTAGCAAAAATACGTGCTTATGTCCTGAATTTTGTGGCTTATTGTCATTTGATAACATTTTAACGGCAAATAAGTTTCTTTTCTTATAGAATTTTCCTTGACCAAATTGCTGCGACGCAGTACCTTGTGAGTCCGCTCCAAAATCTCGGGGCACAAAATGCTTGTCTGGAACAGCCCACAATGCCGTCGCCGACAAGTTCGCTTTAAGAAGCTGTTTGTTCTGACCCATGCCACAAGCGTGAGAAGTCTGTCGTTGTAAAGCCTTAATACTGATTGAACGAGTGCACTAAGCCTTGCCTGGCACCATATCCAACGGATGTGTAAAGGGGAATGTGACCGCACGTAAAGGGATCTCAGCTTTCCGGTATTTACATGTCGATTTCGCCAGGAAAGAACATCCGATCAATCTCCTATGGACCTTGAAAGGACACAATTTATGAGTTCAGAATTTACAGGCGCAGAGATACTTGTCAAGTGTCTTGCCGAAGAGGGTGTTGAGCATGTATTCGGATATCCGGGTGGTGCCGTACTCTATATCTATGACGCGATTTTTAATCAGGACAAGTTCCAACATATCCTGGTGCGTCACGAGCAGGCTGCAGTACATGCTGCCGATGCTTATTCCCGTTCCTCCAATAAAGTAGGCGTGGCTCTGGTCACTTCCGGACCTGGTGTTACCAATGCGGTAACCGGGCTGGCAACTGCTTATATGGATTCGATTCCCATGGTGATCATTTCAGGTCAGGTGCCCAGTGCCGTTATTGGCCAGGATGCTTTCCAGGAATGTGACACCGTTGGTATTACCCGTCCCTGTGTCAAGCATAATTTTTTGGTGAAAGACGTCAGGGATCTGGCCGAGACCGTCAAGAAAGCATTCTATATTGCAACGACAGGTCGTCCGGGCCCTGTGCTGGTGGATATCCCCAAGGATATCAGCATGCACAAAACTACCTATAGCTACCCTAAAGAAGTCGAAATGCGCTCTTACAAGCCAGTCGATAAAGGGCATGCAGGTCAAATTCGCAAGGCTGTGCAACTGCTGTTGCAGGCTGAACGTCCCATGATTTACACAGGTGGCGGCGTGATACTCGCGCATGCTGCGCCGGAGCTGAACAAGCTGGTTGATTTGCTCGGCTTTCCATGTACCAATACCCTGATGGGTTTGGGCGCCTACCGTGCCAGCGATGAAAAATTCGTCGGCATGCCGGGTATGCATGGTACTTACGAAGCCAATATGGCCATGCAGCACTGTGACGTGCTGATCGCTATTGGCGCACGTTTTGATGACCGCGTGATCGGCAATCCCAAGCATTTCTCTTCGCATCCACGCAAGATCATTCATATTGATATTGATCCTTCGTCGATTTCCAAGCGCGTCAAGGTTGATATTCCTATCGTCGGTAATGTCAAAGACGTCTTGCAGGAAATGCTGTCACAACTGAGTGCAGTGGAGACACGTCCTGATCCAAAGGCGCTGGCTACCTGGTGGAAGCAGGTTAATGAATGGCGTGGCCGCGAATGCCTGAAATACCCGACTTCAAATGAAGTCATCAAGCCACAGTCCGTGGTTGAAAAAGTCTGGGAAGTGACCAAGGGCGATGCCTTTGTTACTTCTGACGTAGGCCAGCATCAGATGTGGGCTGCGCAATACTACCGCTTTGATAAACCACGTCGATGGATCAATTCCGGTGGTCTGGGTACCATGGGCGTAGGTTTGCCGTACGCCATGGGCGTGCAGATGGCTAATCCAGATGCGACTGTTGCCTGTATCACTGGCGAAGCCTCGATACAGATGTGCATACAGGAGCTGGCAACCTGCAAGCAATATCACCTGACACCAAAAATCATCTTGTTGAATAACCGCTTCCTTGGCATGGTGAGGCAGTGGCAGCAAATTGATTATGGTTCACGCTATTCTGAGTCTTACATGGACTCTCTGCCTGACTTTACCAAGCTGGTGGAAGCCTATGGCCACGTCGGCATGAAGATAGAAAACCCGGCGGATGTCGATGGTGCAGTACGTGAAGCCTTTGCCATGAAAGACAGGCTGGTGTTCATGAATTTCATTACTGATCAAACCGAGAATGTCTGGCCCATGGTCAAGGCAGGCAAGGGTTTGACTGAAATGTTGCTGGGTTCGGAGGATCTGTAATGAGACATATTATTTCCATCCTTCTTGAGAATGAAGCCGGTGCCTTGTCCCGTGTGGTCGGTCTGTTTTCTGCGCGCGGCTATAACATTGAAACCCTGACGGTTGCACCGACTGAAGACCCGACCCTGTCGCGTATGACGATCGTGACTTCTGGTTCTGACGACATCATCGAACAGATCACCAAGCATTTGAACCGCCTGATTGAGGTAGTCAAAGTGGTTGATCTGACCGAAGGCGCGCACATAGAACGCGAACTGATGCTGATCAAAGTAAGGGCGGTCGGCAAGGAGCGCGAAGAAATGAAGCGTACCGCAGATATTTTCCGTGGCCGCATCATCGACGTCACCGAAAAGACCTACACCATAGAATTGACTGGTAATAAAGGTAAATTGGATGCTTTCATCGATTCAATCGACCGCACGGCAATTCTGGAAACGGTACGTACCGGTGGTTCAGGCATAGGACGCGGCGAACGCATCCTCAAGGTTTAAAAAATAGTTTCAGGCATACGCCATCCCCTACAAAAATACTTAATTATTAGGATACAAAATGAAAGTTTTCTACGACAAAGATTGTGATCTCTCCCTGATCAAAGGCAAAAACGTTGCTATCATCGGCTACGGTTCTCAAGGCCATGCACACGCACAGAACTTGAATGATTCCGGCTGTAAAGTGACTGTCGCCCTGCGTAAAGGCGGCGCTTCATGGGATAAGGCAAAAAATGCCGGTCTGAACGTGGCTGAAGTGAACGACGCAGTCAAAGCAGCTGACGTCATCATGATCTTGCTGCCAGATGAAAACATCGCCCAGGTGTATGCTGAAAACGTTGCTCCTCACGCCAAACAAGGCGCAGTGCTGGCATTTGCCCATGGCTTCAATGTCCACTACGGTCAAGTTGTGCCACGCGCCGATCTGGATGTCATCATGATCGCTCCTAAGGCACCTGGCCACACTGTACGTGGTACTTATAGCCAGGGCGGCGGCGTGCCTCACCTGATCGCTGTGTATCAGGATAAATCCGGCTCTGCCCGTGACATCGCCTTGTCCTACGCAATGGCTAACGGTGGTGGCCGTGCCGGCATCATCGAAACCAACTTCCGTGAAGAAACAGAAACTGATTTGTTCGGTGAGCAAGCGGTTCTGTGCGGTGGTGCAGTTGAACTCATTAAGGCTGGTTTCGAAACCCTGGTTGAAGCTGGTTATGCACCAGAAATGGCTTACTTTGAATGTCTGCATGAATTGAAACTGATCGTTGACCTGATCTATGAAGGCGGTATCGCCAACATGAATTACTCGATCTCCAACAATGCAGAATACGGTGAATATGTGACTGGCCCTAAAGTCGTTACAGAAGACACCAAAAACGCCATGCGCCAATGCCTGAAAGATATTCAGACTGGTGAATACGCGAAGAGCTTCATCCTGGAAAACAAAGCCGGCGCGCCGACTTTGATCTCCCGCCGTCGTTTGACTTCTGAGCATCAGATCGAAGAAGTGGGCGCGAAATTGCGTGCCATGATGCCTTGGATAGCGAAGAACAAACTGGTTGATCAAAGCAAAAACTAATTGCTGAGATCGCCGGGCATCATCCAGCGTGCGCTTGCAGGCGCACGCAGCTCGAAGACTAAAAATCGCCCGGAAGGGCGATTTTTACTTTCAGGGCCTCATGGCTCCTTACCAGATATGTGTGCATTTAAATATGTGTGCATTTAATATGTAGTTAAATGTGAATGAGGATGTATATTTGATGTTTGAATGTGTAGAACCATGTCCCTGCGTTTGTTTTCATTGCTAATAATCGGGGTTATACTTCGCACACTTTTTCCTTCCTTGCTCTGGCAAGAAATATACTTCACAGTTGACGATAGCAAGAATGGCACCTATATTAAAACGAAAACCCAAAGGTAGTTTCAAGCTCTTCCCCAAGGGTGTGCGCAAGAATACAGCCGCGAGTGTGCAGGAAGCGAGTGATATACGCACCCCAGCCAAGCCGAGGCGTGGTATTTACCTGTTGCCGAATGCATTTACGACTGCAGCCTTGTTTTGCGGTTTTTATGCGATTGTCATGGCAATGGATCAACGTTTTGACCGGTCGGCCCTGGCGATTTTCGCGGCCATGGTGCTGGATAGTCTGGATGGTCGCGTCGCCCGCATGACCAATACCCAGAGTGAGTTTGGGGCGCAATACGATAGCTTGTCAGACATGATTTCCTTTGGTGCTGCACCGGCGCTGGTGGCTTATGAATGGTCGTTGAAGGGTATGGGCAAGCTGGGCTGGCTGGCGGCCTTTGTCTATTGTGCCGGTGCGGCCTTGCGCCTGGCGCGCTTCAATACCAATATTGGTGTGGTCGATAAGCGTTATTTCCAGGGTTTGCCCAGTCCTGCGGCCGCTGCTTTGGTTGCGGGCTTTGTATTGCTGATGGAAGATCTGCATTTCCTCGGGCGTGACTTGAGCTGGAGCACCTGGAGCCTTACCTTGTTTGCTGGTTTGACGATGGTGACCAATGTGCCTTTCTATAGTTTCAAGGACGTGAACCTGCGTAAGTCCGTACCATTCATTGCGCCTTTCCTCATCGTGCTGGCCTATGTTGCGGTAGTCAGTGATCCGCCCAAGGTCTTGTTTGGTTTGTTTGTCCTGTATGGACTGTCTGGTTATATCGTCTTGCTGTGGCGCTGGCGCAAGGGCAGGCCAGTCAGCATAGTGCAGACTAGTGTTGATGATCATCACCATGATGATAAATAAGCCGGTATCAAAACTCGCGCTGCCAGATTAAATTTGGTGTTTTTCAAGAAAAGTCGCAATACAGAAAATGTATCGCGGCTTTTTTGCTTTTCTGCCTCATAAAAACAGGAATTTCCTGCTATAAATTCTTGCACTTTTCTGCCTTTGCGCTTATAGTCTTTGGCATGAACTTCGCATCTACATCAATAGCAAAAAACACTATGGCAGGCCTGTCTGGTCTGCTATCGCTATTGCTGGCATCTCTACTAGCGTTCACGCGCTAAATCCCCCTATACCCACAATTCGAGTAGTCTCACCACCCATGTGCGTCTTGCAAGGGTAGGTCAAAGAATATTCTCAGTTTGCAGTTTTTCATCTACAACATTTCAGACTTAAATTCATATCAGGAGCAATAACATGGCCGACAAACTCATCATATTCGACACAACTTTGCGCGATGGCGAGCAATCCCCTGGTGCATCAATGACCAAGGATGAAAAAATCCGTATTGCCAAGCAGCTGGAAAGAATGAAAGTCGATGTGATTGAAGCTGGTTTTGCGGCGGCGTCTCCTGGCGATTTTGAATCTATCAAGGCGATTGCTTCCATCATCAAGGACTCAACGATCTGCTCTTTGTCGCGCGCCAATGACCGCGACATCGCCCGCGCAGCAGAAGCCTTGCAGGCCGCGCAACGCAAGCGTATTCATACCTTCATCGCGACGTCTCCTCTGCACATGGAAAAGAAATTGCGTATGACACCAGACCAGGTATTGGAGCAGGCCATACAGGCAGTGCGCTATGCCCGCAATTTTACGGATGATGTGGAGTTCAGCCCTGAAGACGGCAGTCGCTCAGATATGGATTTCTTGTGTCGTGTGCTGGAAGCGGTTATTAAAGAAGGTGCAACGACGATCAACTTTGCCGACACAGTTGGCTATGCCGTGCCTGAGCTGTACGGCAATATGTTGAAGTCTTTGCGTGAGCGTATTCCCAATTCCGACAAGGCGGTCTGGTCTGTGCACTGTCACAATGACCTGGGCATGGCGGTTGCCAACTCTCTGGCGGGTGTCATGATAGGTGGCGCACGTCAGATTGAATGTACCATCAATGGCCTGGGTGAGCGTGCTGGTAATACGGCTCTGGAAGAAATCGTCATGGCCGTGCGCACTCGCAAGGATTATTTTGACCTGCAACTGGGCATAGATATCAGCCAGATCGTACCTGCATCCAAGCTGGTGTCGCAAATCACCGGCTTTGCCGTGCAGCCTAACAAGGCTGTGGTTGGTGCAAATGCTTTTGCCCATGCATCTGGCATCCATCAGGATGGCATCTTGAAAGCGCGTGATACTTACGAGATCATGCGTGCTGAAGATGTGGGCTGGAGCGCCAACAAACTGGTCCTGGGTAAATTATCTGGCCGTAACGCCTTCAAGCAGCGCCTGGAAGAATTGGGCATCGCGCTGGAATCAGAAACTGAAGTTAATGCCGCCTTTGCCCGCTTCAAAGAGCTCGCCGACCGCAAGTCGGAAATATTCGACGAAGATATTCTTGCCCTGGTGTCTGATGAGGAGCATGCACAAAATAACGATGCCTTCCATTATGTGTCTCTTTCGCAGCGCTCTGAAACTGGCGAGTTGCCTTATGCCAAAGTCGTATTTACTTCAGACGGCAAGGAAGTGACTTGTGAGGGCAATGGTAATGGTCCGGTTGATGCCATTGTGAATGCCATCGATTCCAAGGTGCAGAGTGGCGCAGAACTGTTGTTGTTCTCGGTGAATGCAATCACTACTGGCACTCAGTCGCAGGGTGAAGTCACCATGCGTTTGTCCAAGGCTGGCCGCATCGTCAATGGGGTGGGTGCTGATCCTGATATCGTCGTTGCTTCAGTGAAAGCTTATTTGTCGGCATTGAATAAATTGCAATCGAAGACAGAGAAACTGAACCCGCAGATTTAAAGCAGATTTGATTCTGGCTAAAAACGGTGTTATAGTCACGCGTTCCGTCATTCCGGCGGAATTGTTATGTCACGATAATGATGGTTTGTATGGTTAATATGACTATTGTTATCGCATGTTAAGGAAAATCATGTCTATCGAAAAAAATGCAAAAGCCGCTATCGTAGCGGATAATGCCCGTGGTCAAAACGACACAGGCTCTCCTGAAGTGCAAGTTGCTCTGTTGACTGCACGTATCAATGACCTGAATGGTCACTTCAAAGCACACTCTAAAGATCACCACTCACGTCGTGGTTTGATCATGATGGTTAACCGTCGTAAGAGTCTGTTGTCTTACCTGAAAGGTAAAGACTTGAATCGCTATCGCTCACTGATCGAAAAACTCGGCTTGCGTAAGTAATTCTTGCTGAATTTAGCAAAAGATTTGTAGCAAAAAGCCTGCGTCATTTAACTGTCGCAGGCTTTTTGTCCATCTAGAGTTTTGGTTTCATCTAGTTTTATCCAGTTTTAGCCCGGTTTTTGATGTAAATATTAAAAAACAGGCAAAAAGCAGTCCAGGCGGATTGCTCGTGGTGAGGTGAACGACAGCGCCTGAAAATCTGTCGGCAAATAGAAAGGACACATTGTGTTTAATAAAATTACTAAAACCTTCCAATATGGTCAGCACCAGGTAACACTGGAAACCGGCGAAATCGCTCGCCAGGCATCGGGTGCAGTCCTGGTATCCATAGAAGATACCGTTGTATTGGCGACTGTCGTTGCCAAGAAAGATGCAAAACCAGGTCAGGATTTCTTTCCTCTGACCGTGGATTACATGGAAAAAACTTACGCTGCTGGCCGTATTCCTGGCGGTTTCTTCAAGCGTGAAGGTCGTCCATCAGAAAAAGAAACACTGACTTCCCGTTTGATCGATCGCCCAATTCGCCCTCTGTTCCCAGAAGGTTATCTGAACGAAGTTCAGGTCATCATTCATGTATTGTCCGTCAATCCAGAAATCGACCCTGATATCGCTGCGATGATCGGTGCTTCTGCAGCGATTTCCGTTGCTGGCATCCCATTCAGTGGCCCGGTAGGTGCGGCACGTGTTGGCTATATTGATGGCCAATATGTATTGAACCCAACCGCAACTCAGCTGAAACAATCCAAGCTGGACCTGGTTGTTGCCGGTACTGAGCAAGCCGTGTTGATGGTTGAGTCTGAAGCGCAGCAATTGTCTGAAGAAATCATGCTGGGCGCAGTTGTTTACGGCCACACGCAAATGAAAGCTGTGATCGATGCGATCCATGAATTGGTACGCGACGGTGGCAAGCCTGAAGTGCAATGGGCACCTGCTGCAAAAAATGAGCCGCTGATCGCTGCTGTTACAGCAGTGGCAGAGCCTCTGTTGCGCACTGCGTATCAAACCAAAGAAAAACAAGCACGTACTGAACAATTGAAGGCGGCAACGTCTACAGTTGCTGCAGCACTGGCTGAGCAAGCTGCTGCCAAAGGCGAAGCTGCTCCTGATTCATCTGAAGTTGGCAATATCCTGTTTGATCTGGAAGCGAAAATCGTTCGTTCCCAAATCCTGGAAGGCGAGCCACGTATCGATGGCCGTGATACACGTACTGTACGTCCTATCACTATCCGCACTGGCGTTCTGCCACGTACGCATGGTACAGCCCTGTTCACACGTGGTGAAACTCAGGCTCTGGTGATTGCGACTCTGGGCACTGCCCGTGACGAGCAAAAAATTGATGCGCTGATGGGTGAATACTCTGACCGCTTCATGCTGCATTACAACATGCCCCCGTTCGCTACTGGCGAAACAGGCCGTGTTGGCACACCTAAGCGTCGTGAAATCGGTCATGGTCGTCTGGCTAAACGTGCATTGCAAGCTGCTTTGCCTGATCCGGAAGATTTCAGCTACTCAGTCCGTCTGGTATCTGAAATTACAGAATCCAATGGTTCTTCTTCCATGGCTTCCGTCTGCGGCGGCTGCCTGGCGTTGATGGATGCTGGTGTACCAATGAAAGCACACGTTGCTGGTATCGCCATGGGCCTGATCAAGGACGGCAACAAGTTTGCCGTTCTGACAGACATCCTCGGTGATGAAGATCACCTCGGCGACATGGACTTCAAAGTAGCCGGTACTGCAGAAGGCATCACTGCCCTGCAAATGGATATCAAAATCCAGGGTATCACTAAAGAAATTATGCAAGTCGCTCTGGCGCAAGCTAAAGAAGGCCGTATTCATATTCTTGGCAAAATGCAAGAAGCTGTGCCAGTCGGTAATACAGAATTGTCTGACTTTGCGCCACGCCTGATCACCGTCAAGATCAATCCGGAAAAAATCCGTGACGTGATCGGTAAAGGTGGTGCGGTAATCCGTGCCTTGACAGAAGAAACTGGCACGCAAATTGATATCAGCGATGAAGGTATCGTGACGATCGCTTCTGTTGATGCAGCAGCTGGACAGGAAGCCAAGCGCCGTATCGAAGAGCTTACTGCAGAAGTTGAAGTTGGCAAAATCTATGAAGGTACAGTCTTGAAATTGCTGGACTTCGGCGCGATCGTACAAATCATGCCAGGTAAAGATGGTTTGCTGCACATCAGTCAGATCGCCAATGAGCGCGTGAATGCAGTTGCTGACTACCTCAAAGAAGGTCAGCAAGTACGTGTAAAAGTACTGGAAACTGATGACCGTGGTCGCTTCAAGTTGTCGATGAAGGCAGCAGCTTCTGAATCTGAAGCACCAGCTCAGCCGCAACAGCAGCAACAGCAGCAACAACAGCAGCAGTAATAAATTCTAAGGTCTTCTGACCTTTCAGAGTTAAAAACGCCCGTCTCGCACGGGCGTTTTTTTATTGGCTTACAATTGCGTACTGTATTGCTGGACCCCTACAAAGGCTGAAGATGAAAACTGAAATGCGCGCAATTGAAATTACCCAATATGGCAAGCCTGAAGTCTTGCAGATTTGCAGCAGGCCTGTGCCAGTGCCGGGTAAGGGCGAGCTATTAATCAAGGTTGCCGCGGCTGGTGTGAATCGCCCTGATGTCTTGCAGCGCCTTGGTTTTTATCCTGTGCCGCCAGGTGCTTCAGATTTGCCGGGCCTGGAAGTGGCTGGCGAAATAGTCGGTGGTGATGTGCAGGGTAGTGGTTTTGAGTTGGGTGACCAGGTTTGCGCATTGGTGCAGGGCGGTGGTTATGCGGAATATTGCGTGGCGCCAGCGGGTCAGTGCTTGAAGGTGCCTGCTGGTCTTTCCATGGTGGAAGCGGCTTCTTTGCCAGAAACTTATTTTACAGTCTGGAGTAATGTATTTCAGCGCGCGCATCTGGTGCCGGGCGAAAGTTTTCTGGTGCAGGGCGGTACTTCGGGTATAGGTGTGGCAGCCATCCAGATTGCCAAGGCGCTGGGACATAGGGTGTTTGCCACGGCGGGCTCGGATGAAAAATGCAGAGCGACAGAAAAACTGGGTGCTGAGCGCGGCATCAATTACAAGACTGAAAATTTCGTCGAGCTCATCAAGGAATTGACGGCAGGTAAGGGTGTCGATGTCATTCTGGATATGGTCGCGGGCTCCTATGTGCCAAAAGAAATCAATTGCCTGGCAGATGATGGCCGGTTGGCGATTATTGCCCTGCTAGGTGGTAATTCGGCGGAGCTTGATCTGGCGCAGGTCTTGCGCAGGCGTTTGACGGTGACGGGTTCGACATTGCGCCCACGCTCCGTTGCATTCAAGGCAAAAATCGCGACACAACTGCAAGAGCAAGTCTGGCCGCTGTTGGCATCGAAAGAAATAGTCCCCGTCATACATCAGGTTTTCCCTCTGGAGCAAGCTGCTCAGGCGCATGCGATGATGGAAGAGGGTTTGCATATAGGTAAAATCATGCTGGCTCTGGATTAGTTGTTGCTTGTTATTTTTTTATTAAACCTGTGTCTGGATGTGTCGAAGTTTACAAAATTGCCATATTGCTCATAAATTTGATGTAATTATGTCTTTATAGTAACTTCGGAATGTAAAAACTGGTCTTGCTGGTTTGACCCTGTCTGCAGCGAAGGCTACAATAGACGGTTATTTATATTTTGGCTCACTATGCGACGCACCTTAATAGCCGGTAACTGGAAAATGAATGGTAGTTTTGCTGCCAACCGTTCATTGTTGTCTGAAGTCAAGGCGGGTTTGCCTGCCAGTTTGCAGTGTGACGTGCTGGTCTGTGCTCCTGCGCCCTATTTTGCGCAGTGTGCAGAATTGTTGAGTGGTACTGCTGTGAGCTGGGGTGCGCAAGATGTATCTGTGCATGCGCATGGTGCTTATACGGGTGAGATTTCTGCTTCCATGTTGCAGGATTGCGCTTGTAAATATGCGATTGTCGGACACTCTGAGCGCCGTGCTTATCATGCTGAAACAAACGAGCTGGTAGCGCACAAGGCGCAGCAATTGTTGAAGCATGGTGTCTTGCCTATCGTCTGCGTCGGTGAAACCCTGGAGCAGCGAGAAAGTGGTCAGACGAATGCGGTTGTAGCGGCGCAGTTGAATGCTGTGCTGGATGTGCTGGATAGCCTTAATGGCCTGGTGATTGCCTATGAACCCGTCTGGGCGATAGGTACGGGTAAAACCGCAACGCCTGAAATGGCGCAAGAAGTGCATCATTTCCTGCGTCAGCAAGTGGCTGTCCGTGATGCGGGTGCGGCAGAAAAAGTACAGATTTTGTATGGTGGTAGCATGAAGCCGGAAAATGCCAAAGAGTTATTGGCAATGCCCGATATTGATGGTGGTTTGATTGGCGGGGCTGCACTGAAGTCACAAGACTTTCTTGCAATTATCGCTGCCAGTTAATTGGTTTATTGTAGTACTTAATTTTTACTTGGATGTTTTGAATGCAAACTTTACACACGTTGGTCATCGTTATTCAGATTCTGTCTGCATTGACAATTATTGGTCTGGTTTTATTGCAGCACGGTAAAGGTGCTGATATGGGTGCCTCTTTTGGCTCTGGCGCTTCTGGTAGTTTGTTTGGTGCAACTGGTTCTTCCAATTTCTTGTCCAAGGCGACGGGTATAGCTGCTGCGATATTTTTTGCGGCAACCCTGGGTCTGGCGGTATTCAGTACTGGCGCCCGCAAGCCTTCTGGTGGTGTCATGGAAGGTGTGACTGTAGTTCAGCCTGCGACAAATGCTGCACCTGCGAGTGCGCCGGCCGCAGCTTCTGCTGCAGCTGCAACATCCGCACCGGCTTCTTCTGCTGGTCAATCGGGTCAGATTCCAAAATAATTTGATTTTGCCCAGCAAAAAACATTGAATTGCTGCAATTGCGCGTTGAACAATGAGGCTATACATAGTAGAATGCTGGGCTTAAGCCGACGTGGTGAAATTGGTAGACACGCTATCTTGAGGGGGTAGTGGCGAAAGCTGTACGAGTTCGAGTCTCGTCGTCGGCACCAAAAAAATAGGGTCAGTTTTCTTTGCTGATCCGGTCGAGGAAGCTTTATTTCTTGTGGTTTGATCTTAAGAAATAAATGCTTCAATCTGGCATTCAATTACAGGTAGCCTAACGTGAACCTCGAAAATTATTTCCCAGTTCTTCTCTTTATTCTGGTTGGTATCGCCGTAGGTGTGGTGCCGCAAATCCTGGGGCGTGTTCTTGCTCCATACAAACCAGACTCACAAAAAAATTCTGCTTACGAATGCGGTTTTGAGGCATTCGAAGATGCGCGCATGAAGTTTGATGTGCGTTATTACCTGGTGGCGATTCTGTTTATTTTGTTCGATCTGGAAACGGCATTCTTCTTCCCTTGGGGCGTGGCAATGCGTGATCTGGGCTGGACAGGTTTTCTGATTATGCTCGGCTTCGTGCTCGAGTTTGGCGTTGGATTTTGGTACATCTGGAAAAAAGGCGCTCTGGATTGGGAGTGATGGATTATGGCAATTGAAGGTGTATTCAACGAAAACTTTTTGACGACGTCTGCTGACAAGCTGATCAACTGGACGCGTACCGGCTCCATGTGGCCGATGACTTTTGGTCTGGCTTGCTGTGCGGTAGAGATGATGCATGCTGGTGCGTCGCGCTATGATCTGGATCGCTTTGGGGTGGTGTTTCGTCCATCTCCGCGTCAGTCTGATGTCATGATTGTTGCCGGTACGCTGTGTAACAAGATGGCGCCAGCGCTGCGCAAGGTATATGACCAGATGGCAGAGCCGCGTTGGGTGATTTCCATGGGGTCTTGCGCTAATGGTGGTGGTTACTACCATTATTCGTATTCCGTAGTACGTGGTTGTGACCGTATTGTGCCAGTTGATATTTATGTGCCAGGTTGCCCGCCAACTGCTGAAGCACTGATGTACGGCATCATACAGTTGCAAAACAAGATCAAACGTACCAATACCATTGCTCGTTAATCGCGCGATCGCTGGGGCAATAATAAATTATGACTACCAAACTGGAAAACCTTGAGGCAGCAGTAAAAAATGTCCTGGGTGAGCGCATTCTGGACTTGAAGAATGCGCTGGGTGAAATCACCATCGTGGTTTCTGCAACTGCTTATCTGGATGTCATGCGCACTTTGCGCGACCATGCAGAAACCAGTTTTGAAGAATTGATCGACCTTTGTGGTGTTGATTATTCTACTTATGGAGATGGCTTGTGGGAAGGTGCGCGTTTTGCTGCCGTTTCCCATCTGCTGTCGATCAAGCATAACTGGCGTTTGCGTGTGCGCGTGTTTGCGCCGGATGATGAAATGCCAGTCGTGCCATCGCTGATCGATATCTGGAATGCCGCCAACTGGTATGAGCGTGAAGCGTTCGACTTGCTTGGCATCCTGTTTGATGGTCACAATGACTTGCGTCGTATTTTGACTGACTATGGTTTTATCGGTCACCCATTCCGTAAAGACTTTCCAGTTTCCGGCTATGTTGAAATGCGCTATGACGCAGATCAAAAGCGCGTTGTTTACCAGCCTGTCACGATAGATCCACGCGAAAATGTGCCGCGTGTGATTCGTGAAGAAAATTACGGGATGAAATAATGGCTGAGATTAAGAATTACACCCTGAACTTTGGTCCTCAGCATCCTGCTGCGCACGGTGTGTTGCGCCTGGTGCTGGAGCTAGACGGTGAAGTGATACAACGTGCTGATCCGCACATTGGTCTCTTGCATCGTGCGACTGAAAAACTGGCTGAGCAAAAAACTTTCCTGCAATCCGTGCCTTACATGGATCGCCTGGACTATGTATCCATGATGGCCAATGAACATGCCTATGTCATGGCCATAGAAAAGATGCTGGGCCTGGAAGTGCCTTTGCGTGCGCAATATATCCGCGTCATGTTTGATGAAATCACACGCCTGTTGAACCACTTGCTGTGGATAGGCGCGCATGCGCTGGACGTGGGTGCAATGGCGGTATTCCTGTACGCATTCCGCGAACGTGAAGATCTGATGGATTGCTATGAGGCAGTCTCAGGCGCACGTTTGCATGCTGCTTACTATCGCCCAGGTGGTGTGTATCGTGATTTGCCGGATCAAATGCCGCAATTCACTGTATCGGCCTTGAAGAATGAAAAAGCGATGAAGTTGCTGAATGAAAACCGTCAGGGTTCTCTGCTGGATTTCATTGAAGACTTCACCAATCGTTTCCCAAAATATGTCGATGAATACGAAACACTGTTGACCGACAACCGTATCTGGAAGCAGCGTCTGGTTGGTATTGGCGTAGTGTCGCCTGAGCGCGCCATGGCCATGGGTTTTAGTGGCCCTA
The DNA here is from genome assembly GCF_049339405.1 of Undibacterium sp. Tian12W. Lineage (NCBI taxonomy): Bacteria > Pseudomonadati > Pseudomonadota > Betaproteobacteria > Burkholderiales > Oxalobacteraceae > Undibacterium > Undibacterium sp. Tian12W. Next base: position 147,209 of record NZ_JBMPPK010000016.1, read on the forward strand.
TGTTGCGTGGTTCCGGTATCGAATGGGATTTGCGCAAGAAGCAGCCGTATGAAGTCTATGACTTGCTGGATTTTGATATCCCGGTCGGCGTCAATGGCGACAGTTATGACCGTTACCTGGTGCGCGTAGAAGAAATGCGCCAGTCCAACCGCATCATCAAACAATGCGTAGAGTGGCTGAGAAATAACCAGGGTCCGGTGATTACTGATAACCATAAAGTTGCGCCGCCACATCGCGTGAACATGAAGTCGAATATGGAAGAACTCATCCATCACTTCAAACTGTTCACCGAAGGTTTCCATGTTCCTGCTGGCGAAGCTTATGCCGCAGTTGAGCATCCAAAAGGCGAGTTTGGTATTTACTTGATGTCCGATGGTGCTAACAAGCCTTATCGTCTGAAAATCCGTGCGCCAGGTTTCGCGCATTTGCAGGGTTTGGACGAAATGGCAAAAGGTCACATGATTGCTGATGCGGTAACGATCATCGGTACTCAGGATATTGTGTTTGGTGAGATTGACAGATAAAGCGGCGTCCCGAGGACGTCGAATCGAGGCATTAGCTATGGTGTTATCAGAGCAGGCATTTAAAAAAATTGATCGTGAACTTGCAAAGTTCCCGGCTGACCAGCGCCAGTCCGCTGTGATGGCCGCATTGGCTATTGCCCAGGATGAAACTGGCTGGGTATCCCCGGAAGTCATGCAGACTCTGGCTGACTACATCGGCATGCCCGCAGTAGCAGTGCAGGAAGTCGCGACTTTCTACAATATGTACAACACCAAACCGGTGGGCAAGTTCAAGATTTCGGTCTGTACCAATCTGCCTTGCGCCTTGTCTGGTGGCGAACGTGCAGCACATCACCTGAAGCAAAAACTCGGTATCGATTACAGGGAAACTACGGCAGACGGCCAGTTCACACTGGTTGAAGGTGAATGCATGGGTGCCTGCGGTGATGCACCTGTGATGCTGGTTAATAACAAGCGCATGTGCAGCTTCATGTCGAATGAAAAAATTGACGGTCTGGTCAATGAATTGAAAGAGGTTAAATAATGACGAGTCTGCATAATCGCCATATTAAGCCTTTGATACTGGCTGGCCTGGATGGCAAAAACTGGCATCTGCAAGATTACGTAGCTCGTGGCGGCTATGAATCCCTGAAGCGTATCCTGAATGAAAAAATCCCTCCTGAGCAAGTCATTGCTGAGTTGAAGGCTTCTTCATTGCGTGGTCGCGGTGGTGCGGGTTTTCCTACCGGTTTGAAGTGGAGCTTCATGCCACGTCAGTTCCCTGGTCAAAAATATCTGGTCTGTAATACAGATGAGGGCGAGCCTGGTACATTCAAGGATCGTGACATCATCCGTTATAACCCGCATGCGCTGATCGAAGGCATGGCCATTGGTGCTTACGCCATGGGTATCACTGTGGGTTACAACTACATCCACGGCGAAATTTTTGCTGACTACGACCGTTTCGAAGAAGCGCTGGAAGAAGCTCGTGCAGCCAATATGCTGGGCGACAAAATTGCCGGTTCTGAATTCAACTTCCAGTTGCATGCATTTCACGGCTACGGCGCCTACATCTGTGGCGAAGAAACAGCCTTGCTGGAATCGCTGGAAGGCAAGAAAGGGCAGCCACGCTTCAAGCCGCCTTTCCCGGCCAGCTTTGGTTTGTATGGCAAGCCAACTACGATCAATAACACAGAAACTTTTGCAGCCGTACCTTTTGTGCTGGCCATGGGCGGTGAGAAATACGCTGCACTGGGCAAGCCAAATAATGGTGGCACCAAGATTTTCTCCATGTCTGGCGACGTAGCAAAACCTGGCAACTACGAAGTACCTATGGGTACACCGTTTGCCACCTTGCTGGAACTCGCTGGCGGCATGCGTGACGGTAAAAAAATCAAGGCAGTGATCCCTGGTGGCTCATCCATGCCGGTATTGACTGGTGATGTGATGATGGCGACTGACATGGATTATGACTCCATCGCCAAGGCCGGTTCCATGCTGGGTTCTGGTGCTGTCATCGTCATGGATGAAACACGCTGCATGGTCAAGTCACTGTTGCGCCTGTCTTATTTCTATTTTGAAGAATCCTGTGGTCAGTGCACACCTTGCCGTGAAGGTACCGGCTGGTTGTATCGCATGGTGCACAGGATAGAACACGGTCATGGCCGTCCAGATGATCTGGATATGCTGAACTCCATTGCTGACAATATTCAGGGCAAGACAATTTGCGCCCTCGGTGATGCAGCAGCGATGCCGGTACGCGCAATGATCAAGAATTTCCGCGAAGAATTTGAATATCACATCGAGCATAAGCATTGCTTGGTGCCCACTTACATGTAAGCCAGCTTCGGTTAGCGCACTTAGAGTAGACCATGGTTGAAATCGAAATAGACGGCAAAAAAGTCGAAGTCCAAGAGGGCAGTATGGTGATGGATGCTGCCAATAAGCTTGGCACTTACATCCCGCATTTTTGCTATCACAAAAAATTATCTATTGCGGCCAACTGCCGCATGTGTCTGGTTGAGGTTGAAAAAGCACCTAAGCCTTTGCCTGCCTGCGCGACACCTGTCACGCCGGGCATGATCGTTCGTTCTTCCAGCGACAAGGCAATAAAAGCACAAAAAGCAGTGATGGAATTCCTGCTCATCAACCATCCGCTGGATTGCCCTATCTGCGATCAGGGTGGTGAATGTCAACTGCAGGATCTGGCAGTTGGTTACGGTGGTACGGCATCCCGTTACGATGAAGAAAAACGCGTGGTATTCCACAAGGACGTAGGTCCGCTGGTGTCCATGGAAGAAATGAGCCGCTGCATACACTGCACACGCTGTGTTCGTTTTGGTCAGGAAATCGCTGGCGTCATGGAACTGGGCATGCTCAACCGTGGCGAACATTCTGAAATCACTTCTTTCGTTGGCAAAACGGTTGATTCAGAATTGTCAGGCAATATGATCGATCTGTGCCCGGTAGGCGCACTGACATCCAAGCCTTTCCGTTACTCTGCCCGTACCTGGGAATTGTCACGCCGTAAATCGGTCAGTGGTCATGATGGCCTGGGTTCTAACCTGATCGTTCAGGTCAAGAACCACAAGGTTATGCGTGTGGTTCCGCTGGAAAATGAAGAAATCAATGAATGCTGGATTTCTGATAAAGACCGTTTCTCTTACGAAGCTTTGAACAGCACAGAGCGTCTGACCAAGCCCATGATCAAGCAGGGCGGGTTATGGCAGGAAACTGACTGGCAGACAGCACTCGAATATGTTGCGCATGGTCTGCGTAACGTCAAGCATGAACATGGCGCTGATGCTATCGCTGCGGTTGCTGCACCAAGTTCTACTCTGGAAGAACTGACGCTGCTACAACGCGTTGTGCGTGGCCTCGGTTCTGATAATGTTGATTTCCGCCTGCGTCAGTCTGACTTCGCGCTGGATTCTTCTGTCAAGCCTTGGCTGGGTACCAGCATTGCCAGGTTTGGTCAGTTGAAAAACGTTTTCGTTATTGGTTCTTTCCTGCGTAAGGATCATCCTTTGCTGGCAGCGCGCTTGCGTCAGTCAGTAAAAATGGGTGCCAAGCTCAGTATCCTGCATGCAACGAATGATGAATTGCTCATCAAGCTGGCCAACAATGCAATCGTAGCTCCATCACTGTGGACAGCTTTCCTGGCTGAAGTTGCCGTTGCTATCGCAGCTAAAAAAGAAATCGCCAAACCTGCTGGTTACGACGCAGTGCAAGCATCTGCCAAAGCAGAAGCGATTGCGACTAGCCTGCTGGCTGGCAATGCTGGTGTATTCCTGGGTAACACAGCGTCTTACCATCCAGAAGCATCGCAATTGCATGCACTGGCACAATGGATAGCTGAAAACGCAGGTTCAGAATTTGGTTACCTGACAGAAGCCGCAAATACAGTTGGTGGCTACCTGGCAAATGCGATTCCTGCCAACAATGCCAAGCCAGTATTCACTGAAGCCAAAAAAGCTTACATCGTTTTGCACGCCGAGCCTTTGCTTGACAGCGCACATCCGGTACAAGCCAAAGCCGCTTTGGACAATGCTGAAATGGTCGTCGTCATGTCGCCATTTAAACATGGTGCTGAATATGCTGACGTCTTGCTGCCAGTTTCTCCTTACACAGAAACATCCGGTACTTTTGTGAACTGCGAAGGCCGTGCACAAAGTTTCCATGGTGTAGTCAAACCTCTGGGCGATACCCGTCCTGCATGGAAAGTCTTGCGCGTACTTGGTAATTTGCTGGGCCTGGAGAACTTTGATTTCGAGACAGCAGAAGCAGTGCGTGCAACAGTATTGGCGCAAGCTGACCTGACTACGCAATTGAACAACACATCCAGGCTAGCTCCATCAGTTCCTGTCAAGGCTGCTGCTGGCATGGAGCGTATTGCTGACGTTGGTATTTACAGCACAGACGCTATCGTACGCCGTGCAGAATCCCTGCAACTGACAGCCGATGCCCGCGCACCGCAAGCATGGATCAGCTCTGCTGATGCTAGCAAGCTGGGCATCGCCGAAGGTGACATGGTCAGACTGAGCAAAACAGGTTCTATCCTGATTCCTGTCGGAATCGATCAATCTCTGCCTGAGAATGTAGTCAGGATTGCTGCAGGCCACAACCTGACAAGTAATCTGGACGGTATGTTCGGCGCGATCAAACTGGAGCGTGCATAATGAATTTGCTGCTCTCTATCCATGAATTTGGTCAGCACTACCTGGGCGCCTTTTGGATGCCTTTGTGGACGCTGCTCAAGATCGTTTGCATCACTTTGCCAGTCATGGGCTGTGTAGCCTACCTGACCTTGTGGGAACGCAAAATGATAGGCTGGATGCACATCCGTCTTGGCCCGAATCGCGTAGGTCCTGCAGGTTTACTGCAACCTATTGCTGACGCGCTGAAGCTGCTGCTCAAAGAAATCATCATCCCGGCAAAAGCAAACAAAATCTTGTTCGTGCTGGCGCCTATCATGACCATCATGCCAGCGCTGGCAGCCTGGTCGGTGATCCCTTTTGGCCCTGAAACTGTCTTGGCGAACGTCAATGCAGGTTTGCTGCTGATCATGGCAATCACCTCGATGGAAGTCTACGGCATCATCATCGCCGGTTGGGCATCCAACTCCAAGTATGCTTTCCTTGGTGCCATGCGTGCATCTGCGCAAATGGTGTCGTATGAAATCGCCATGGGCTTCGTACTGGTGATCGTGCTGATGGTATCTGGCAGTTTGAACATGACTGACATCGTCAATGCCCAGACCAAAGGTTTTGCAGCCAGCTATGGTTTCAACCTGTTTTCATGGAACTGGTTGCCGCTGTTGCCTATGTTCGTGGTGTATGTGATTTCCGGTATTGCTGAAACCAATCGTCATCCGTTTGACGTGGTTGAGGGTGAATCCGAAATCGTTGCCGGTCACATGGTTGAATACTCCGGCATGTCTTTCGCCATGTTCTTCCTGGCTGAATACGCCAATATGATTTTGATCTCTGCCATGGCATCTTTGATGTTCCTCGGCGGTTGGTCTGCACCGTTCAGTTTCCTGGATTTTATCCCTGGCTGGATCTGGCTCGGTATCAAGACTTTTGTTGTGGTTTCCATGTTCATCTGGGCTCGCGCATCTTTCCCACGCTATCGCTATGACCAGATCATGCGTCTGGGCTGGAAAGTATTTATCCCGCTGACTCTGGTGTATCTGGTTATCGTCGCAGCATGGATGCAAACTCCATGGAATATTTGGAAGTAAGAGGCTAAAAAAATGGAAGCAATCAAGGATTTTTTTGGCAGCCTGATGCTGCGCGAACTGATCAAGGGCCTCGCCCTGACAGGTCGCTATATGTTCGCCCGCAAGATCACGGTGCAATTTCCTGAGGAAAAAACACCACAGTCTCCACGTTTCCGTGGCTTGCATGCTTTGCGTCGCTACCCGAATGGGGAAGAGCGTTGCATCGCCTGTAAATTGTGTGAAGCAGTGTGCCCGGCAATGGCAATCACGATTGAATCTGATCAGCGTGCTGACGGTACTCGCCGTACTACCCGTTATGACATCGACCTGACCAAGTGCATTTTCTGCGGTTTCTGCGAAGAGTCTTGCCCGGTCGATTCCATCGTGGAAACCCACGTACTGGAATATCACGGTGAAAAACGCGGCGATCTATATTTCACCAAAGAGATGTTGCTGGCTGTAGGTGATCGTTACGAGCCACAAATTGCAGCAGCGCGCGCCGCTGATGCCACATACCGCTAACTGGACCTGGTTCGATATGGAATTTACTACCGTTTTATTTTATGTTTTCGCAGCGATCATGATAGTCGCTGCGATCCAGGTGATTTCTGCACGCAATCCTGTGCATGCCGCCTTATTTCTGGTCCTGACTTTCTTCAATGCGGCAGGTATCTGGATGTTGTTGAAGGCCGAGTTCCTGGCCATCGTGCTGGTGCTGGTGTATGTCGGCGCGGTCATGGTGTTGTTCCTGTTTGTGGTGATGATGCTGGATATTAATCTCGATAAATTGAGAGAAGGTTTCTGGAGTCACTTCCCGTTGGCTGCAGCAGTTGGCGTCATCATCGTGCTGGAAATGTCGGCAGTGTTGTTGCGCGGCTTTTTGCGTCCGGACAATCATGTACCGGCAGCAGCTGACAAGATAGGTAACACCAAATACCTGGGTATAGAGATTTTCACGCATTACCAGTTTGCTTTTGAGGTTGCAGCGGCCATTCTGTTGCTGGCTATCGTTGCTGCAGTTGCACTGACTTTGCGTCGCCGTAAAGACAGCAAGTATTTTGATCCTTCTGCTGCGGTCAAAGTAAAAGCCAAGGACCGTATCCGTATCGTCAGCATGAAAGCTGAATCCGAACGCGCTGAGAACAATGCCACTGCTGCGGCAGCTACTGTGAATCCGGAGGCTTAAATGGCTTTGACTTTGAGTTTGACGCATTACCTGATTTTGGGCGCAATCCTGTTTGCGATTTCCATCGTCGGTATTTTCCTCAACCGTAAAAATATCATCGTCTTGCTGATGGCGATTGAATTGATGTTGCTGGCAGTGAATATCAATTTCATCGCGTTCTCCCATTATCTGGGTGATGCAGCAGGGCAGGTATTTGTGTTCTTCATCCTTACCGTTGCTGCTGCTGAGTCAGCAATAGGTCTGGCGATTCTGGTGGTCTTGTTCCGTAATCTGGATACCATCAATGTCGAAGATCTGGATGCATTAAAAGGTTAATCAGGTTAATGGTGCGGATTGTCGCCTGTTGCGGCAGTCCGGTAGTCCGGTATAGGCTGGCGATTTAGAAAAGTAATAAAGCTAACAAAGGGTCATCATGGCGGGGCAACTTAACCCACAATTATTATTGGCAGTACCACTGGCGCCCCTGGTCGGGTCTGCTATTGCAGGTCTGCTAGGAACGAAGTTTTTCGGCAATGTGGTTGGCCGCAAGGTATCGCACACAGTCACCATACTCGGTGTATTGATTGCATTGATCATCTCCTGCATGACCTTGTCTGCCGTGATGGATGGCGCAACTTATAACGAGACCCTGTATCAATGGATGAAGGTCGGTAACATGAAGCTGGAAGTTGGCTTCATGGTCGATAGCCTGACAGCCATGATGATGTGCGTCGTGACCTTTGTGTCGCTGATGGTGCATATCTACACAATTGGCTATATGGCAGAAGACGAGGGCTATAACCGCTTCTTCTCATACATCTCCCTGTTTACCTTCGCCATGCTGATGCTGGTCATGAGTAACAACTTCCTGCAATTGTTCTTTGGCTGGGAAGCTGTGGGTCTGGTGTCTTATTTGCTGATCGGTTTCTGGTACACCAAACCAACGGCAATTTACGCCAATATGAAAGCCTTTCTGGTCAACCGTGTCGGTGACTTTGGTTTCATCCTGGGCATAGGCTTGCTGGTCGCCAATACCGGTTCCATGAACTATGTTGAAGTATTCGCCAAGAAAAATGAGCTGGCAGCCATGCTGTTGCCACATACAGACTGGATGCTGATTACCGTTGCCTGTATCTGCCTGTTCATCGGCGCGATGGGTAAGTCTGCACAATTCCCTCTGCATGTCTGGTTGCCAGACTCGATGGAAGGCCCAACCCCGATTTCTGCACTGATCCACGCGGCGACCATGGTTACCGCAGGTATCTTCATGGTGTCACGCATGTCACCATTGTTTGAATTGTCCGACACTGCCTTGTCCTTCATCCTGGTGATAGGTGCGATTACTGCGCTGTTCATGGGTTTCATGGGCATCATCCAGAACGATATCAAGCGCGTCGTGGCTTACTCTACATTGTCACAACTGGGTTATATGACAGTGGCACTGGGTGCTTCTGCCTACTCGGTTGCGGTATTCCATCTGATGACACATGCTTTCTTTAAAGCGCTGTTGTTCCTTGGTGCCGGTTCCGTGATTATCGGTATGCACCATGATCAGGATATCCGCAACATGGGTGGCTTGAGAAAATACATGCCTATCACCTGGCTGACTTCCCTGGCTGGTTCTCTGGCATTGATAGGTACGCCTTTCCTGTCCGGTTTTTACTCCAAGGACAGTATTATCGAAGCAGTGCAGGCCAGCCATTTACCAGGCGCCGGTTTTGCGCAGTTTGCTGTGCTGGCAGGTGTGTTCGTAACAGCTTTCTATTCTTTCCGTATGTATTTCCTGGTCTTCCACGGCAAGGAAAACTTTGGTAAGGCACATGCGCATGATCATCACGATGATCATAAAACTGCACACAAAGACGACCACCATGCTGCTGACGATCATCATGACGACCATCACCATGGTCTGGCTCCTGGTCAAAAACCGCATGAGTCCCCATTAGTTGTCTGGTTGCCTCTGGTTCTGTTGGCGATTCCTTCGCTGTTTATCGGTGCGATAGCAATTGAGCCTATGTTGTTTGGTGGCTTCTTCAAGAACGTCATTTTTGTCAATGAAGCACATCATGCGATGGAAGAACTGCACCACGAATTTCACGGCGCTGGTGCGATGGGTCTGCATTCCTTCATGACGCCACCATTCTGGCTTGCGCTGGCAGGTGTTGTGACGGCCTATGTGTTCTACATGGTCAAACCTGAAATTCCAGCAGCGATCAAGAAGGCAGTTAGCCCACTGTACACCTTGCTTGAAAATAAATACTACATGGACCGCTTTAACGAAATCGTATTCGCCGGTGGCGCACGTGTACTCGGTGGTGGCTTGTGGAATATTGGTGACAAAGGCCTCATCGATGGCCTGGTAGTTAACGGCAGCGCAAAACTGGTTGGCTGGGTCTCCAAACTGATACGTCATTTGCAGAGTGGTTATATCTATCACTATGCATTTGTGATGATACTCGGCGTGATGGGATTCCTGGCTTATACAGTGCTGTTTCCCTTTGCTAAATAAGTGACCACGGCTATAAAAAGATAATTATTATGCAGTCAACTTCTACTCTACTTAGCCTTTCGATCTGGTTACCGATAGCCTTCGGTATCTTCATACTGGCATTCGGGCGCGATAACAATCCAGCTCTGGTGCGCGGTGTTGCGCTGATCGGTTCTATCTGCAGCTTTATCGTGACGCTGCCTTTGATCAAGCTTTTTGACAATACTGCACACGGTATGCAGTTTGTTGAAAAACATAGCTGGATAGAACGCTTCAATGTGTTCTATGCATTGGGCATAGACGGTATCTCTTTGTGGCTGGTGCCTCTGACAGCTTTCATCACCGTGATCGTGGTCATCGCCGCCTGGGAAGTCATAGAAAAACAGGTTTCCCAATATATGGGTGCCTTCCTGATTTTGTCAGGCTTGATGATAGGCGTGTTCTGCGCGACTGACGGCATGTTGTTCTATGTCTTCTTTGAAGCCACGCTGATCCCTATGTATATCATCGTCGGTGTCTGGGGTGGCCCGAACCGTGTGTATGCTGCGTTCAAGTTTTTCCTATATACCTTGATGGGTTCTCTGCTGACACTGATAGCCATTATCTACCTGTATCTGAAAGCCGGTCATTCCTTTGATATTCTGGTATGGCATAAACTGCCTTTACCATTGACAACTCAGATCATGATTTTCTGCGCCTTCCTGATGGCGTTTGCAGTCAAGGTACCTATGTGGCCAGTACACACCTGGTTGCCAGATGCCCACGTTGAAGCGCCGACTGGTGGTTCTGTCGTGTTGGCAGCCATCATGTTGAAACTGGGTGCTTATGGCTTCCTGCGTTTCTCTTTGCCTATCGCACCTGACGCCAGCCATTACATGGCAGGTTTCATGATCACGCTGTCGTTGATCGCCGTTATTTATATCGGCCTGGTAGCACTGGTACAAAAAGATATGAAAAAGCTGGTGGCGTATTCTTCGATTGCGCATATGGGCTTTGTGACTCTGGGCTTCTTCATGTTCAACGACATGTCAGTGCAGGGCGCTATCGTACAAATGATTTCTCACGGCTTTATCTCTGGCGCGATGTTCCTGTGTATCGGTGTCTTGTATGACCGCGTACATTCCCGTGAAATTGCTGACTACGGTGGTGTGGTCAATACCATGCCTAAATTTGCTGCCTTGTTCGTGTTGTTCTCCATGGCTAACTGCGGCTTGCCGGCAACTTCTGGTTTCGTTGGCGAGTTCATGGTCATCCTGGGTGCAGTCCAGTTCAATTTCTGGATAGGCATGCTGGCAGCAACGGCTCTGATTTTTGGTGCGGCTTACTCTTTGTGGATGGTCAAGCGCGTGGTGTTTGGCAATATCACGAATGAACATGTAGCCCATCTGAGCGACTTGAACAAACGTGAATTCTTCATGCTGGGTGTGTTGGCAATAGCGGTATTGGTGATGGGTTTGTATCCAGCACCATTTACAGATGCAATGCAGGTGTCGGTAGCTGATCTGTTGCGACATGTGGCAGTCCCTAAGCTGATACCTTGACCGGGAATTTGGATACGCAAGCCACGGCAGTCTGCATCAGATAGTTGTGGCAGCAGATCAATGCTAGTAAAAATTGAATAATATGAACCTGATACCACTTTACCCTGAAATCTTTTTGCTGCTGGCGATTTGCGGCATCTTGCTGACTGATATGTTTTTGCCGGACAGCAAACGCAATGTGACGTATGCGCTCAGCATACTGGCATTGACGATCTGTGGTGTCCTGACAGTGGTATTCGCTGATCCGGTGAAGTCGGAATACGTCAGTAACAATATGTTTGTTTCTGACCCTATGGCCGTACTGCTGAAGCTGTTCTCTTATATCGCAGTAGGCGTGACTCTGATTTATTCCCGTCAATACGTCAGCGATCGCGCGATGACCAATACCCACCTTGGCGGTGAGTACTATGTGCTGGCGCTGTTTGCCTTGCTGGGCCAGATGGTGATGATTTCTGGTAATAACTTCCTGGTGATCTACCTTGGTCTGGAATTGATGTCCCTGTCACTGTATGCCCTGGTAGCCCTGCGTCGTGACCATACTGTTTCTACTGAAGCGGCGATGAAGTATTTCATCCTCGGTGCGCTGGCGTCCGGTTTCATGTTGTACGGTATTTCCATGTTGTACGGCGCTACTGGCTCTTTGCAGTTGAATGAAGTTGTTAAAGTCACTGCGACTGCAACAGCGAATAAAACTATTCTGGTTTTCGGTATCGTTTTCCTGGTTGCGGGTCTGGCATTTAAACTGGGCGTGGTGCCTTTCCATATGTGGGTACCTGACGTGTATCAGGGTGCACCAACTGCGGTGACTTTGCTACTGGGCGGCGCACCCAAGCTGGCGGCGTTTGCAATTACCTTCCGTTTGCTGGTAGAGGGACTGTTCCCGTTGGCTGTTGATTGGCAGCAGATGCTGGTGGTGCTGGCGGTCTTGTCGATGGCGATAGGTAATCTGACCGCGATTGCGCAAACTAACTTGAAGCGTATGCTGGCTTATTCCACCATTTCACAAATGGGCTTTATGTTGCTGGGTATGTTGTCTGGCGTGGCAAATGGTAATTCTGACTTGGCAGTCGATGCTTACAGCTCTTCCATGTTTTACAGCATCACTTATGTATTGACGACGCTGGGTACCTTTGGCGTCATCATGCTGCTGGCACGTTCAGGTTTTGAAGCAGAAAACCTGGAAGATCTGAAAGGCCTGAACAAGCGCAATCCATGGTTTGCCCTGGTTATGCTGCTGCTGATGTTCTCGCTGGCTGGTATTCCTCCTATGATGGGCTTCTATGCCAAGCTGTCAGTCTTGCAGGCGGTTTTATCTACTGGCAAATTGTGGCTGGCTATCGTTGCTGTATTGTTCTCGCTGATCGGTACTTTCTATTATCTGCGTATCGTCAAACTCATGTATTTTGATGATCCGGTAGATAATAGTCCTATCGTTGCCAGCGCCGACGTGCGCATGGTATTGAGCGTGAATGGCCTGATCGTCGTGGTCCTCGGCATCTTGCCAGGATCGCTGATGACAGCCTGCGTAAACGCCATTTCCAATACTCTTAAATACTGATACGGCCAGCAGTGGGTAATTCTGCATCTACCTGGCTGATTATCGTGTTGGCAGTTCTCGCTGCCAACCTGCCTTTCTTGAATGAGCGCTGCTTTGCTATCATAGGTTTGCAGCGTTTCGTATTTCTTAAGTCTATTTTCTTTTGGAAATCAGCTTCTTCATCTGCAGTCGATTTGGCTGTTGCTACTCCTGCTGATGAAGATGGCGACGTGAATGCGACACTCAGCACCACGAATGATTCGCCTGTGCGCACTATGCCTGCATATTCTGAGGTGCCAGAATCGAATACGGTTCAGGTCAAGTCGCTGTGGTTGCGCCTTCTTGAACTCATCATCCTGTATTTCTGTGTCGGTGGCATTGCTTTTGTTCTTGAGTCTTCAGCAGGCAACCGCTTCCCACAAGGATGGGAGTTCTATGCGATCAATGCCTGCCTGTTCCTGGTACTGGCTTTCCCCGGTTTTGTGTATCGCTACCTGAAGCGCAATCATGGCTGAGAAAATCACCAGCAAGCTGGATCTGCAAGAAAACAAGATCAGCAGCGAGCTGGTGTATGAGGGCAGTTTTCTGAAGGTCGATAAAGATGTTGTGTCCTTGCCGGATGGACAGACTGCCACGCGTGAATACATACGCCACCCCGGTGCCGTGGTTATCATCCCTCTGTTTGATGATGGCAGCATCCTGCTGGAAAAACAGTTCCGCTATCCCTTACATCAGGTCTTCATAGAATTCCCTGCTGGCAAGATAGATGCAGGTGAAGACCCCTTACTGTGCGCTCAGCGCGAGTTGCGCGAAGAAACCGGCTATACAGCCAGTGACTGGTCTTTCGTCTGCACCATACACAACGCCATCGCTTATTCCGACGAACATCTCGACATCTACCTGGCCAAAGGCCTGACGGCAGGGCAGGCCGCCCTCGATGAAGAAGAGTTCCTCGAAGTATTCACCGCCACCCTGCCAGAGATGCTGGACTGGATTAAATTCGGCCAGATCACCGACGTAAAAACCGTCATAGGCACATTCTGGCTGGAGAAAATCCTGGCCGGTAAGTGGTGATTGCGGGTCGGAATTGCAAAAAGTTTTAAAAACGAAAAGCCGCTGATCAGCGGCTTTTCGCAGTAGAACTTCATTTCAAACAGCATTGTCAAGAAGGTCTGAGTAAGCGTAGCGAGCAACGCAAGTTTGAGTTAAGAAGCGCAGTCGTACGAACGTACGGCGAGCATCGCAGGCTCAAAATTGCGCTGCGCAGTAGCTTAATCAGGCCTTCGACTACATGTTTGGATAATTTGGTCCACCCCCACCTTCAGGCGTCACCCAGACGATATTCTGCGTCGGGTCCTTGATATCGCAAGTCTTGCAATGCACACAGTTTTGCGCATTGATTTGCAGGCGGTCTGCGCCTTCTTCAGTTTTTACGAACTCATACACCCCAGCCGGGCAATAACGCGCTTCCGGGCCTGCGAACTTGGCCAGGTTGACTGCGACTGGTACATCAGCATTTTTCAAGGTCAGATGTATGGGCTGGTCTTCCGCATGATTGGTATTCGAGATAAACACTGACGACAGGCGGTCAAAAGTCAGCTTGCCATCTGGTTTTGGATAAACGATGGGCGTGAATTCAGAAGCAGGGCGCAGGCATTCATGATCTGCCTTGCTGTGATGCAGCGTCCATGGTGCCTTGCCACGCAAGACGACCTGATCCAGCCACACCAGTGGTGAGCCATAAGTACCGCGCTTGAGCAAGGGTTTGACATTGCGCGCAGTATACAACTCTTCATGCAGCCATGATTGTTCAAACGCTGTTGAATAAGCGCTCAGTTCATCGTGTTGGCGGTTGGCTGATACTGCTTCAAATGCGGCAGTGGCAGCCAGCATGCCGGTCTTGATTGCAGCATGACTACCTTTGATGCGGCTCATGTTGAGGAAGCCAGCATCACAGCCTATCAATGCGCCACCTGGGAACACCAGTTTGGGCAGGGATTGCAAGCCACCGGCAGTAATCGCACGCGCACCGTAAGAAATACGTTTGCCGCCTTCAAAGAAAGTGCGGATAGACGGGTGGGTCTTGAAACGCTGGAATTCTTCGTAAGGGGACAGGTAAGGGTTTTCATAGGCCAGGCCAACCACATAACCAACTGCCACCAGATTGTCTTCCAGGTGGTACAGGAAAGAACCGCTGTACTGGTCCATCAATGGCCAGCCTGTCGTGTGCACCACCAGGCCAGGCTTATGCTGCTTGGGATCGATTTCCCACAATTCCTTGATGCCTATGCCATAGGATTGCGGGTCTTTGCCCTTGTTCAAATCGTATTTGGCAATGACTTGCTTGCCCAGATGGCCGCGTGCGCCTTCGGCAAACAAGGTGTATTTCGCATGCAGTTCCATGCCGAGCTGGAAAGAAGAAGTTGGCTGACCGTGGCGATCTACACCCATATTCCCAGTCGCAACACCTTTGACGGAACCATCTTCGTTATACAAGACTTCTGCCGCAGCAAAGCCTGGGAATACCTCTACGCCCAGCGCTTCGGCCTGCTGGCCCAGCCAGCGCGTCACATTGGCCAATGAAACGATGTAGTTGCCATGATTCTCGAAACAGGCTGGCAGCATCCAGTTAGGTGTGCGGTAAGCCTTGGTTTCAGTCAGAACCAGAACGCGGTCTTCAGTAACTTCAGTATTCAGGGGGGCGCCCATTTCCTTCCAGTTAGGAAACAGTTCAGTCAGGGCCTTTGGGTCCATGACGGCGCCAGACAGGATGTGGGCACCAGGCTCACCACCTTTTTCGAGTACGCAGACCGAGACTTCCGTGCCTTTTTCTGCGGCCAGTTGCTTGATCTTGATGGCTGCTGACAGGCCAGCGGGTCCGCCGCCGACGACGACGACGTCATATTCCATCGCGTCGCGTGGGCCGTACTGTTCAAGTATGCTTTGTGTCATGGCTATTTTCACTTTCTGAAGATTTTCGAACGAGCGTGCTTATTTGCTGTCAGCATGTTATCTGCTGTGAATGTATTGCGCAAGCGAGGGTGTGCTCGAATTTTTATTGTTGTGGAAGTACAAAATACTCAGAATTATCGCAGAGCCAACTTTGGTGTGCATCAAGATCATGTGAAATGGCAGGAAAATTTCTGTAAATATCCTTAACTAATTCAAATCCATACAACACAAGCATAATCAGTATGTCATCATAGCGGGTGATAGAGTAGTAAGCTTATTCAAATTATTCGTGGAGAATCAGATGGGCATAGAAGTCAATTTCGAAGGCAAGATTGCATTGATTACTGGTGCTTCCAGTGGCCTTGGTGCGCGTTTTGCAAAAGTCCTGGCACAAGCAGGTGCACAGGTCGTGCTGGCCTCGCGCCGTATAGACAGGCTCAAGGAATTACGTGCCGAGATCGAGTCTGAAGGCGGTGCCGCCCATGTAGTGGCACTGGATGTGACTGACTATGGCAGTATCAAATCAGCGATTGCCCATGCCGAGACTGAGGCTGGCCCTATCGATATCCTGATCAATAACTCTGGTGTATCGACCACACAACGCCTGGTCGATGTGACGCCTGATGATTATGCCTATGTCATGGATACCAATCAGCGCGGTGCCTTTTTCGTGGCGCAAGAAGCGGCCAAGCGCATGATCGCCCGTCACAAGGGTGATCCTAAAAAACAACATCGCATCATCAATATTGCTTCAGTAGCCGGTTTGCGCGTCTTACCGCAAATAGGTATTTACTGCATGAGCAAAGCTGCCGTAGTGCACATGACCAAGGCCATGGCAGTGGAGTGGGGCAAGTACGGTATCAATGTGAATGCAATTTGCCCAGGCTATATTTCAACTGAAATCAATTCAGACTATTTTTCTACCGATGCAGGTCAGAAACTGGTCGATATGCTGCCAAGAAAACGTGTTGGTACACCAGAAGACCTGGATGGTTTGCTGCTTTTACTGGCAGCGGAAGAATCCCGCTTCCTGAATGGTGCCATCGTTACTGCCGATGACGGTATGAGCGTGCAATGATAGAGAACAAGGTCACGGAAAAGAAGCTGGTCTATACCGTCACCATTCCTATCCGGTGGGGCGATATGGATGCCATGGGCCATGTCAACAATACCGTGTATTTCCGTTATATGGAGCAGGCGCGTATTGAGTGGCTGAGCATGATGGGTTGCCTGCCGGATGACAAGGGCAATGGTCCGGTCATCGTCAATGCCTATTGCACCTTCAAGAAGCCCCTGAAATATCCTGGGCAGGTGGAAGTGTGTACCTATATCGGTGCGGCAGGCCGCAGCAGTTTTGAAACCATACAGGAAATGCGTTCAGTCGGTGACGGTTATGCCCTGTATGCCGAAGGTGGGGCCAAAGTGGTGTGGGTATCTGCCGAGACAGGTAAATCCGAGGCCTTGCCTGAAGCCATCAAGCAAAAGCTCAGTGAAATCAAGGTCGCAAAACGTCAATCCAGGACTGCGAAGATCTGAATTACCTCAGTTGTATGATGTGAATGAATCATGAAAGAGGTCGGCCAGGCCCGCCCCCTGTATTTGAGCTTATTGCAGCGCTCAGCGCATGATGCCCAGCAATTTATGCACAAGTTCACTGGATGTCGCTGAATTGAATTTGCGCATGAGTTTGGCCCTGTGCATTTCCACTGTTCTGGGGCTGAGGTCTATCTGGCGGGCAATCAGTTTGCTGGTCTTGCCTTCTACCAGCAGCGCCGCAATTTCGCGTTCTCTTGGTGTCAGTTCGGCGGTGACAGAGCGTTTTGCACTGAGGTCTTCAAAAGTCCAGATGCCGGCAGCATGGGGGTTGTCCTTGTTCAGGCCACGGCCAGAGACGTGGCACCAGAACAGCTCCTGATTGGCGCGTTTCATGATGCGCTCATCAGAGTAATAGCCCTTGGCATTCATGATGGGCGTGATCCTGGCCCCGGTACGTTCAAATTCGTCGGGACTGGGGTAAAGTACCAGGAATGACTGACCCAGCAATTCATCTTTTTGATAGCCAAACATTTTAGCCAGATCATCATTGCAAGCCTGGATAATACGGTTTTGCGACACGCACATACCGACAGGTGCATGTTGAAATATGGATTCAAAATCGATGGGCTGTGCGGCATTCATTTCTGCGGTCCACTGACAGGTTTCTGGTAAAGGCGTATTTTTACGGTATTGCGCAGTATAACGCAGCATCATATCCTGTAAGACTAATGATTTGCGTGGCTGCGGGTCGTGTGTTGGTAGTATGTTGCATGCAGCCATTTGACAAAAGAAATATCGATTTACAACCTGGAGAGGGGACAATATGGACAAAGTTTATCCTGACGCAGCCAGTGCTCTGGCTGGCATTATCAAGGACGGCCAGACTATCGCTGTTGGCGGTTTTGGTCTGTGTGGCATACCTGAGGCACTGATCGCTGCCTTGCGCGATTCCGGTGTCAAGGAATTGACCGCCATTTCAAATAACGCTGGCGTAGATGGCTTTGGCCTGGGCCAGTTGCTGACGACCCGTCAGATCAAGAAAATGATTTCATCCTATGTTGGTGAAAACAAGGAATTCGAACGCCAGTACCTGGCTGGCGAACTTGAGTTGGAATTCACGCCTCAAGGTACTCTGGCAGAAAAACTGCGTGCTGGCGGTGCCGGTATCCCAGCCTTTTTCACCAAGACCGGTGTAGGCACGATAGTTGCCGACGGCAAGGAAATCCGTGAATTCGATGGCCAGAAATATGTGATGGAACGTGCTTTGGTATCTGACGTATCCCTGGTCAAGGCCTGGAAAGCCGACAAGGCAGGCAACCTGGTGTATCGCAAGACAGCGCGTAACTTCAATCCCAATGTGGCAATGGCTGGCAAGATCACCGTGGTCGAGGTTGAGGTGCTGGTAGAAATTGGTGAGCTGGATCCGGATGAAGTCCACACACCAGGCATTTTCGTGCAACGTATTGTTGTCAATGCCAATCCAGAAAAACGTATAGAACAGCGTACCGTACGCCCATCGAATTAAGATAGCAGGAGACAAGACATGGCATGGAATCGTGATGAAATGGCTGCGCGTGCAGCACAAGAATTGCAAGACGGCTTTTACGTCAATCTGGGCATAGGTTTGCCTACCCTGGTCGCCAACCATGTACCGCAAGGCATGGAAGTCTGGCTGCAGTCAGAAAACGGCTTGCTGGGCATAGGCCCATTCCCGACTGAAGAAGAAGTGGATCCCGACATGATCAATGCCGGCAAGCAAACCGTAACAACTTTGCCCGGTTCATCCATATTCAGCTCGGCTGACTCTTTCGCCATGATACGTGGCGGCAAGATCAATCTGGCTATTCTTGGGGCGATGCAGGTCAGCGAACATGGCGACCTGGCCAACTGGATGATACCTGGCAAAATGGTCAAAGGCATGGGCGGCGCGATGGACCTGGTAGCGGGTGTAGGTCGTGTTGTAGTGCTGATGGAGCATGTTGCCAAGGGCGATGCCCATAAAATCCTGAAGGCTTGCAATCTGCCATTGACGGGCGTGGGCGTGGTCAACCGCATTATCACGGACCTCGGCGTTATTGACGTTACCCCAGCGGGCTTGAAACTGGTTGAGCTGGCCAGCGGCGTCAGCAAGGAAGAAATCATCGCCAAGACAGAGGCCCCACTGGATGTCAGTGCTGTTGCCTGAGTTGCTGGATTGATGATGCATAGTCTTTGATGCAAAAGCCGATGTTGTCAACATCGGCTTTTTTGTTTTCCTTGCGATGCCAGCAAGGTTTATTTTTTTTGTGGCATAGGCGGTGGTTTAACGTCGCCGCAGTCACTGCCTATGAACTTGCCGGTTGTTTCCATGTGTTGTGAAATGGGCTGTCCATGAGACACGCCTTTGAAATCATAGATGGAAGTCATGCTATCGGGCGTGTAACTACCTTTGATCGTGCCATTACCCTTCATTTCAGGCATGTCACATACAACCTCTCCTGAATAAATACTACCGGAATGAGTGAAGTTTTTACTCTGGCATTGTTGGTCGCGGCCACCTGAAGGTGGCTTGTCCTGCTCTACCATTTCCTTGGTGAGGCAAACCTTATGCGTCATCCCGCCATTTTGCATGTCAGGGATTTTGATGCCCATCTGCTTCATCTTCTCCAGTTGTTCTGGCGGAATCTTGGGCATGGCTTTTATGGCATCTGACTTCATGGACATTTCCCACAGGCCGGGTTTCATTCTGTCTGCAGCAAAACAAGTGCCAGTCGTTAAAAGTATGGCTGACACGCCAGCCAGACGTACAAAAACATGCATGGGAGCTCCCCGTTCGATGGTGTAATGGCACTATACATCTGAAAAAATTGGGACGAAAGCAGAAAATAAGATGTCTGTCGCATTCTAGTCGCGTTACATAAATGTTCAGTATCAGCTCAATAGTGAATTGGCTGGCCATGCTGGCACGTTTATTCCAACGAATCCCGCGGATATTGCCTCTATTGGCGGTCTTTTGCTAAGACGTCCGTACAATTTACTCATAGGCGCGGAGACGCTTTTGTCTAAGTTGTTTTGCCTAAAAAATAAGCATTTATGCAGTTAACAATGATTTTAAGCCCAACGAACGGTAAAATGTCGTCATAAAGAATGTAAAAATACTGTTCACGAGGAAAATCCATGCAGGCCAGACGCAAATCAGTGCAATGTATCTCGCCTACCGGCTTGCACGCCATGTCATACAAAGAGTGGGGTGACCCGCTTAATCCCAGGGTCCTGGTCTGTGTTCACGGTGTGACACGGGTAGCTGAGGACTTTGATTCCCTGGCCGTGGCATTATGCGATGAGTACCGGGTGGTATGCCCTGATGTAGTAGGGCGTGGCTATTCAGGCCGTTTGCGCAATCCCATGCATTATCAGATTCCGCAATATGTCAGTGACATGGTCAGCTTGCTGGCCAGACTGGACGCACAGACCGTGCACTGGTTTGGTACTTCCATGGGTGGTTTGATAGGCATGAGTCTTGCGAGCTTGCCTGACAGCCCTATCAAAAAACTGATCCTGAATGATGTGGGGCCCGTGCTTAATCCAGATGCGCTGGTCAGGATAGGCGACTACATAGGCCAGGATGTGCGCTTTGACAGTTTTGAGGAAGCGCAAGCCTATATCAAGGCGATCTCAATTTCCTTTGGCCCGCATAGTGAGGCTCAGTGGGAAAAACTGGCGAGAGATGTATTGCGTCAAAACGAGCAGGGGCAATGGGTGCGACACTATGATCTGGGTCTCGCGCAGCCTATCAAGGCCAGCACGCCGGAATTGGCTGCAATTGCGCAGACCATGCTGTGGGCAGCGTATGATGCAATAAGTTGCCCGACCTTGCTGGTGCGTGGCGCAAAGTCAGATTTGCTGACGGCTGAATCAGCGCAGGCGATGACGCAGCGTGGCCCGCGCGCCCGGTTGGTGGAATTTGCCGGCGTGGGACATGCACCGACGTTTGTGCAGCCGGAGCAGATAGCGGTAGCTGTTGATTTTTTATTGAACCAAGAATAAGTTGAAAAATAGAGTCAAAAAATGAGTATCCAAAGATTTCATGTAGGCCCACGTTTGTCCGAAACCGCGATTTTTAATAAAGTCGTGTATCTGGCCGGGCAAATCCCTGATGATGCCAGCCAGGATATAGCAGGACAAACATCGCAAGTACTGGCCCATATCGACCGTTTGCTGGTCGAAGCAGGCAGCGACAAATCGCGCATCCTTAGTTGCCAGATATTTTTATCTGACATCAGCCTCATCGGTGGTATGAACCAGGTGTGGGACGCCTGGGTTGGACAAGGCAATACACCACCGCGTGCCACGGTAGAAGCTAAATTGGCCAATCCTGCCTGGCTCATTGAAGTCGTTGTCACTGCAGCACAGATATAAATCATATGGTATCAATCTCGACCACAGCAACTGAAGCAGCTTTGCTGGAAGGCTTGTCCGAAGCCGACGCAGAGCGCGTCATCGCGGCGCTGGAATACGTCACCCCCTTGTATGCGAACAAGTGCGTCGTCACAGAGCAAAATGCCCTGCAATTTGTGAATGGCGTGGTGGCGACGCTGGCCATGTTGCGTACCGATGTTGATACCCGTATCGCTGCCATCCTGTTTGAATTGCCAGAGCTGAACCCGATTGCGGCAGAGCAGATAGAAATCCGCTTCGGCAAGGAGATCGCTGATCTCGTTACCGGCATACGCCGCTTGATGAAGCTGCGTGAAGCCGCTTTGACGCAGCATGATGTAGGCCGTGGTAAGGACGCTGCTGAAAAAGCCGCGAGCCAGATGGAAACTCTGCGCAAGATGGTGCTGGCCATGGCCACCGATATGCGCGTGGTGCTGGTGCGCCTGGCATCGCGGGTGACTACCTTGCGTTATTTTGCTGAATGCAAGCGCGAAGATGGCGCGGCCCAGCAATATGCCAGCGAAACCATGGACTTGTATGCGCCGCTGGCAAACCGCCTCGGCGTATGGCAGCTCAAATGGGAACTGGAAGATCTGTCCTTCCGTTTCCTGGAGCCGCAACAATACAAACGCATTGCCAAGATGCTGGAAGAAAAGCGCCTGGAGCGCGAGAGTTTTGTCGTCAATGCGATAGAAAGACTGAACAAGGAATTGCAGATAGCCGGTGTCAAGGCTGAAGTATCGGGGCGACCAAAGCATATCTATAGCATCTGGAAAAAAATGAAGGGCAAGTCAGTCAACTTTGATGAGTTGTATGACGTGCGTGCCTTCCGTGTCATCGTCGATGACATCAAGGATTGTTACACCGTTTTGGGCATGGTTCACAACGCCTGGGTGCCAATACCCAAAGAGTTTGACGACTATATTTCCCGCCCCAAACCGAATGGCTATAAATCATTGCATACGGTTGTTGTGGTAGAAGATGGCAGGCCGCTGGAAGTGCAGATACGTACGCGTGAAATGCACCAGTTTGCTGAATATGGTGTGGCGGCTCACTGGCGTTATAAAGAGTCCGGCGGCTCGAATTTCTCAGCGCAGGAATACGATGAAAAAATTGCCTGGCTCAGGCAATTGCTGGCCTGGAAAACTGATGTCACCGATGTCGTCGTCGAGCAAGAAGAGTTGCAGCGCGAGTGGGTAGAAAAACTCAAGGCCGCCAGCCTGGACGACAGAATTTATGTACTGACCCCGCAAGCCCGCGTCATAGAATTGCCCTGCAATTCCACCCCGGTAGACTTTGCCTATCACCTGCATACCGATGTTGGTCATCGCTGCCGTGGCGCACGGGTTGATAATGTCATGGTGCCGTTGAACACGCCGCTGCAAAATGGTCAGACGGTAGAGATTATTACGCTTAAGGTTGGCTCTTCCCAGGCTGGCCCATCACGTGACTGGCTCTCGCCAGATTATTCTGCCAGTACCCGTACCCGCACTAAAATTCGCGCCTGGTTCAATGCCATCGATCAGGAAGAGACACTGTCGAATGGCCGTGCCCTGGTTGAAAAGACTTTGCAACGCGAAGGCAAGACCGCAGTTAATCTTGAAGAACTGGCGCGCAAGCTGGGTTTTGCAGATGTCAATGATCTTTTCCTGTCCGTTGGCAAAGATGAATTCAGTCTCAGGCAAATCGAAACAGTCTTGCGTGAGAATGTGGCGGAAGTTGAGCCGGATGAACTCAGCTTCACCAACAAGAGCCGTGCATCCAGCGTTACGCAAGGTGCCAAATCCGGTGTGCTGGTGGTCGGCACTGAAGGCTTGATGACGCAACTGGCGCGCTGCTGCAAACCAGCACCACCAGATGATATCGTCGGCTTTGTCACGCGCGGCAAAGGTGTATCCATACACCGCCTGAGTTGCAAGAATTTTGCCGAGATGCGCAATAAGGCACCTGAGCGTGTCATACAAACTACCTGGGGTGATCACGGAAGGGACACGGTTTACCCGGTCGATATCTTCGTGCTGGCGCAAGACCGCCAGGGTTTGCTGCGTGATATTTCTGAAGTGTTTTCCCGTGAAAAAATCAATGTCATCGGCGTCAATACCCAGAGTGCAAAGTCACAAGCGCGCATGTCATTTACTGTGGAAATAGGCGGTACCACGCAGTTGCAAAAGGCGCTGCATGTGTTGCATGAAGTCAGTGGTGTGCTTGAAGTACGCCGGAATTGAATATCAGTAATTTGAGCTAACTGTCTTTTGAGGGACGTTGCTGTAGCTAGGTTCTCAAAGAATGAGAAGTTAATTTTTTTGAGAGTTTTTTGAAATCAGGCAGACGTATCACTTGCCAGTGCTTGCACCAGTGCGATTTTTAATGCACTGGCAGTGAGTGGTTTGTGTAATAGCAGGGCAGCATGTCCCTGGGCTTCGCGCAGGCGTTCGGGATGGGTGTCGCCAGTAACGATGATGGCTGGCAAGACCAGTTTTTTATCAGGCATATTTATGCTGATTGCCTGGCGCACGGCATGGATAATGTCACCGCCGGTAACGCCGCCACGCAGGCGATAATCTGTGACTAGCACGTCAGGTACATCCTCAGTAGTTCTTGCCAGCGCGTCTTCCATTCCCTCTGCAAGCTTGACCTGGCAACCCCAGCTTTGCAATACCGCATGCAACCCGGCCCGCACGGCTTCATCATCATCCACCACCAGTACATGAACTCCTAACAGAGGTAAGCTGTTTTCACTGGTTTCGGCATAAATCAGTTGCTGTTCATTGACATGACGCTCGATCTTGCGCATGGCTTGCAGCGGCAGCACCAGTGAAAACACTGAACCCTTGCCTGGCCGGGAGGCAACTTCGATTTTGGCCCCCAGGCTGCGGGCCAGGCCTTCAGCTATTGCCAGGCCCATGCCCAGGCCTTTGCGATGGTCTCTTTCTACATTACCTAATTGATGGAATTCACGAAAGATTTCTTCATGCTTGTCAGCCGGTATGCCTATGCCAGTATCCCACACCTGCAGCATGACATATTGCTGCCTGCGCCGCGCGGCGACCAGCACGCCGCCACTTTGGGTATACCGCAAGGCATTGCTGACCAGATTGCGCAAAACCAGCGCAATCAGCTGTGGGTCGCTGTCTATCCATATATTGCTGGGCCGGGTGCGGTACAGCAGGTTTTTCTTGTAGGCTTGCGGGCCAAATTCTTCACCCAACTGATTCAGTATGCTCATCAAGTCCATGCGTCTTTGTTGAGGATTCAGGACGCCAGCTTCTATACGAGAAAAATCGAGCAGGGTTTGCAGCATTTCACTGGCGGCGAGGTTGGCTGCAGTGGCGTGCTGTACCATGGCTGCCTGCCTGGTATTGAGGCCAGAACTTCCCAATGCATCCAGGAACAGGCTCAGCGCATAGACAGGCTGGCGCAAGTCATGGCTGGCCGCCGCCAAAAAGCGGGTATTGGCTTTATTGGCGGAGACGGCCAGCGCAGTTTTTTCTTCCAGTTGTTGTACCAGCAGGGTATTTTGCAGACCCAGGCGTATCGAGGCAATGATGGTTTTATGATGATGGCGTGCAAATATCAGCTGGCTGATCAGTAAAATCAGCATGCCAAAACCTATACCCCAATAATAAGAGCCGCCGCCGCGTAGCCAGTAAGTAATGATCTGGGCCAGAAAAGGTGGGATCACCCATATCCAGTACAGAAGCAATGAGGCTGACAATATCGGTACCGCCGCTGCAGCCAGGCCACCAAAGATGGTCAGCATGAACATGGAAAAAGCAAAGTTCTGCGGGTCAAAAAACAGCACTGGCACTGCCACCCACAACAGGCTGAAACCACATATGGAAAGAGTGTAAAAACCTTCTCGTACAGCATACTCGGCAGCCGCATATCGGCAGCGCAACTGCATGAATGCCAACGAGTAGGCCGAGCCTGCCGCCAGCCATTGCCAGGCCAGGCTTTGCTGTGCAGGCAGCAGCAGGCTGATGGTCAGGCTCATCAGCATCATCGTGACCCAATTGCAGCCCATGATCCAGCTAATGCTTGGCGCGACATGTGCATGCAAGGCCTGACGCACACTGCCTGGTGGTAGTCTTGGACTGGCGCTGACGACGGTGTTGATGGCGGTGCTCATGCACTGTCGCTCACTTTAGCAAGCCAAGATCGCGCGCCCGTCTTATGGCTTGCAGGCGGTTGATCACGCCAAGGCCATTGAGCAGGGCGGTGACATGGTTCTTGACGGTTTTTTCTGACAGGCCCAGTTGCAGGGCGATGTCACGATTCGTCATGCCTTTATCCAGCATCAGCAGTACGTCTAGCTGTCTTGCTGTCAGCAAGTTCAATGCTGCTGGCGAGTTTGTGCCGCTAGCGCAGGGAGCGCAAGGAGTGGTCGGTGCACCGCCTGCCAAAGCCAGTTTGACCGCATTGATCACTTCAGACGAAGCCCTGCTTTTGGGTACGAAAGCCGTTGCTCCAAGCTGCGCGATGCGTTGTACGGTCGTCGGTGTTTCATCGGCTGAGACCACGACCACAGGTGCCCGGCCAGCCCGTAGCGACAGGGCATGTATCAGGCTGGCACCATCGGCGTCGGGCAGGCCACAATCAAGCAGGATAGCATCCAGCGGCGTGTGGTATTCAGCCTGCTCCAGTGCTTCAGTCGCCGTGCCCGCTGTAAAGACAGTGGCGCCGCCTGGCAAGGTGGAGACCAGCGTGGCCAGACCTTCTCGCACCAGCGCATGGTCATCGACGATCAGGATTTTATAAGGCATGACAGGCTTTCAATAGCGGCGATAGCACTGCCTGGCTTGCAGGCAAAAACACATATTTATCTCCAGGGACAGGTCATTGCCATCTTATGCAAAGACTGCCGGATGCTCAATAAACCGGGACTTAGGTCCCGGCCAGTCTGCAAGGTGCTTGCTACGCCCTAGTATTCATCCTGCGTCTTTCAGTGCCTGATCTTCTTTGCCGTAGTGGTGTTTGACAAGATCTCTTGACGCATCATCTAAAGTACACCGGGAATATTATAGTTTATTTGTTGTTGAATTTATAATTTAATTGAAGCCTGATTATTAAAAAATCCTTTATAGGAGCACGTTATGAGTACGCATGCAAACGACACGTTGACAAAGGCTGATTGCCAATTGCAACTACAATCTACACTTGAGCCGCTGCTGGATGCTGGTTTTATATCCAGAGATTGCTATACAAAAATTTACTCGGACCTTGAGCGGTTTTATGCGCTGTTGCGTGAAACGCCAGCCAATCCGGAAGATTACTGGGTCGCGTTTCAAAAGGAATTTAATTTCATTCATCCAGGGCAGGACCCAATCAAAGTGCCGATGAATGCGGCTAATCTTTGCCCGGAACCACGCCCATTGCTGAGGGCCGCGAATGAGTTGAGGTTTGAGCTTAACCGCAATGTCGCCCAGCAAACGAGGATGAGGGGTGGCTTGCGGGCAAGGCAGTTTGACGAAGCCCGTGCCGCACTGGCTAGAAGTGTGAAAATTGCTGTGCCAAAGAATCTCGCCATCGTGCGCAATGCCAGTGAAGCAAACAATGCCATCAATGGTGGTTACCGTAAATGGAGCGCACTTGGCAGCAGAAGGGATAATGTCATCCTGTGGGATCAGAATCATCCAACCAATCTTGCTGCATGGGAATTGCGTGGCGGCAGAAAAATAATACCTGGCCAGCCAGCCCCAGACCCGGTTGGTCATGTGTTCGATATCCATATGGTCGTGCTACCTCCCAATGTCACGCCGGACCAGGTTGCACAACATTTCATCCGGCATATCAATGAAAGTACCCGCTTCATCTCTTTCTCTGAGACGTCGAACGGCAATGGCGTACGTATCCCTGAAGTTGCGATACAGGCGATCTGGAACCACGTGTCCAGCGATCCTCGATATAGCAATTGCCACATACACATCGATGGCACCATGGCGTTTGGTGCACGTCAACTCGATTTTTCCAGGCCCTTCTGCCACAGCTTTGTGTCCAGTTGCCATAAATGGTTTCTGGGGCCAAAAGAAACCGGCATTCTGTATATCGATCCGGCCAAGGCAATAAACTTTGAGCCGAACATTTTTGCTTACGACTACAAAATAGACATCCTCAACTGGAACGACCTGCCAAAGACTGCCGAGCGCTTTGAATTGCTGGGGCAGCGTGATGACGTCAACATCATCACTTTGCTCTGGACAGAATTAATGTGGCAGAACATAGGATATAGCCGCGCCTATAGCCGGGTGACTCAACTGGCCAGCAAATTGATCACTGACCTCAGAGAATGTAAATGGGGAGTCACTACGCCTACCAACCCAGCCATGAGCCTGGGAGTAGTCTGGGTTGACATACCGTCAGGGTCGCAAACGACGAAACTCAGCGATGAGCTTTATGCGAATGGCATTGCTGCTTCGTTTTCTCCAATAACAGATCGCAGAACTGAAACCCGCATCAGGTTTTGCCCGCACATCTACAATACTTTTGCGGACATCAATCATGCTGTTGATATCATGAATAAATGGCGCGGGCCTGTTCGGTGATCCGGTATGTACACTGGCCTGTATGCTGCTATAAAAAATTAATTCTGTGTCAGGAGGAGATTAATTTTTAAACGAGAATGAACTTTATTGCTGTGACTGAGATGCCGGGCAAGACGAGCTTGTTTTGCCCGGCTGTCTTTCAAAAAGGAGTTCTGATCAAAGCTGAAGCGCAAGCGCAAAATTGCGTCATTCCTCCTCTTCACTCACTTCCGCCTGCAAGGTAATGTGATCAATGCCATGCTTGCTGAGCAGCATGGCCTTCACGCTATCGAGTATGCGCGGCCAGGCGCTGAGGTCTTCGATTTCGAGATGGCCGATCAGGGCAGGGTAGCCGGGTGACATTTCCCAGACATGCAAGTCATGCACTGACAGTACGCCATTGATGTCTTCGAGGTCGGCACCGATTTGCACATAGTCTATGTGATGTGGCACACCTTCCATCAGAAAGTGATAAGACTCCTTTAACACTGAGAAAGTGGATTTCAAAATCAGCAACGAAACAAAAATCGACAAGATGGGGTCGATTTGCATCCAGCCAGTTTTGTAGATGACTGCACCAGAGATGATGGCTGCGACAGAGCCCAGCAAGTCACCCATGACATGTACCAGCGCGGCCTTGGTGTTCACGCTGTCTTTGTCATGAGAAAGTACCCAGGCAACCACGATATTAATTGCCAGGCCTATGCCAGCCACCAGCATGACAGTGCCGCCTTGTACAGCTTCTGGAGTGGAGAAGCGTTGTACTGCTTCCTTGCATATCCAGATAATGACCCCCAGCATCACCAGGCCATTGACAAAGGCGGCAAGTGCTTCGGCGCGGCCAAAGCCAAAAGAATTTTTTGCCGTCGGCGGACGCTTGGCGATGATTTGCGCGAGCAGGGCCAGGCCCAGCGCGGCAGCGTCAGTCACCATGTGCCCGGCATCAGAGATCAGTGCCAGGGAGTTGGAGATAAAACCAAACGCGACTTCGACGCCGGCAAAACTCAGGGTCAGGCCCAGGGCCCAGGCGAGGATTTTCTGGCTGCGGTTTTCAAAATAATGTCTGTGCTCGGCATCGCCGCGCCTGTGGTCATGCAAATGTTCGCTGCTCTGATGATGAGAGGGAGAGGTCATGTAGAGTATGGTGCTGTGTTAAATATGGCATTAGTGTAGCCTAAGGCGGGATCATATATATACATGGCAATTTTCCGGATGCTGTTCTTTGAGTTGATAGAGCTAAATAGGCAGCCTTTATATTCAGGTTTATAGGGTTGGTGGAAATATTTTGCCCGAGGGGGCTAGCAATTTTCCTAAAGGCTCTGCTATACTCTTGTTTCTTAGGCGCGTAGCTCAGCTGGTTAGAGCACTACCTTGACATGGTAGGGGTCGTTGGTTCGAGTCCAATCGTGCCTACCAAAGATTTTAAAATTATTAAAACATTATAGTTAAGAGCGAGAAAGGCATCCCTGGTTATGACACCGCGAACTACCACTAAACTGGTTTGGGAGCGACTCTAGTCGAGGATACTTTTCGTTTGAAACAAACTGAAAAAGCACGGCTAGCCGTGCTTTTTTTTCGTCTGCGTTTTTTAGACTCATCCTTTATCTCAATAATCTCAATTATTTTTGTATTTTTTCCGCTTTGGAGAGTGACATGGTTTCAGTAAAACTTCCTGATGGTTCGCAACGACAATTCGATGCGCCGGTAACGGTGGCGCAAGTTGCTGCCAGCATCGGTGCTGGCCTGGCAAAAGCTGCTCTGGCTGGCCGCGTCAATGGCAAGCTGGTCGATACCTCGCATCTGATTGATGCTGATGCGGATCTCGCCATCGTCACGGACAAGGATGCTGATGGCCTCGAGGTGATACGTCACTCTACTGCTCACTTGCTGGCCTATGCCGTCAAGGAATTGTATCCAGATGCGCAAGTCACTATTGGTCCGGTCATCGAAAATGGTTTTTACTATGACTTTTCCTACAAGCGCCCATTTACTCCAGACGATCTGGTGGCGATAGAAAAGAAAATGGCTGAGCTGGCAAAAAAAGACGAGCCAGTCACTCGCAAGGTTTTGCCGCGTGATGAGGCTGTTGCCTACTTCAAATCCATCGGCGAAGCCTATAAGGCCGAGATCATAGAATCAATTCCTGCTGATCAAGATGTGTCGTTATATACAGAAGGCAATTTCACTGACTTGTGCCGCGGTCCGCACGTGCCATCAACTGGCAAGCTGAAAGTATTCAAGCTCATGAAGCTGGCCGGTGCCTACTGGCGTGGTGACTCCAAAAACGAGATGCTGCAACGTGTCTATGGTACTGCTTTTGCCAAGAAAGAAGATCAGGAAGCTTATCTGCATATGCTGGAAGAAGCGGAAAAGCGCGATCACCGCAAACTCGGCAAGGCACTGGATTTGTTCCACTTCCAGGACGAGGCGCCTGGCCTGGTGTTCTGGCATGCCAAAGGCTGGACTATCTGGCAGCAAGTAGAGCAATACATGCGCAAGGTCTATCAGGACTGTGGCTATCAAGAAGTTAAAGGCCCGCAAATTCTGGATAAAAGCCTGTGGGGCAAGACTGGTCACTGGGAAAACTATAAAGACAATATGTTTGTCACTGAATCCGAGAGCCGTGAATATGCCTTGAAGCCCATGAATTGCCCTGGTCATGTGCAGATTTTCAATTCTGGCATGAAGAGCTATCGTGATCTGCCTTTGCGCTTCGGTGAGTTTGGTCAATGTCACCGCAATGAGCCGTCTGGCGCCTTGCATGGCATCATGCGTGTGCGTGGCTTTACCCAGGATGACGGTCATATTTTCTGTACTGAAGAGCAAATCCAGGATGAGGTCATGGCTTTCCATCCGCAAGCGATGAAAGTATATGAAGACTTTGGCTTTGAAAAAATCTTCATCAAGCTGGCTCTGCGCCCTGAAAACCGCATCGGCAGTGATGAAATCTGGGGTAAAGCAGAAGCTACCCTGCGTACTGCGCTGAGTTCTTGTGGTGTTGAGTGGGAAGAATTGCCGGGCGAGGGTGCTTTCTACGGTCCCAAGATTGAGTATCACCTGAAAGACAGCCTGGGTCGCCCATGGCAGGTTGGTACCATGCAGGTCGATTTCTTCATGCCAGGCCGCCTGGGTGCAGAATATGTCGCAGATGACAACAGCCGCAAAGTGCCTATCATGTTGCACCGTGCGATTGTTGGCTCGATGGAGCGCTTCATTGGTATCTTGATAGAAAATCATGCTGCTGCCTTGCCTTTGTGGCTGGCGCCAGTGCAGGTTTCTGTCCTGAATATCTCGGAATCGCAGGCGGAGTATTCACAATCTGTTGCAGAAATCCTGAAGAAACAAGGGTTTAGAGTAAATACTGATTTGCGTAATGAGAAAATTACCTATAAAATACGCGAGCATTCCATTCAAAAACTGCCATATATCCTCGTGATAGGCGATAAAGAGAGGGATGCCAATACAGTGGCTGTGCGTACGCGTGGCAATCTGGATCTGGGGGTAATGCCTCTGGACGCCTTTATAGCTCGTTTGAAAAACGAAGTTGAAACCAAGGTTTAACAGATTAGCAGCGACCCTGTTTTAAACAGGGCTGCATAGCCTTTTATTATTATTTTCGAAGGAAACTGCAATAGCTACTGACAAGTCACATCGCATCAACGGTGAAATTACAGCGCCAGAAGTGCGCTTATCCGGCGTTGAGAACGAGCCTCTGGGCATCGTAAAACTGGGTGAAGCCTTCCGCTTGGCGGAAGAGGCCAATGTTGATTTGGTGGAAATAGCGCCGACGGCGCAGCCGCCAGTTTGCCGTTTGATGGACTACGGCAAGTTCAAATACCAGGAGCAGAAGAAAGCTCACGAAGCCAAGCTGAAGCAAAAAGTCATTCTGGTCAAGGAAGTCAAATTCCGTCCGGGTACAGATGATGGTGATTACAATATCAAATTGCGTAATCTGACCAAGTTCCTGGATGATGGCGACAAGACTAAAATCACACTGCGTTTCCGTGGTCGTGAAATGGCGCATCAGGAAATCGGCATGCGTATGTTGGAGCGTTTGAAGGCTGATCTGGAACCGTATGGCCAGGTCGAGCAGTTTCCAAAGATGGAAGGTCGTCAGATGATCATGATTCTGGCACCTAAGAAAAAGAAATAATGAGAAATAACAGGAAATAAGTTTTGCTTATTTTCTGTGTTTCTTGAGCAGGTTTGTGAGGCACGCATTGCGCGCATTACGAAAGACTCATCCTCAGGATGAGTCACAATAAGTGAGAAGTAGGCATCCAAGAGTAGCGATTGTTGCTGCCACCTACCATCATATAAAAGTGGAGCTGTCTTAAAAGACAGATAGTACTATGCCAAAAATGAAGACGAAAAGCAGCGCCAAGAAGCGCTTCCGCGTCCGTCCAGGTGGTACCGTTAAACGCGGTCAAGCTTTCAAACGTCACATTCTGACCAAGAAAACTACCAAGAACAAACGTCAATTGCGCGGTTCCGTCGGTGTTCATGACACCAACATGGTATCCGTCATGCGCATGATGCCAACAGCTTAACCTCATACTCATTATTTAAGGAGTTATTATGCCTAGAGTAAAACGTGGGGTTACAGCTCGTGCCCGTCATAAGAAAGTTCTCAACCTTGCTAAAGGTTACCGTGGTCGTCGTAGTAAGGTATTCCGTATTGCCAAGCAAGCAGTTATGCGCGCTGGTCAATATGCATACCGCGATCGCCGCAACAAGAAACGTGTATTCCGCGCTTTGTGGATCACACGTATCAATGCAGCGGCTCGCCAGCATGGCCTGACTTACAGCGTGTTTATGAACGGCCTGAAAAAAGCCGCAATTGAACTCGACCGTAAAGTACTGGCTGACATGGCTGTGACTGACAAACCAGCATTCGCTGCGATTGTTAATCAAGTCAAAGCTAACCTGGCTGCTTAATCACATTAGTGATCGCAATCAGTGAGTCGTAGTGACTGGCGCAAGCCAGTTGCAAATATCAAGCGGGGCAGAGGTTGAATCCTATGCCCCGTTTTGTTTTCAGATCATTATTTCAGCTTCACAGTAAGCGGGAACAAGGCATGAACCCTTTAGATCAAATCGTCAGCCAGGCACGTGCTGATTTTCTGGCAGCAAATGATGCTGCAGCATTAGAGAACGCGAAAGCGCTTTACCTTGGTAAGAGTGGTCAGATTACAGAACAGATGAAAAGTCTGGGTAAATTGCCACCAGAGGAAAAAAAAGTACAGGGCGCAGTGATCAATGCTGCCAAAGTACAGATAGAAGAAGCTCTGACTGAAAGACGCGATGCCCTGGCGAATGCGCAAATGCAGGCACGCCTGAATGCCGAAGCGATCGATGTCAGCTTGCCTGGCCGTGGCCGTGGCGTTGGTGGTATCCACCCTGTCATGCGTACCTGGCAGCGTGTTGAAGAAATCTTCCGTTCTATCGGTTTTGACGTGGCAGACGGCCCCGAAATCGAAACGGACTGGACCAATTTTACTGCGCTCAATAGCCCGGAAAACCATCCTGCACGCTCGATGCAGGACACCTTTTATGTCGATGGCAAAGATAGCCAGGGCAAACAATTATTGCTGCGTACCCACACCAGCCCAATGCAGGTGCGTTATGCACGCATGAACAAACCACCGATCAAGGTCATTGCGCCTGGTCGTACTTATCGTGTCGATAGCGATGCCACGCACTCCCCGATGTTCCATCAGGTAGAGGGCTTGTGGATTGCTGAAGACATCAGCTTTGCTGACCTCAAAGGTGTCTATCTGAACTTCGTCAAAGCTTTCTTTGAGACCGACGATTTGCAGGTGCGTTTCCGCCCATCGTATTTCCCGTTCACTGAGCCTTCTGCCGAGATCGATATCGCCTTTGGCAGTGGCCCTTTGAAAGGCCGCTGGCTGGAAGTGTCCGGCTCTGGCCAGGTGCATCCTAGCGTAGTGCGTAACATGGGCCTGGACCCGGAAAAATACATAGGCTTCGCCTTTGGTTCTGGTCTCGAACGCCTGACCATGCTGCGTTATGGCGTCAATGATTTGCGCCTGTTCTACGAAGGCGATTTGCGCTTCCTGAAGCAATTCAACTAAAAGAATTACACAGCGCATCCCTGAATTTTTGAGTGGCGCATCGCGCCCTGCATCCAACATTAGACGGCTGAATTATGCAATTTTCTGAAAACTGGCTACGTACCATGGTCGATCCGAAGATGTCTTCGGACGAGTTGTCCCATCTGCTCACCATGTCGGGATTGGAAGTCGAACAGGTGGAGCCGGTTGCTCCGCCATTTAATAATGTCGTCGTCGCGGAAATCCGCGAAATCGCCAAGCATCCAGATGCTGACAAGCTCAATGTCTGCCAGGTTGATGTAG
Source organism: Undibacterium sp. Tian12W (assembly GCF_049339405.1). NCBI lineage: Bacteria > Pseudomonadati > Pseudomonadota > Betaproteobacteria > Burkholderiales > Oxalobacteraceae > Undibacterium > Undibacterium sp. Tian12W. Next base: position 181,466 of record NZ_JBMPPK010000016.1, read on the forward strand.
GCACAGGCAGCTTGCTCAACATCGTCTGCGGCGCACCGAATGTACGCGTAGGCATGAAAGTGCCATGCGCCATGGTGGGCGCCATCCTGCCACCTGGCGCAGATGGCAAACCATTTGAAATCAAGATAGGCAAGCTGCGCGGTGTTGAATCCTACGGCATGCTGTGCTCTGCCCGTGAATTAAAATTGTCGGAAGACCACGGTGGCCTGATGGACTTGCCATCGGATGCACCAGTCGGCCAGAATTTCCGTGATTACTATCAACTCAATGACCTGAAATTCACCATCAAGCTGACACCGAACAAGGCAGATTGCCTGTCGTTGCTCGGCGTGGCGCGTGAAGTATCTGCCCTGACTGGTACGGCCATGCAATTGCCGGAGGCAGTTGTGCTGCCAGTGACTTTGCAAGAAGTTTTGCCGGTTAAAGTCAGCGCGCCTGACCTGTGTGGCCGTTTTGCCGGTCGTGTTATCCGTGGTGTCAATGCCCGTGCTGCGACACCGGAGTGGATGAAGCAAAGACTGGAACGTAGTGGTCAGCGTCCTATCTCTGCACTGGTCGATATTTCCAACTATGTCATGCTGGAACTCGGTCGTCCTTCCCACGTGTTTGATCTGGACAAAATCTACGGCGGCCTGGAAGTGCGCTGGGGCAAGGCCGGTGAATCGCTGAAGCTCTTGAACGGTAATACGGTTGAAGTGGATGACTGGGTTGGTGTTATTTCTGATGATAAAGAGATCGAATCCCTGGCCGGTATCATGGGCGGTGATTCCACATCCGTAACACTGGACACGCAAAATATTTATCTGGAAGCCGCCTTCTGGTGGCCGCAAGCGATACAGGGTCGCGCCCGTCGTTTCAACTTCTCTACAGATGCTGCTCATCGCTTTGAGCGCGGCGTCGATTTTGCTTCCATCGTCGAACATATAGAGCGCATCAGTGCCCTGATCGTTGAGATTTGTGGTGGTGCTGAGCAAGTCAAGCTGGGGCCGGTTGATGACCAGATCGTCAACCTGCCACAGCGTCCGCCAGTCAAGCTGCGTACTGCACGTGCTGTGAAAGTCATTGGCGTTGCTTTGGATGATGCCAGGATTGCTGATATTTTCACCCGCCTGGGTTTGCAGTTCACTCAGCAACCAGGTGAGTTCCTGGTGACACCGCCGTCTTATCGCTTCGACATAGAAATCGAAGAAGATCTGATCGAAGAAGTAGCGCGTGTATATGGCTTTGAAAATATCCCTGCATTGCCGCCAGTAGCTGCCAATGCCATGCTGATCGCACCAGAAAACCAGCGTTCACTGTTTGCTGTGCGTCGCCTTGTGGCTGACCAGGATTATCAGGAAGTCGTGAATTACAGCTTCGTTGAAGAAGCATGGGAAAAAGATTTTGCTGGCAATGATGCGCCAGTCAAACTGCTCAATCCTATCGCCAGCCAGATGAGTGTCATGCGTACCAGCATGATAGGTAGCCTGGTAGCGAATACCCGTTATAACCTGAACCGCAAACTGAACCGCGTCCGTATTTTTGAAATCGGCGCAGTGTATCTGCAGGATGCGGGCGTGCAGGATGGCCCGCTGGAAGTGGCTGGCTATCATCAGCCTAAACGCCTGGCTGCGCTGGCCTATGGCCCGGTAGCAGAAGAGCAGTGGGGGCAGGATACCCGCAACGTTGATTTCTTTGATATCAAGGCTGACCTCGAAGCCTTATTTGCACCTGGCTCTTTGCGCTTCGTCAAGAATGAGCATGTCGCCCTGCATCCTGGACGCAGTGCAAACATAGAATTTAATGGCAAAGTCATTGGCTTTATTGGTGAGTTACACCCGCGCCTGCAGCAAAAATATGACCTGCCTTTGGCGCCAGTAGTATTTGAAGTTGATGTGACAGCCTTGCAACAAGTGCAAGTGCCCTCATATCAGGAAATATCCAAGTTTCAGGCAGTCACCCGCGATCTGGCGCTAGTTGTCAAACAGACAGTTGTAGTGCAAAATCTACTGGATGTTTTCAAGCAGGAAGCGCAGCAGAACGAAGCATGTAAAATCGTGCAAGGCTTTGTTTTGTTTGATGAATATCGTGGAAAAGGTCTGGAAGCAGATGAGAAAAGTCTTGCTTTCCGCTTTAGCTTGCAAGATACTCAAAGTACGCTGCAAGACGATAAAGTGGAGGCTGCAATGCAAGCCCTGGTGCAAGCTGCGAGTCAGCAATTTGCTGCCAAACTGCGTTGATCTTGTCTGTAATTGTTAGTATTAATTGAGAAGAGTTTCGAAATGAATGATGTGATTTCCGCCGAGTTCCAATCGGTGCTGGATGCTGATTTGAATCGCGCAATGCAGGAAGCCCGGGCGCGGTCACAGGCGGAAAAGGAATTGCCTACCTTGACCAAGGCAGAATTGGCCGAACTCCTGTTTGAACATGTAGGTTTGAACAAGCGTGAAGCCAAGGATATGGTCGAAACTTTTTTTGATGAAATCCGTGATGCACTGGAAAGGGGTGAGGCCGTCAAGTTGTCCGGCTTTGGCAATTTCCAGTTGCGTGACAAGCCGCAACGCCCTGGTCGCAACCCTAAAACCGGTGAAGAAATTCCTATTACTGCACGTCGTGTCGTCACTTTTCATGCCAGCCAGAAACTCAAAGGCATGGTCGACGATGTCGGTAATCAACCTCTTGCCCATGCTGCCTGATATTTTCCATGACTGAAATCAAGATTGAGTCTTTTGTACTGCCGCCTATTCCGGCCAAGCGGTATTTTACGATAGGCGAAGTTGGTGAATTGTGTGGCGTCAAACCGCATGTCCTGCGCTATTGGGAGCAGGAATTTACGCAACTGAAGCCAGTCAAGCGTCGCGGTAACCGTCGTTATTATCAACATCATGAAGTGTTGCTGATACGCCGTATCCGCGAATTATTATATGAGCAGGGCTTTACCATCAATGGCGCGAGAAACAAACTCAACGTCAATGGTGGCCATGCGGAATCGGCATCCAATGAGCCTGTTGAAGAGCCAGTGAATTTGCATCAGATCAGGGATGAATTGCAATCCATCCTGGGTTTGCTGAAGGTGTGAGAAGGTCGGCAACAAAATAGACCTGTAAAACAAACTGTCATTCCAAAAAAAGCCACCAGTGCATTGAACTGAACCCCAAAAGTTGGACACCAACTTTTGGGGTTTTTTCATGACTAAATACGACGAGCAGTTCAAGTTGAAAATAGTGCGGAAGTATCTTGCTCATAAAGGAGGATATAGAGCGCTTGCTGATGAGCATGGTCTCCATCATTCGGTGATAGTGCACTGGGTAAATTTACATCGTCTCCATGGTGTATCAGGATTAGCAAAAAAGCAGGTGCCTGGTAAATACGATGTAGAGTTCAGACTGTCGGTACTCAAGTGTCTATGG